>JAZKGL010000287.1:0-22259 GCA_040385935.1 Bdellovibrionota bacterium
AAAAAAATGGACCAGGTGCACCGAAGTACTCCTGGCCTGAAACACACTAAGGGACGGAAACATTCCCAAAAAGCTTGCCCGGGACCTCGCGGCACCGTCGCACTCGGCGGGAGCTTATCAAAAAAAATTTCTCGACCAACCCTGACGAAAATTTCCTCAGTTGAGGATCGGCTTCATTGGAAAACTAAGCACATTCGGCCTTTAGAATCGCACGGGGGTCTTGTGTTTATAATTAATCCACTTTATGCAAACTATAAAGCACTTTCTAACCTACCGCCATTAACCTCATGTCGGTCAACGGCCACAGATCATAAGTGCAATTATGTGCGCTGAATATTAATTAAGCTTAGGTCAGCGGCGAACCGAGTCGCGTTTTTTCAAAGCTTCCGCCACACCAGGCTTGTTCCCAGCCTTTTCCCGAGCGCGGGCGATCAAGCCCCAAATTACGGCCTTGTTAGCCTCGTCATCGACATACTCCAGCGAACGCATTGCCCACTGCTCAGCGCCGTCATAATCCTTTTCCAGAACCGAGACTTTGGCGAGTAGAAATGATGTTCGTGGGTCCCTCAGATTCATACGATAAGCGCGGTCGGCCTGGGCTCGCGCTTCGAGTACACGGCCCTTTTTCAAAGACTCCTCGGCGTTACTCACAAGGCGTTTGACCGGAGGCGAAAGTGAGGAGTCCATCTTTAGCTGAAGCGCCGAAAGATTGATCTTACCGACCGTCGGCGCGTTTTGCGCCGGCTTGTTCGCAGCGGCTTCGCTGCGAGGCTTGGGAACAGACACCGATGCCGACCCAGGCGTCTGAGGAATCGGCACCGACAAAGGCGCTGTGGGCAGAGCCGGGACGGGTCCACGAGGCGGCACAGCCGGTGGTGAGACCATTTCCTTCGGACGACGCGTGATGTAGTGATCGTCATCTTGGTGAGCACAGTTTATAAACACGAGCCCTGCGATTGCGCAGAAGAGATATGACGCGAGATCACCGCGCGCAAATCCATGAGCATGCAAAGATTGGGTCCATTCGCGTTTCACGCCGAGCTTCCTTAGAATCACAGAAATCATGTTTTAAAACCAATCAAAGGGCGAAGTGGATGAACTCGCGGGACCTGCCGTATCGCCTTCAGTAGCTTCTGGCGTTGGGCAGGCACCTGGTGTTCCAGTCGGAACAGTTTTCCGCGTAAAAGGAAGATAACGAACGCCAAGACACGAGGCCTGGCTAAGCGCACCCGTCTGTCCATCGACCCACTGATAGCTTATGCTTGAGGGCGTTTTCAGAGTTAGCGATTTGTGTGCGACTTTCGCCATGACACGTGACCAAACCGCAAGCCCACCAGTCGATCCATTTAATTTTGTCGGCAAATGCTGGTCGTTTCCAACCCAGGCCACCGCCAGGCGATCGCCTGTAAAACCAGCAAACCAACTGTCGCGCTGATCGTTGGATGTTCCCGTTTTACCCGCCGCATGAATATCCATCGGCAAGTGTTTGAAAGCTCCGCCTCCGGTCCCTTCAAAAATGACAGCGCGTAAAGCGTAGTGCATGAGATGCATGACATCGGAATCAAATTCTTTATGAATCTTGCTCGCATAAGAACGAACCGCCTTACCATCACTATCCTGAACGCCACGAACCGCACGCAGATCCGTGCGATAGCCGCCCGAGAATATCGTGTAATACATACCAGCAACTGCAAACGGACTCATATCCACCGAGCCGAGCATCATCGCAGGCGCAAGGGGAAAGTCTTGAACCCCGGTCAACTTACGAAACGTCTGACGAATATTCGGCAGTCCAACCGATAGTCCAAGCCGAACGGTAGCCTGATTGTAAGACTGCGTGATCATCTTCAACAGGGTGACATCACCATGACTCATATGATCATAGTTCTGCGGCACCCAGACTTTTCCCTTATTTTGCGGGACCGACACGGGCTCATCCGAAACCGTCGTCGCTAATGTTTTACCCGAGCGTAGCGCGGTCAGTAACACAGCAGGCTTAGCCAAAGATCCTATCGAACGTTTGGCATCAAGTGCACGGTTGAAACCTTGGTAGTTAGGAACTTTATCGCCAACGAGAGATAAGACTTCTCCTGATTCCGAGACGACAACCGTTGCAACCTGAAGAGTCGCTCCGCCTTTGCCCTGATCCGCGATAAAATCAGCGACCGCTTTTTCAGCCGATATCTGTGCAATGGGATCAAAGGCCGTGAAGACGCGCAGACCATCGACCTGCAAATCCTCCTGTTCATAATCGCGATGAAGGTTACGGCGAACGAGATCCAGATAAGCCGGGAAACGATTCGTTTTCCACGCCCGCGAAGGCTGCGCTTTCACTGGAGCTTTGACAGCTGCCGTGAATTGGTCCTGACTAATCTTCTTATCGCTAAGCAAACGTTCCAAAACGAGATCACGACGTTTTTTACTACGCTCAGGATTACGAATCGGATTGTAGATCGAAGGGCCATTGACCAGTGCCGCGAGCAAAGCCGATTGCTCAAGCGTTAGGCGATTCAGTGTGCGACCAAAATAGAACTCGCTTGCGAGTCCAAAACCATGAATCGCGTTATCCCCACTTTGACCAAGATAGATCTCGTTGATATAGGTCTCAAGGATTTCATCTTTGGAATAATGAACTTCCAAGAGTACAGCATAAACCGCTTCGATGAGCTTTCTCTTCAAAGACTTTTCAGACGTCAGATAAAAGTTTTTGACGAGCTGCTGAGTCAGCGTCGATCCGCCTTGAGCCACACGTCCCGCACGAATGTTCGTCCAGACAGCACGCGTAATGCCTTTGATCGACACACCGAAGTGATCAAAATAATCGCGGTCTTCGATAGCAAGAAGGGAATTAATGAGGTCTTTAGGAACCTCTTTAAGCTGCACAAGTTTTCTATCCTCTTTTTGCGAAGGATAGATGCCGCCTATTTTCAAGGGATCAAGGCGAGCAAGATCGAGTGCCTCGTTTTTAGCCGTTGTGAGTGAGGCTACCGTGCGGCCAGCAAAACGAACACGGAATTCGAGAGATTCTTCCTGACCTTCAAAGAAGGTGAAAGGACGGCGATGAATAACGACTTCGCTCTCGGTCAGAGAGTATTCACCCGAACCCGTCACGCTACTAACTTTGGAGTATCCGAGTTCTTTGAGTTCGGTTTCCAGATCGGCGATGCTGATCGATGCGCCCTCGTAGAGTTCGAGGGGGCGAGCATACACCTGCGAAGGGAGTCGCCAGCGTTTGCCTTCGAACTTTTCTCGTACGGTGTGATCCATACGGATGAGCTGCAAAGTCGCTAATAGGAGTGCAAAACCAGCGAGAAACGCTGGCCAGTAAGGCAAAAGTATTTTGAGCTTGTCGCGAAATTGAGACCAATTCATGCGATAATTACCTGAATAGAGCAAAATGATTGCGATGGGTCGTCTTCAGAACCCGGAATGTAGTCCTGAATGGCCTAAACCGCTAGTGAAATTTTGCCTTAGTCAGATAGAAAGAAGTAGGGGCGTGAATTAGCCCCAAATCTGCGGAATTTTGAACAGAATTTGAAGAGTTCAGAACTTCATGACCGAACATTGAGCAAGCGATTGATCACACGCTCCAAAATTCGGACCAACTTTTGCGCAGCGTTCCTGCAAATGTTGATAAGCCTTTTGATTCGCGCGAGATTCATCCCGGCCCATGCCTTTGACAAAAACGGTGCGGCCGTTGTTTCCGGTCACTTGGCAGGAGGCAAGGAATTTGGCTTTCTTATCACCACATTGACGCCAAACCAGCTCATAGCTCTGCACGAGCGCGCCATCGATAGAATCCACAGTCATAAGACCTGAAGCATTTTTTCCACCACCGGTGAGGGCAGCCGTCGATTTCACTACGAAATCCTTCACGCGATCAGCAGCCTTCGCTTTGCATCCCGACCAGCGGCCGTTGCCAAATGCTATCTGCTCTCCATGAACGTAGTCTTCGACCGTAGGACCCCAGAACTGCTTTTGCGCAGTGTATTCGATTCCACGCGTTCCGAACTGCAATTCTTGCGTCGCTACAACTTTATCGTCGAGTTGAACAAATCCGCGAACGTTGACCGCAAGGACCGCATATTCCCAGTTCGCATCCTGCTCAGTATCAAACACCGCGCGACAGAACTTACGCTTATCACCAGGCTCGGCGCCTGGGCCTTTTTGCACGTAAAACTGTGAGAAGTTAACTGTGAATGCTTCTTTATCATCGGAGATATTGATTGTGGTCGTGCCTTGAGGGCAGGCATCACCGTTGGTTTTTAGATCATTGATACGAAAAGTCTGTGGCACTAAATCCTGAGCCAAGACGGGCGAGGCAAGAGCGGAAAAAAGAAGCGCGAGGGATAAAGTTTTCATGGGGCAATTTCCTTTAAAGCGAGGTCTGGCCTGACTTATAGCAGAAGAGGCGGTACTCGCTCAGCGAAAATCGACAAATTTATTGAAACATTTATCCCGCGAACTTCTCTTGATAAAGTCCTTATCTCAAACGGGAAAATTCCCAAGATGAAATCCTAGAGCAGTCATTTGGGAAGGGATTCGGCTTTTTTCAAAAGTTCTTCGAGATAATCGCCAGCTCCAACTGTGAGATCGGCAACCTCACCCTTTTTATCGACCAGAATAAACGCGGGGATCGAACCCATCCCATAGGCATTTTGCGCTTTCGCCTGATCATCATAGGTTTGCGGGTAGTCGATCTTTTCGCGTTTGGCAAACGCAAGGATTTGATCGGAAGGCTCATCGCTGATCCCAATGACCGGAATGTCGGGATGTGCCTTGCTCCACTGATTGACACGTGGGGCTGCTGCGCGGCAGGCCGGGCACCACGTTGCCCAAAATTCCAGGATATAGGCTTTGCCTTTCAGATCTGCGTTGGTGAGCTTCTTTTTGGTCACAACGTTTTGCAGTTCGAAGGGTAAAGCTGGCTTATTCACAAGATTAGCCTTGGCGAGATCGAGCATATCGGGAACGACTTCAAGCTTAAGGTCTTTGACTTCGTCTTTCCCGCCTCGAATAAAGTGGACTTTGACCGTTGTGCCCACCCCTCGATTTCTGAGGGTTTCGAGCAGTCCATCGCGGTTTTTAATCGGCTCTTTATCGATGGCCCTTAAAATATCGCCTTCTTTAAATCCCGCTTTTTCCGCCGGTGCTCCCGTAATTGTCCGTTTTACGCGTATACCGACTGTCTGCGGGGCGGGATCGATTTCTACGCCTAACCAGGGCTGAATCTGCTGGCCGGCGTAAGAGATTGGGCTAAAGGATAGAAAAAAAGCAAGAAGAACGAGGAGCCGTATCATGAGACCTCCCAAGGCGGATAAGGAGTTAATGATACCACTAACTGAGCCTTCAATGCCCGCCGAGATAAGCGTTTTTCACGTCGTCATTGGCGAGAAGTTCGGCCCCAGTGCCTTGCAACGTGATGCGGCCGTTGCTCAATACATAGGCGCGATCAGCGAGCTTCAAAGCCTGATTTGCATTTTGCTCAACGATAAAGATTGTGGTGCCTTCGGCGGCGATTTGTTTGAGCGTCGAGAAAATAGTTTTGACAACTAGAGGAGCTAGCCCCAAGGAGGGCTCATCGAGGAGAAGAAGTTTGGGTTTGGCCATCATCGAGCGGCCGATTGCGAGCATCTGCTGCTCGCCGCCCGACAAAGTTCCTGCGCGTTGATCCTTTCGCTCCTGAAGTCTTGGGAATAGAGTAAAGATACGAGTGAGAGTCGCTGCCTCGTGGGATGTGTCTGTGAGAGCGACTAAGCCCATTTTCAGATTCTCAAGGACAGTCATCGCCGGGAATATTCGGCGTCCTTCAGGGACCAGCGAGAGGCCTTGACGCGGAACATGATGAGTTGCCATGCCCGTAATATTACGGCCGGCAAAATAAATCTCGCCTTCATAGGGCCCAGGCGCAGAATAAAGGCTTTTCAAAAGCGTGGTTTTGCCCGCACCGTTGCTTCCGATCAAAGTTACGATTTCACCTTCGGCGACACTGAGACTGACGCCGTGCAAAACTTTGGTGGCGCCGTAACCCACAGAAATATTCTTAATGTCGAGAATAGGAGGTTTTGTTTTGAGTTCAAGGTTCATTCGTCATCCGTTCCAAGATAGGCCGCAAGAACCTTCGGATCCTTACGAACGGCTTCAGGCGTTCCACGAGCGATAACCTGCCCGTAATTCAATACAACGATATGATCGGAAATCGACATGACGAGCGACATATCATGTTCAATCACGAGCACTGTCACCCCAAACTCGTCGCGGAGTTTTCGTATCAAGTGCGACAGCTCGTCGGTTTCTTTCGGATTAAGACCAGCAGCGGGTTCATCGAGACAAATCATCCGTGGATTTGTGCACATCGCCCGCGCGATTTCGAGGCGTCTCTGGTTCCCGTAAGACAGCGATCCAGCCGATTGATTGCCGTAGGCTGACAGACCGATAATATCGAGCCATTTATAAGCATTTTCGAGCGCGGCACGTTCCGACGTCTGATAGCTGGGCAGATTCAACAAGCCCGAGAGGATATTGCGATTGAGAGAGAGATGCTGCGCCACCAAAAGATTTTCGACGACCGTCATTTCCGCAAAGAGCCGAATATTTTGAAACGTTCGCGCAACACCTGCGCGTGCGACGAGATGAGTTCCTCCAAAATAGCCGCTCAAAACCTTCTTAAGACTTTTGAAGGGAGTCGACAGACTCTTTTTCCCACCGCCTAAGAGCCCGACCAGATCCACATGATCAAGGCCGGTCTTGTCGCGCAAAAGTATAGCCCCGCCTTGCGGTCGATAAAAGCCTGTGATGCAGTTAAACAAAGTTGTTTTGCCAGCACCATTCGGCCCGATAATAGCTGTGATGCTGCCCTCGGCGACGCTCAACTCCACTTCGTTTAGAGCGATGATCCCACCAAAACGCAAAGATATTTTCTGAACTTCAAGCAGCTGGTTCATCCCTTAGCCCTCTGAAAGTAAGGGCGCGCATGCTGAATCATACCGCGAGGTCGCCAGATCATGATGATGACCATAGCGAATCCAAAAATCAAAATGCGGTAGTCAGCAAACTCGCGCAAAAGCTCGGGCATAAGAGTCAAAAACAAGGCCGAAAGAACAACGCCATAGACCGAACCGAGGCCTCCCAGAACAACGATGGCCAAAACCAAGGCAGACTCAAAGAAGCTAAAGGACACAGGGGAAACAAAGCCCTGCGATGCCGCAAAGAACACTCCGGCCACGCCACCGATCGATGCGCCCATGGCGAAGGCCGATAGCTTTGTCCACACGTGATTCAGTCCGAGAGAGCGGCACGCGATTTCATCTTCGCGAAGGGCTTCCCACGCTCGACCGATCGGCATGCCCCGAAGACGAGTCACTCCATAAAGGGTAAAGGAGACGACCGTGAGTAAGACGAGATAAATAAAAGCATCCAGTAAACCCGATGAATATTCGAATCCAAAAACCTCATGGAAAGGAACACCTCCCTGCGTCGCCCGTGCTTTGAACTCCCAACCAAAAAAAGTGGGGGCCGGAGCATCGACTCCGTTTGGGCCACCTGTAAAGGCCATCCAGTTATTCATCACCAGCCGAATGATTTCTCCAAAACCCAAGGTCACGATTGCGAGATAGTCGCCGTGCATACGAAGGACAGGAAAACCGAGCACCATTCCAAAGAGTCCCGCTAGCAAAGCCGACAGGGGCAGCGCCGACCAAAATCCAAGACCGAGGTATTGATGACCCAAGGCGTAGCCATAGGCTCCCACCGCATAAAAACCCACAAATCCTAGATCCAGCAGTCCGGCAAAACCCACGACCACATTGAGACCGAGGCCCAAAAGAATATAGATCAACGCGAGTATCAAAACCGCAAGCCAGTATTTTGAGGCGAAGACCGCGAGGGAAGCTAATGCGAAAAAGACCACGAGAGCAGCAAGGGCAAACTGCCAGCTTTTGAATCGCGGTGGTCTAGGAGCTATCTCGTGTACCTGACTTGAGCGCGTCCACGACTCCGGCAGCAGACCAAAGACAAGCCTAAGGACAAGGACGGCACCGGCGATTTTCAAAGGCGTTGAGAGAGTGAGTGTAAAATCATAGCCGTTGAGAAGAACGCCCGATAGGGGCGCTGAGAGTATCAACGCAATCACGGCAGCGATGAGTGAGTAGAGTAAAGTCTTGGGCAATGGAGCCTTAGTCATGCGCTTAAACCTTTTCCACCGAGGGTTTGCCGAGTAGGCCGCTGGGCCGAAAGATCAAGATTCCAACGAGCAAACCAAAAGCGAAGACATCTTTGTAATCGGAGTTTACAAAGCCTGAAAAAAGAGATTCGGAAAGGCCCAGTAGAATACCGCCGAGCATAGCGCCAGGAAGCGAACCGATGCCGCCCAGCACGGCTGCGGTAAACGCCTTGATGCCGGTAACAAAACCGACGAAGAAATCAAAGCTTCCGTAGTTGAGTGTAATAAGAACGCCAGCGATAGCCGCAAGACCCGCACCGATCGCAAACACCAGCGCGATCACCTTATCGGTGTCGATACCGAGAATTTGCGCCATTTGTCTATCCTGCTGAGTGGCTCGGCAGGCTCGTCCTAAAGCGGTTTTTTGCACGACAAAATTAAGCAGGCCCATGGCGAGGAGAGCGACGACCACGATCACACACTGCATCGCGGTGATTTGGAAAAAGTGATCCTCCGAGCCCATGCGAAAAACGCCTTCGATCAAAGTAGGAACGCCCTGATTCTTTGCACCCTGGCTAAGCTGAACATAATTCTGCAAAATCAGCGAAACACCAATAGCGGAAATAAGGGGTGCAAGGCGGTTGGCTCGTCTGAGGGGTCTATAAGCGAGTCGTTCGATGGTCACACCAAGGAGGCTAGTGAAGAGTATGGCAAAGATCATAGTGAGGCCGATGAGCAGCCAAGGATTACTAATGCCGAGAAAAGCGAGGATCGCGAGACCGATCGCCGTGAGATACGCCGACACCATATAGACTTCGCCGTGAGCGAAGTTGATCATACCGATGATTCCGTAGACCATGGTGTAACCCACGGCGATGAGACCGTAGGTCGAACCTAGGACCAGGCCGTTCACCACCTGTTGTCCGAACACATACCAATCCACGATAGCCTCTTCTAAAAAAAACAAATGGGTCCGAAGAAGGACCCACGCGTTCAATTTAATCCAAAGAATTTAGAACTTCGTCGCTTCCGCGTATTTGCCGGCTTTATCCCAGACGTACATTACGTAGGACGACTTCACAAGATCGCCTTTAGGTGTCCAATTCACTTTGCCCATCACAGTGTCGGCGCCGTTGTCGACAAGCCAGCGAGAAAGCTTTCGGCCATCTTGGAGTTCGCCAGAGCCCTTCATCGCAGCAGCAATCGCCTGGACTGCGCTGTAGGAGTAAAGAGTATAGCCTTCGGGTTCATAGCCTGATTTGCGGAAGGATTCGACAATCGCTTTGCCTGTTGGGATATTCCGAAGATCAGCTCCAAAGGTCATAAAAGCGCCTTCGACGAATTTCGGTCCACCGGCTGCTGAAAGAAAATCGTTCGAGACGATTCCGTCTCCCGAGATAAAGGCGGCTTTGAGACCTTGCTCGCGCATCTGGCGAAGCAAAGGACCGGCTTCGGCATAAAGGCCACCAAAGTAAACAACATCCGCTTTCGTTGCTTTAATCTTAGTCACCAAAGCATTAAAGTCTTTTTCCCCGCGTGTGAGGCCTTCATATAGCACCGGAGCCTTTTGCCCGAGCTGCTTAAGATGAGTTCGCATCGCATCGGCAAGACCTTGACCGTAGGTGTCCTTGTCGTGAATCACGGCCACGTTTTGGGCCTTGAGTTTAGTCACGATAAAGTTAGCAGCCTCAACACCTTGCTGATCGTCACGACCGCAGGTTCGCATAATGGTCGAGTAATTATTAAGCTCACACTGCTCTTTTTTGCTCTTATCGGCAATCGCCTTACAATCCTTTGGAGCATAGTTCTCATCCTCGGTCACTCGAGGATTGGTCGAGGCCGGTGTAATCATCAGCAGGTTATTTTCGCGGTAAATGCCCGCCGCTGGGATAGTGGAGGATGAACAGAAATGACCAACGACGGCGTTGACCTTGTCGGTGTTCACAAGTTTGTTGGCGACTGACTTCGCCTGGGCGGGAAGGCAGGCATCATCGGCTTTCACCGCGCGAAGCATCTGGCCATTGACGCCGCCAGCCTTATTGATATCTTCAATCGCTTTTTCCGCGCCCTTCCAAAGTTGAAGGCCAAACGGTGAGGAGGAGCCTGTATGAGGACCCGCTACACCTATGAGTATCTCCTTACCGGCAGCATAAGAGTTCATGCTGAAAGACAGAAGGCCAAGAGCCAAAGCATAGGACTGAAAACGTGTCGCCATGGGGTGCTTCCTCGGAACGAAAATCTTAATGACTTAAAAATCTCAAAATCGAGGGTTTTTTTCCACTGAAAACGTGGATCGCTCACGCACAAAAAAGGCCTCCCTTGCGAGGAGGCCTTCTTATGAGAGTTTAGTGGGCGACGTTTTGGCTTTCAGGGCCAGGTGAAGGCGGTGGCATTGCTACGTTTGGCAAAGTTGTCGGTATCGATTCAACCTGAGTGACTGCCTGAGCGGCTGGCGGAGCGGTCACAATATTTTTTTCGTAGAAGATTTTAAATGTGACCCGACGGTTATTTTTACGGGTCGATTCTTTACTATTATCAAACTTTGGTTTGGTTTCGCCCCAGCCAACTGTAACAAGTTTTTCTGGGTTTACGTTGAATTCACTGATCAACATGCGTTCGATTGCTTCGGCTCGATGATCGGACAGATCAAAGTTGTAGGCTTCGCTACCGAGTGCACAAGCATACCCTTCGATGATCACGCGATCGATCGGCTGAGCCGACAGAGCATTGGCGAGTTGGAGAACGTTCTCTTTGTATTTGGGATCGCGAAATTCAGTCGAATCAAATTTAAAGTAAACATCATCGATTTCCAAGGTCACATCCGCTCGGCGATCAAGGACACTCGTCTGCGCGACTTTAACGATGGGCTGCGGGGCTACAACTTTTGCAGCTTCTTCTTTAACTCGTGGCTTAGCATCAAAGACCCAGCGAATTCCTGCATAGATGCGATAGTCGGCCGAACTTTGGGAATGGGTAAGTTCGCTGCCGATACCGGCATGAAATTGAAGATCCCAAGGCAAGGGCTTACGAAAGCCCAGCAAAGCTTCGGCGATCGCACTTTTACGGGAAGAAAGATCTGAGATCACGTCTTCGTGATAGGCGGTGTAGACTTCGCCCAGAAGATCCACATCCGTCCCTGGCAAATCGAGTGCAACGCCGGTCGATGCAAGCCATTGATCGCCTGCCGGATCGATAGGAAGTTGTTGACGAAGCTCCAGGTCCGCCTTGCTCTCACGCCAGCGATGGCCAAGGTTTACCGACCAATCGACGATACCGAGCTGAGTGCTCAGCGCGAGTTCAAGACTTGCGCCTGGAAGCTTGACATCGCCGACGTAAGGATTGTCTTCAGTCATATTATAGTTTGCGGTACCGACTGCAGCGAGTTGAAGATACTCGTATTTTAATAGTTGAACCTTGGTGCCAAAGCGAAGTTCGGTCACACCCTGACGGGTAAATTCCCCGTGAAAATCTGTTTTATTCGAGACCGATTGATCGACGATCGAAGGAACCGAGATCGACACATCCCAATTATCGAGGATACCGAAAGCGAGTTGTGCATCAATCGCAGTGACCGCATCGTTGATTTTTTTGCGGCGATCGCGGTTGGGTTGACCGGCTTCTCTAAAATAAGGAAGGCTGTTTATCGCTGTATTAGCGAACAAACCCAAGCTGAACTTACCTTGGCCGAGAGTCCGGGCGCTGCTAACGGTGGCACCATCTTGAACGCTAGGAGCGGCATTAAAATTTTGCAGCTCCGATCCCGTGACGTTAGCAAGTGCTGGTTGATTGGAAAGTAGTAGGGTTGCAAGGAGGCTGCTACCGATTAGTGTGTTTCTGTTCATCATGCTGTTTCCCCTGACTCGAGTGTGTTCAGGAGATACTTTGCAGGTTCAATGCCAGTCAATTCCGACTCGTGCAACCTAATATTTTAGAACATTTTCAATAACTTAGATTATTTCGTGAAGTAAGATTGTAACCATGTGTTCAAAATTTCGATCCTTCTGTCAAAGCCTTGGACGCCTTTACAGAGAAGGTTTGCGAGAGTAAAAGAAGCCAGCAAAACCAACGACGACAAAAACGAGGCTTGGATAAACGAAGAATTGCATCAAGCGCAAATACGGATCGATAGCGCGCGCGGGATCGGTAAAGACTTTAAGAGTAGCAGCCGGTGGGATATCCGGAGCGCCCTCGTCTTGAATACGATAGGCGAGTATCTGATTGCTCGGAATGCGAAGATGAAAAGTCGAAGACCATCGTCCTTTCCCATCGGCGCGCGGCGCAAAGTTCCAGCGTTTCTTCGTATCGAAACTATTGCCGATCGTTTTCACGCGAATAACCAAGATGCCCGCTTTGGGCTTTGGCAATGGGCCTTCGAGGACCCAAGCTGTTTGTATTTCCTCGGCACCGGGGCGAGCAAGCTCGAGACGACCTCGAATCAAAACCGATTCGCCCCAACTGCGCGAGAGAACTTCCTTGGGCAAGGATGGGGGCAAAAGCCTAGAGGTCGAAATAGAAAATAAGAACAGAGGCAGCGCCCAGGTAATCGAGCGGATCGCTGCCCTTCGAATCATCTTTTTTCCGGGGTCTAAGTCTGCCGTCACGCCCGCTCCCCAGATCTAGCCAAAGATGAGCTTATTTTACCATGTCTGCGACGGTGCGACACCAAATCTCTTCGCTGTTAAGAGAGGGCACGAGAGTCAAAGCTTCCCCGCCAAGCGCTTTCCAATCTTCGGCAGCACGAATCGCAATCTCTTCGAGCGTTTCTAAACAATCAGCGACGAACGCTGGGCACATGACGGCTAGGCGTTTGACGCCGCGTTGCCGAAGGATCGGCAGCTCAAAGTCAGTGTAAGGCTGTATCCAAGGCCGACGGCCAAGGCGCGACTGAAAGGAGAGACTGGAATCTTCGTGCGTGCGGCCAAGGGCTTTCTGCAGCGCAAAGGTTGTTTGAAAACATTGCGCGCGATAACAAAACCGGTTCACGGCGGTGATGCGATTGCAGCAATCGGCCGCCTGCAGACAGTGCGATTTCGAGCGATCGGCACTTCTCATCTGATGCTCGGGCAGACCATGATAGCTAAATAGAATATGATCAGGCTTAAAATTGCTCGATTCAAGAAACGTCTTCGTCACCTCGGCAAACGATGCAATAAATCCTGGATGATCATAAAAATCGGGGAGTATTCGCAGCGGTGGAAAGGCGACTTCTTTGCCCAGGACGCGATTAAGTTCGTCCACGCTTGATGCGGTGCTCGCACTTGCATATTGGGGATAAAGGGGAAGCGCCCGAATTTCTTCGACGCCTTCGTCAAGCATTTTCTTAACGACGCTTTCTATCGATGGCGATCCATAACGCATAGCGAGGTGAACCGAATAATCCGGCCCGAGTATTTCACCCACGCGTTTAGCCAGGTTAAATCCCTCTATGACGAGCGGCGAGCCCTCTTTACGCCAAACTTTTTGATAAGCATGAGCCGACTTAGGCGCGCGAAGTATGGAAATAGGCCCGTAGACGAGCAACCAGCGCATAAGATAAGGAATGTCGATCACTCGCCAGTCCATGAGGAACTGCTGCAGATAACGGCGAACCGAAGGCGTATCAGGCTTATCCGGACTGCCAAGATTAATGAGAATAACACCGGTTTTCCGTAAGGCCATCGTCTACTCCTTAACAACTGACTGGTCGCCTGCTTGGCAACCCTTATACTTTATGGTTTTATAGGGCTTTGCAACTAAGGGTTTGCTCCACATGCCAATCATAACTTTAGTCGCCTTGCTAGGGCTTATAGTCGGGGTAATCCTCGAAAGCAAGAAGCTGATCTCAAAATCCTTGGTGAAAAGGCTTTCTTCCATTTTGATCCAAGGGATTTATCCCTGCCTGATTTTTTCGACTCTCCTTTTGCGTTTTAAAGGCCCTGAGCTGCTTGAACTTTGGATACTCCCAGTCTTTGTCACTGTTATCTTGGGTGTCGGTCTTCTTTTTGGTCTGCTTACCCGAAAACTCAGCGGATTAACCGACGAGCGCTCTCTGCGGAGCTACGTTTTTCTGACAATAATGCCAAATTACTCATTTGTACCTTTGGTTCTTGCTCAACTTATCTTTGGCGACGTGGGCGTTGCTTATGTGGCGCTGGCAAGTGTAGGGGCGGATATTTCACTTTGGACCTTTGCCTTCCCTCAGATCGCGGGGGCGTTCCACTGGAGAAAGATCTTAAGCCCCGCCCTACTCAGTGTGATCGCAGCCTTTCTTATTCAGTGGCTTATTCCGAATCGAGGCGAATACTGGGACTCTGTCCTATTCTTTTTAAATCTACTCGGCAAAGTCACTTTGCCATTATCCATGATCATACTCGGCGTTCAGCTCGCGCGAGGATCGCCGAAAATTCCTTTGCCGGAGTGGAAGGCCCAAGGTCTCATTTTTTCCTGGCGCCTCATTCTGTGCCCACTCCTACTCTTTCTCATGCTTTTACCGACCGAGATTCCTCTGATAGCCAAATGTGTATTGATGCTCAGCGGGTCGATGCCTGGAGCTATCGTCACAGTAGTTCTATCGGAACTCTACGGTGCCGACAGTCGATTGGCGGCAACCTCTATCTTATGGGGTCATGCGCTCGCAATCATCACAGTTCCCTTATGGCAACTGCTCCTGAGGCTCTAACACGCGCCGATATTCGGTTATGCCTATGACGGTCAAAATTGTGATCGGGCCTAGCAATGCGAGGTCGGCGGCGAGGAGGAAGGCTATCGTTCCAAATACGGCGCCTGAACTGAAGGCTAATAGAATGAAGGAGTGAAAGATAAAGCCACTTTTTCTGAGGCGGTCGATAAACACGCGCCCAGCATTTTTCCATCGAAGCGATAAGAGTTCTTCGAAGGCGAGGCGCACCGCCGCGCCGAGTTCGGCCCCGAAATCAGTCGCAACGCCTGTGACGTGCGTCGTGCGGACGAAGGTTCCTGAGGCTTGCCTAAGCATCGCATTTTGCAGGCCCATGGCAACGGCCAAAACAAATGTCAGGTGAGAGAGATAGTCGCTTGATCGCACTTCGCTTCGATGTATGGAGACGAGTATCATGTACACTGAGATCAAGAGCACTTCGATGAATATGGGCGCCGTGTATTTTACTTGGCTGGATGCCGCCGTGTAACCGCGCAGGAGAAACGAGGTCACGCCCGCTCCGAAAATAAAAGCCATAAATTCCATAAAGAACAAGAATGCCGAGGTCAAATCCCCGTCGGCGTAATGAATCGAAGCGCGCGTCGCGTGACCTGAAACATGGCTGACGTAAGTTCCAAAATGAACGAAAGCGATGGAATTGACATTTCCTGCGACGAAAGCCAGCCAAGTGCCGAGCTGAACGTTGTCGCGAAAAGAGCGAAATATCATTGACCGCACGCCCATGATTTATCTCTGCCCTAAAGAGTGAAAAATCCCGTACAGACTAAGAAGCAGAAACACTACGAGGATGATCTTTTTCGCATATTTTTTGATGTAGTATTTTTGCATGGCAATTACCGCGTGCAGGTGTTGCGATAGATGATTGAGTCGGTATGGATCTCAACTTCCAAACTGTAGGTTACTAGTCCTATGGTAAAGGGGGACCCCTTCCAGACGGCAAAGAGGCGAGAGTCAGCATTTGCCAAGTTCGAGGTCGCAGCTGCTAAAGGTCTGACGAATTCAAAGACCTGACCACCGAGCACCAGCTCTTCGTCGCTGCGAAAGCTGTAGGGAAGTACGTCTTCTGTATCAAAACCAACCACGCATTCTTCAATTAAGTCACCCGAGACTGGACGACTCTGGGCGCCGATATGAATCGCCTCCCCATCAATAGTCACAAGCGCTGAGATGGACGCTGTGTCGGTGGTTGGGGTGTAGCCATTGGAGCTTTCGGACCCGCAGGCGACCATCGTCAAGGTAAATCCAAGCAGTATCAAGAGACGCATTCTGAGTAGGGTCTTCACCTGTATTGCCTCGCTGAGAGTCCATAGAGTGGACAATCATAGCGACAATTTGCTCACGCATCAACTGTGCTGAGCAGATGAAGCCCTTTTGCTCGAAGGTATTACCCGTCTTGCCGCTCGACTACCATCAGGTTTAAATCGGTCACCCAGGTCTGCAACACGTAACGATCCGTGAGGGTAGGAAGCACTTCATGAGGATGCGTGAGCTGCGCGGGAAAGAGAACGACAGTGCCACGCACAGGCTTGATCTTAACGCCTTGAACGGGAAAATGAAGCTCACCGCCTTCGGGAACATCGTTTAGAAAGAAGATGACGGTGAGATAGCGAAGTCCGTTTTCACCGGGCACAGCGGTTTGCGCATCATCGTGAAATCCGCACGCGTCCCCCTTCACATACTTGGCGACGATGTATCCATCGTTGATCCATTCGGCGATGCTCGCAGGCGTATAAGGTTCAGGCAGACGAAAATAGTCGGCGATATACGGGTCAGCGATCTGAGTCGCCTTATTGAGTTCTTTGATCCAGCTCATCTGCTGGGAGATATTTATATACTTTCGAGTCGAATATTCAGGCTGTGGATCAAGCTGCTGAGCTTTATCGCCATCAAATTTTTGAATCAGGGCTTCGCAAAAGGAAACGGGAATTGCATCAGGAATAACTTTGATGTAGCGAGGCATACGAGTGGCTCCTTTGGAGAACACCACCGTCTATCACAGCCGCCCTCGCCCCGCCTAGTTTAAAGCACTCCAAATAACTTATGCATAATAAGAGATAATATGCACAACCTCTGAGGCGATCTTGACGAAGCCATAGTGCGAAAATTATTCGCAAATTAACCATTCTGTTAAAAGAAGTTCACACAGCTTTAACCAGACCTTCTCAGACTTAGCGTAAAAACATCATTGATAAATGATCCGAGGGGTGACAGTATATCGCTAATATTCCGTTATATGCATAGTTAATGCATATTCTTGGGGAGGCAAAGGGTTGAACGACATCGTTATTCGCGTGGCTCTGGAATCAGATGCTGTCTTCGCAGAGAAAATCTGCAGCGAGATGGAGTCGAGTGCAAAGGCTCGTGGCACGGGCATAGCTAAACGATCTCCACTCTACCTTACGGAAAAGATGCGTAAAGGTCAGGCGTTTATCGCGCTTGTGAACGGCGATGTCGCAGGCTTTTGTTATACCGAGAGTTGGTCGGACGGCAATTATATTGCCAATTCCGGACTCATCATATTCCCCGAGTTTCGCATGCTCGGGCTTGCGCGCGATCTCAAAAATTTTGCGTTCGAAGAATCCCGCAAATCTAAGCCAAAGGCAAAGTTCTTTGGTCTGACGACTAGTCTTGCTGTGATGAATATCAACAGCGAACTCGGCTACCGTCCGGTGACGTATAGCGAACTCACAAACGACGACGCGTTCTGGTCGAGCTGCAAAAGCTGTGTCAACTACGAGACGCTTCAAGCCAAGGATCGTAAGAACTGTCTTTGTACAGCGATGCTTTACGATCCCGCGTGGGAAGAGCGTCGTAAGGAGAAGGAGCGTATGCGCCTACAGCAAGGGCTTTCCCAGTCGCGCCTCACTCTGACCGAAGAGCTTGAGAAGCCAATAAGGGTTCAAAATTTATGAAAGCAGCCATTATCGGTGCTGCGGGATATGCCGGCGGAGAACTCCTCCGGCTGCTCCTCGGCCACCCTATTATCGAGGGCATACAAGCTCTGAGTCGCAGTCAGGCGGGCAAACCTGTCTTCACTGTGCATGAGGATCTGTTTGCCTCCGAATTGATGTTTACGAGCGAACTAAATCCAGCCGACGTCGTTTTCTTATGCGGTGACCATGGACAATCGATGGCTATCCTCGATGAGTTCGCCGTGCTTGCCAAAGCTCGTTACGTCATTGACCTTGCGGCTGACTTTCGGGATGGCCGTGAAGGTTTCGTTTATGGACTTAACGAAGTTTTTACAGAATCGATACGCACAGCCCACAAAGTTGCAAACCCTGGGTGTTTTGCAACAGCTCTCCAGCTCGCGCTAGCTCCACTGGCGTCGGCTGGTCTTATGCAGTCGCCTGTGCATATAACCGCAATCACCGGCTCGACCGGCGCCGGTCAAAAGCTGCAGAAGACTTCGCATTTTTCTGCGCGGCAGCAAAATATGAGTACGTATAAAGCGTTCGACCATCAGCATCTTGGCGAGATCAACCGCACGCTCGGGGCTCTTCAAGGCAGTGGTGTTGCTCCTCTGCATTTTATTCCTATTCGTGGCCCGTTCACGCGAGGAATATTTGCAAGCCTTGTCACGGAATGTTCAGCGTCTGAGGAGGATATCCTTTCCACCTTTCGCGCATTTTATGCAGGTTCCAAGGGAACTTTTGTTCATGTGACCGAAGACGAGGTTCAATTGAAAAGTGTAGTGAATACCAATCACACACGTTTGCAGGTGAATAAACACGGATCCATGCTTCATATCGTTTCGTGTCTCGATAATTTGATCAAAGGCGCAAGTGGTCAGGCCGTGCAAAACATGAATCTGATGATGGGCTGGCCGATCGACAGTGGATTGAAGCTTAAGTCTTTAGCCTACTAATCTTTTTAAAGGAAATCGAAAATGAAACCTTTAGCGGTCTATCCCAAACTCAATATTCATTTGAAATCCGCTAGCGGTGTTCGACTGACGACGGAAGATGATCAAAGCATACTCGATTTCTATAGCGGTCACGGCGTGATTTCCATCGGTCACTCCCATCCTCACTTTATCAAAAGGCTCACCGAGCAGCTTCATAGTCTCGCTTATTATTCCAATCTCGTTCCGCTCAAAGAGCAAGACGAGCTTTGTCTAGCCCTTGGAGAAATCTCCGACTGTCAGGACTATAATATCTTCTTTTCCAACAGTGGGGCCGAGGCCATCGAAAACGCCTTGAAGGCCGCCAGCATGCTAACCGGCGAGAGTCAGATCGTAGCGATGCGCGGGAGCTTTCACGGCCGCACCTCTCTCGCTGCCCAGATTACCGATGCTTCAAAGCTTTGCGCGCCGATCAATTCCGGCTTGGACGTCAAATGGCTGACTCTTAATCATATCGAAGAGGCCAAAACTCTTATCACACGCCAAACAGCGGCTGTGATTATCGAGGGTATCCAGGGCGTCGGCGGGATTCAGGAAGGCCATACGGAGTTTTGGCAAACGCTTCGTTCGCTCTGCGACGAGACAGGCGCGCTCCTTATCGCCGATGAAATTCAGTCAGGGATGGGCCGCAGCGGCAAGTTTTTTGCTTTCCAACATCACGGCGTAAAACCCGATATTATTTGTACCGCCAAAGGTCTAGGCAACGGTTTTCCTGTTGCTGCAACCTGGCTAAGAGACGATTATGAGTTGCCGATGGGATCGCTCGGCAGCACCTTTGGCGGCGGGCCGCTTGCGTGCCGCGCAGCACTCTCGGTTTGTGAAATTTTAGCCGCCGATAAACTCATCGAACGTTCGGCCGAACTCGGCAAGTATTTGATGACAGAGCTTAAGACGATCAAAGGTCTCAAAAACATTCGTGGCCGCGGCCTCATGTTAGCCTTTGATTTGGAAGGCCCGTCCGAGAGCTTTCGTGCTGAGCTTTTGAAACAAGGTGTGATTACCGGAAGCGCCTCGACGAAAGAGACGATTCGGCTGCTCCCGCCGCTCAGTGTCACTCGAGACGATTGCGAAGACTTTTTAACCAAGCTTAAAAGAACTGTGGAAATAGCTTTAAAATGAAAAATTTTCTGAGTGCTCTCGATGTCGATAACGTTCCTAAACTCGTTGAGGAGGCCCTCGCACTCAAAGCATCCCCTTGGAGTCATGAGACTTTAGGCAAACGCAAAACGCTAGGCCTCGTATTCTTCAATCCGAGCCTGCGTACGCGCCTAAGCACAGCGAAAGCCGCTCAGCAGCTTGGCATGAACCTTCTCACCATTAACATTGGTCAGGAGGGTTGGGCTCTGGAGATGGAAGACGGCGTGGTGATGAACGGCGATAAAACCGAGCACATCAAAGAAGCGTCCGGGGTACTCGCCCAGTACTGCGATATCATCGGCGTACGCTGTTTCCCTGAGCTGAAAGATCGCAACGCAGATTATGAAGAACGCGTTTTAAACAAAATCATTCGTTACAGTCAAAGGCCCGTGATCAGCCTTGAATCAGCCACTCTCCACCCTTGTCAATCGCTAGCCGATGCGATGACGATCAAGGAAGTTAGCCCAGTTAAAAAACCAAAAGTCGTCTTAACATGGGCCCCGCATTTTAAAGCGTTGCCCCAAGCTGTAGCCAACTCGTTTGCCCAGTGGATGAACCGAGTCGATTGCGATTTGACGATCACTCATCCCGAAGGTTATGAGCTAAACCCCGAATTCACGGGCCATGCAAAAATTGAATATGATCAAAGAAAAGCTTTCGAAGGGGCCGACTTCGTCTACGCAAAAAACTGGTCGAGCTATGAACAGTACGGGCAAATCCTGACGCAGGATCCAAATTGGCGAATCACCGCCGAGAAAATGTCTATGACCAAAACCGGCAATTTCATGCACTGTCTTCCGGTTCGCCGAAACTTCAAGGTTGAGGACGCGGTACTCGACGGCCCGGGTTCTTTGGTCCTTCGTCAAGCCCATAACCGGGTTTTTGCGGCACAGGCTGTACTCAAACGATTACTCGAGTCGAATTATGGATAAGCGCAAGGTCTATGTATTTAAGATCGGTGGCAAGGTTATTGATAATGTCGACGCGCGCAGAATCTTCCTCGAAGGTTTTGCCGCGTTGTCAGCGGTTAAGATGCTCGTGCATGGCGGTGGAGTGATTGCCGAACAGCTCGCCGATAAGCTCGACATAAAATCGGAGATGATCAACGGGCGGCGCGTCACGTCCAAGGATATGAGAAATCTCGTTACCATGGTTTACGGCGGGCAAATCAATAAGAGCCTCGTGGCTGAACTTCAGGCCATGGACTGCGATGCCATGGGTTTGACCGGTGCTGACGGTCACATTATCAAGTCCAAAAAACGTGATCCCAATCCGATCGACTATGGTTTTGTCGGCGACGTGACCGAGGTACGCTCGCATCTACTAATAGCCTTATTGGAGCTATCGCTGACGCCCGTCTTCGCGCCCCTCAGCTACGACCAGGAGATATTGAACACAAATGCCGACGGCATTGCCAGCGCCCTGGCCCAAAGTCTTGTCAAAGGCTTTGAGGTGCACATGATGTATGCGTTCGAGGCTCCCGGCGTCATGCTTGACCTGAAGGATTCGAGTAGCCTTATTCCTCAGCTCAACTATGCGCGCTACCGTGAGCTTTTGCAGGAGGGTGTATTCACGGCTGGTATGCTGCCTAAGCTAGAGGAATGTTTTAAGGCCCTAAGACGAGGCGTGCAAAGCGTAGTCCTTGCCGATGCAGGGAATTGCCTTTTGGCAGCCGCGGGCAAGACCTTTCGGGGAACCCGCCTGGTTTTATGAGGTTTTGCTTGGCTGGACTTTCGATGACGTGTAATGGTCTGAGGTTCCGTCATTCGAACTAAGGACTTATCATGCCAGGATTTCTTCCGTCCAGCCGAGGTAGCTTCATACTCGATTTTATAGTGGTAGCGATGGCGGCCGTGGTTCCCATCCTCCTCTACAGTTTGTGGCTGGTAAAGGTTCGTAAAAACTTAAAATTTCACAGATCCATTCAAATCGCTCTCGGCCTCATACTCGGTGTGGCTATCGTCGCCTTTGAACTCGATATGCGCATTAATGGCTGGAGGCACCTAGCCGAACCTTCTCCGTATTACGAGACTTATGTATTTCCCTCTCTTATCATTCATCTGTGTTTCGCTATACCTGCCCTATTTCTCTGGTCCTACACTATCTATGCAGGCGTAAGGCACCGAATCGAATTAAATATAAATAAGGCCCGGATTCAACACAGAAAACTGGGTCTGGCCTCTGCCTACGCTATGGTCGGGACGACGGTCACCGGCTGGATTTTCTACTACTTAGCGTTCATCGCTTCTGCTTAAAAGCCCCCAGTTCGAAGTGCCGTAAGCACATTTACGGCACCTTCTTCCGCAGCTCCCAACTTGTCAAGTATGCTATGTCTATCTATACTCTTTCGCATAAGAGAGCGTCGCACAGCGCGTTTTTCT
>JAZKGL010000288.1:0-22354 GCA_040385935.1 Bdellovibrionota bacterium
TAGCCTTACATCCCCTCTTTAAAAAGAGGGGGATTACGGCAAAGTATTCTAAAAATGCAGCTGCACGTTTTGATGCTAAGGAGTAGGTCATGGATGCATGGACACCAGAAGAATTGCAGGAACAACTCTCGAAGGGCGAACGCGTCTTTCTCAAGCTCTGGAAAAAGGGCTGTGGAATCTGCAAGCTTTCCACTCCGGCTACCGATCGCCTGGAGAAAGAAAATCCGCACGCAATGAAGTTTGCCAAAATTTCTGTTGATGACTATCCCGAAATGCTTTCCGTTGCTGGCACCGATGTACTGCCCGTATTCTTCGTCTTCGCCGACCAGAAGAAAAAGGGAATGTACACCGGCTTTAAGGGCGTCGATAAACTCCAAGAGTTTGTCGAAATCAGTATGGCTTGATGTCTCACACGGCTTCAAGCCGGCGGCTAGGCCCGTCGGTGGCTCCCATGTTTCGCAGTAGATCGTCCATTTTAAAGGGCTTTTCCAAGATCAAATCCGATCCGGGAAAGTCCGAATACTCGGCAGTTCCCTCGCGTACTAGCACTGCTATGAAACACGTCTTGTTCTGCTGACGTATGCTATCGATTAATTCGCTCGAACCCCAACCGTCTTCTCCCGCATCGATCAAAACAAATCCCGGCTGTTTTTCAAAAAAGACCCTCAGCCCGCTTCGCAGCTGCGAGACGGAGAGGATTTCCAAATTGGTCTCTTTCGCGACATCGCGAATCGATCGTTCCACTTTACTATCGGTTCCAAGCAGCATTATTGCGGCACGCGGCGAATCGCGTCGGGAGAGATTGCCAAAGACCCCGCGTTTATTGAGATCAGGGAACGTGACGGAAAAGGTCAGCCCACGCCCTTGACACACATCAAGGCTAAACTTAGCCTGGAGCGACTCGCAGGCTCTTTGCAAGCGAAGCGGATTGCGTGCATTAAAAAAGCTCGCAAAACTTGTTTCAAATCGTCCAGCAAGATTAGGCACCATAGCTCTTAGATCGAGGTTGATGAAGTCTTTGCCATCTACCTGACTCGGAAAGAGATGCACACTCAGCCGCTCGGGACGCGCCGTGGCCTGCAAAAATTCGAGGCCACCGAGGCAGATATCGAGAAGACAGTCTTCGTCGCCCTGAATCGAACCAAAGCCTGTGGGCACAAAATAACTCAGACTCTTACAGCTTCGCGACATCTGCACATGTGCAACGTGTGAGAGGGCCTGCATAAAGTGTTCGGCATCAAAGTGCGTCGTTGGATTAGGCGCCGGTTTCGTCTCTACGGCTGAATCCCAGGCCGACAGAGTTTCCCAAGCGACGCGAGTGATCTTATCGATATCTTCACTCGCACGCAGATGAAAAGAACTCGAAAGATTGTGTTTTAAAACCTCGCTGTAACCTAGGATTAGGCGCAAGGTTGCGAGGAGATCATCAGGCGAAAGAGATTGAGTCGATGACCTTTGGGCATCCAAAGAAAGATCGACCTTAGCGACCCCGGTAGGAATCTTAAGTAATTTAGTCATGTCCTAATTCCTCTAGTTATGGACCCCAGATAAAAAAGAGTGCGATCGTCATTCCGACGATCAATCCTTTTCTAATCTCGTTATCTAAGAGCTGTGCGGACAGCGCGAGGGCAGTATCAGACACGGCAACGATCTTTTGCATGTTTTGAATCTCCCAAGGCTTCTCTCTGACCACATAAAAACTATCGACCCCCACGCTTTTCTCTTAAACGAGCTTTAAATCAAAGGAATTGACGATTTCATCAGCTTTCCAAACCCACGGAAAGAATGAGCTAGTTGCATTACAAAACTATTTTTGGCCAATGATTAAAGAATCTTTTCCTTTTGAAGCTGACTCTCTAAAGCCGATTTAAGAAGTCACGTCCTACTCTTCTGGCTGACTGACTCCCAGAACAGGGGCTGCATGATTCTAACGACAGACGGTCCTGTCATGGCAATAAATTTTCTCAGTTAGGAAATCGAAAGACGAACTTTTCATCTTTGATCATCTTGGACCCACCGAGCGAAAATAAAATTCTTTACGTCTCTACGCTGCAACGGAGGTCTTTATAAATGCACGAATTTTTACAAATTCTTAAAACGGCCTTCTTCTTGCTTATGAGTAACAGAAAGCCGAACGGAACTGGGCGCTCAGCGCTACCAGTAAACCACCACGACTTTTTCAGATGATTGTGTTTTGAAAACTTTTGAAATAAAGACAGAAGTTCTTTGGTTGAGTAGCAGTCGTACCGCAGGAAAAGTCGTTAATTCGTTCTCCGCTTTTCCTTTGGACAGGGTGGGTCGGGCCGTGGTTAGGAATGGAATCGAAATCGCGCGAAATCGTTTATCTAACCGTTCGCCCGGAACACTCTCCGCGCAAAAAGGTATGAGAAAGGGTCGCGTGTCATCGGCCTCAGAACTCACTAAGCTGCTCGTCCCAGACGCGGAATGTGCTAAGCAGGTGAACACTGAGTTGGCCGTCGATCAACTTAGACTTCAGTTTCTCGCGAACATGAACCACGAACTCCGGACACCTCTGCATGGCCTCATGGGAGCCACAGAGCTTCTGAGTCTGACTAAGCTTGATGCCGAGCAGCAGCACTACCTTGATATTTTCCGAAGCTCAAGTCAGCAGCTTTTAGGCCTCGTCGAGAACATTCTAGATTTTTCAAAAATGCTCTCGGGTGAATTCAAGTTGCATAAGACGCATTTTGACCTGAAACAGGTCATTCGTGATTGTTATGATCATTTCCTTCCGTTCGCAAAGCGCAAGTCGATCGATCTTATACTAACCATAGATGACACTACACCCCGCTGGGTAAACGGTGATGCGAAGCGTGTGTCACAGATTATCTATCATCTCGTGGCGAATGGTCTCAAGTTTACGCCTGAAGGACGTGTGACTCTTTCCGTGGCCTCCGATGTGGACGTCGTGACGATACGCGTGAAAGATACGGGCGTCGGAATTCCCGCTGCCCAGCACGATAGAATCTTCGAAGCCTTCTATCAGGAGGACGTCAGTCACACTCGAAAATACGGTGGAGCCGGTATGGGATTAGCTATTTCACATTTCCTCGCGAACGCTATGGAAGGAGAATTAAAGATGTCCTCTGAACCTGATCGCGGCAGTGAATTTTCCTTCCGATTCCCTAGTACACCTCTTTCGGAAGACAGTCAGACCGAGGAGGCGGCGTTAGATGCTCAGCCCCGCATACTCCTTGTCGAAGACAACGAAATCAACCAGGCCATAGTCTATTTATTGTTCTCAAAACGCGGTATCCATATCGATATCGCGCAGGACGGACTTGAAGGGCTGAACTGTCACAAGCAAAAGCCTTACGACCTCATCTTTATGGACATGCAGATGCCAGTCATGGACGGGATCGAGGCGACCAAACAGATTCGTAAGTTCGACACCGATGTGCAGATTGTTGCGCTAACGGCGAATATGGTTCCTCAGGATAAGGAGAAGGCGCTCAAGGCAGGAATGAATGACTACCTCTGCAAACCTTTGGATCAAGGGAGCTTAGAGAAGATACTCGATCAAGCCCGTCATCGCCTAAGAAACTGATTTCCTTTCATTATTTGTTCGCCTCCTGTCCTCTCCCTTGCTAGCCTTATCCATCTTGGGCTAATGATGAAGCTGTCTTTAGCTTTTGACGGGGGCGGAGTGGAAAATACCGATCGAGTCAGCCTATTCTGTGAACGCAACTCATGGACAGTCAAACCAGGCAACGAGGCTTGGCTATACAGTGATGCGGCCACCTATTATCGGGCGTTTGTGAATGCCTGTTCCCGTGCGGAAAAATCGATTATTATCGTCGGCTGGGATTTTCATTCCGATACGGTGCTCACGTACCGTAAACGAAGAGGCTTTCGTCCTAAAAAGATTCTGCTTGGGAAATTCCTTCTCTCCTTAGCCAGACGCAAACCCAATCTTAATATCTACGTCCTCACTTGGGACTATGCACCTTTTTACATCTTAGAGCGCGAGCGCCTTCAATCTTTCCGTCGAGGCTGGATGCGGCACCCACGGATTCACTTTCATATGGATGATGCTCATCCTATAAGCGCATCTCAGCATCAGAAATTCGTTATCGTTGATAGTTCGACGGCCTTTATCGGCGGTCTTGATCTAACGATTCGCCGCTGGGATGAGAATAGTCATAGCCAGGAGGCACCTCTGCGAGTCGATCCGTATGGAGAACCCTACGGCGCCTTTCACGACTATCAGCTTGGCATCACTGGCCCTACCGTACTTGATTTTGTCGCACTCTTCAGTGACCGTTGGCGAAACGCGACAGGTCATTTCCCTGCGCGTATTCCTACTGAGCAATCGATCAGTCCCAACCCTTTGCCTTTCGAAACCTCGGTGAGCTTTCTCAACGCGCAGGTGGCTTTCTCGCGAACGATGCCGGCCTTCCGCGATCAAAAGGAGATGATGGAAGTAGCCGCGACTATACTCGACTTAATCGCGGCAGCCGAACAATCGATTATCATAGAGAATCAATATCTCACAGCGCACTCGATCGTTGCTGCCCTTAGCGCGCGATTGCAGGTGCCAGAGGGACCCGAAGTCATCATCATCTTGCCGGAAAAAGCTGGGGGATGGCTAGAAATGAAGACTATGGGCGTACTGCAGGACCTCGCTCTCAAGAGGATGAAAGAGGCGGATACCCACGATCGCCTGCGTATCTTCTTTCCCTACGATAAGCTGCGCGCCGCGCAGAAGCTTGCCATGACTGTGCATAGTAAAATCATTATTATCGATGATAAATACTTTAGTATCGGCTCGGCAAATCTCAACAACCGATCGATGGGCTATGACACCGAATGCCAGCTCACCATCGATGCCTGTGATGACACGTTTAATCAGAAGGCTATCCAAAAAACGCGCGCCTACGTCCTAGCTCACCACTGCGAAATTGAAACGAGCGAGCTACAGGAACGCATCACAGCCGAAGGTTCCGTTATCAAAGCTCTTGGCGATCTTTGCAGCCCCAAACGCGATCGCCACCTCGCGGCGTTTCAGATTCATGACCAAGGGAAGCTGCAGCTTGAGGATATGAACTGGCTCGATATGGAAAAGCCCAGTGAACTTGAAATGTCTGTCGATCATTGGGGATCTGTGTCTGAGATCGCCTCGCGCAAACTCGGAGTTTCTCCACGCGTTCTCTTGCTGATCCTCACAGTTTTCTTTGCCGTAATCTTAGGCTTTGTCTGGCATAAATTCCTTCAGCATCCCGATGGACCCGAGGCCGCTTTAAAATCCATATTGATCGAGCCCTTATCCGACCCTACGCGCGCAAAGCTTCTTATTCCTTTGCTCTTTGCCCTGGGCGCTATCTTTTTTGTTCCCATCAATCTGCTTATCATCATCACAGCGAGTTTATTTACGACAGGACTTGCCCTCTTCGAAATATTATTGGGCGTGATTGCCAACGTCGCCGTTGGATATACCTTAGGACGCTGGGCGGGGCAGTTCATATTCGAAAGGTTTTTTGGCAAGAGAACGCAGGGAATTCTCAATCGCATAGGCAAAGGCCAGTTTTTGACGATACTGTTTATTCGTATTTTCCCGATCGCGCCGAGTTCGTTTATCAATTTGGCTGCCGGGTCCGGAAAGGTCCCCTTCTTTCGCTTTCTGAGTGCAACGATCGTCGGCATGTTGCCCGGAACCTTGATGCTCGTGATCTTTCAAAAGAGTTTGATGGATGTGTTTCGTGAGCCGGGTGCAGGATCTATTATAACGCTTCTAGTTTTGGCACTTATCACCTTCATCATCTTTCGCTGGTCGAGACGAAGGTTTTCGCAATACAGCGGACGCAAATCATAAACCGAAGGGAGACGAGCCGTGCCTATCTCCGTTCTGAGCTATAACATTCACTGGGGCCTTAGCGCGTTTAAGAAGATCAACGTCACAGATAGCCTTTCGACCTTCATTCATAAGGCGAAACCCGACATCATCCTTTTGCAGGAACTCTGGTTGCCCAAAGGCAAACTGGAGTATTTGATCGCAGAAACATTGAAGGAGGTGTGGCCGCATCAGATTTGCGTTGCAACCTGCCTACTCCCGCTGGGGAATCAGGGCAATGGCATCTTGAGCCGTCACGAGATTTTGAACTGGAAACATATTGATCTCAGTTACTCGCGGCATCAAAGCCGTTCTTTTGTTCATGCTCGCCTTTGGATTGAAGAAGAGCAGAAGGTTCTATCTTTGATCTGTACGCATTTTGGTTTGAAACGCTCCGAAAGGATGTTCCAGGCGGTGGTCCTCGCAGATTATATTCAAAATGAAATCGATGGGGATGAGGCCATAGTCCTCGGCGGCGACTTCAACGACTGGCGGGGCGAGATCACGCAAGTTTTCAAGACGAGAGCCGGCCTGTCGGAGGTCTTTAAGGAGACCTACGGACGTCATGCGAAGAGCTATCCAGCCTTAAAGCCAATGCTCGCCTTAGATCGAATGTATGTGAGAGGATTGCAGTTTGAAAAACCGAGGGTACTAAAGGATGCGGGCTGGCGAGGGAGTTCAGATCACTTACCCCTCGCCGTAGACCTTAGGTTTTAGCCAGCTCAGGTTTTTTTCTTAAACCGGCGGTTATAACCTTGGGATGCGTAGCGACGAACACAAAAACACCGCAAAGAGCGAAAAGACAAAGCCCTGTGTAGAACGCCGCGAGCGCTGGACTCGTGATCGTTAAAAACGCGTTGTACGCAGAGAGACACATTAACCCAACACCAAGTAGAGCGACTAACATAGCTGCAGCGAGCGCGGCCACTTTACGTTGGAATTGCTTCGTTCGTATGTGTACTTCTTCTTCAAGAGACTTAAGCTTACTCACGCCTTTGGCGAGACCACCTGTCACCTTGCTTTCGATGCTATCTGCGGCAGTCGTAGCGCGAGACGCAAATCTCGCGGCACTGTCTAGGATTGCTTGAGGTTGGGAAGGATCTTTCCCAAAAGGAATCCAAGGCCTGCTGCACCGAGTAGGTAAAGATAGGGATTCGATTTTACATGAGCATCGACTTTTTCTGCGCCGACATTCACCTGGCTACGAAGGCCGCCGATGCGAGACGTAATGGCATCGAGTTGGTCTTCGAGTTTTTTGATAACTTCTTCAGACAAACGCTCAGTTCCTTCACGTCCGATCGAACCGATCGCCGATGTAAGTTCTGACAAATCTTTAGCCATTTGTTCAGCATCGCCTTTGAGCGCCTGAATACTATCTTTAGCTTTTGCTGCTTCCATCGCTGAAGTCTCCATTCGTAGGTAAATCGGGATCCATAAGGCAATAACCATCAGGCAAAGAGTCCTGAGGTTTAGAGTTTCACCCCGATGATAGAAAGCTGCCGGAAAGGTTGCAAGCGACAGCACCTTCGAACGAACCCAGGCAGGAATACAAAAGCCTTACATTTCATGACTTTGGTAGACAGCTTGAGGAAATTCGGTGAATTTTGACTTAACCCACGCTTGTCTCGCGGAAGATAAAGAACACCGCACCCGCAAGACATAAGCCTGCCCAAAGAAAATTGAGCGGGATCTTCTCCTTCATATAGACCACGGAAAAGACCGCAAAGACCAGAAGGGTGATGACCTCTTGAATGATCTTGAGTTGAGCGAGACTAAAATAGCCGGCGCCTATGCGATTGGCTGGGACCTGAAGACAGTATTCGAAAAACGCTATGCCCCAGCTGATAAAGATGACCATGAGCAGTGGCTTACTGCGAAAGTCTTTGAGGTGGCCGTACCACGCATAGGTCATAAAAATATTCGAAAGCACAAGTAGGATTATCGTTTTTGCCATGCAAAAGCCCTTCGCTATTTAGGTGTCGTGATTCTTGTTACCGCTTAATATCACTAATGTTTTAGCTGAATCGAGCATAAAATTCTGCTAACTTTAAAAAAATCTCAATACTTACCAGCCTTACGCCGAAGCTGTAGCTAGGTAGAAAATGAACGGGTCTAAAACGGCGGACTTTGATACAATGCTAAGTATACTTCCCCACATCTGTTAACAGCGACGAGGGTGCTCCATGGGCCTTTGCCTCCGGTTCTCTTTGGTTTCTTCTCTACTTCTTGTCTCTTCATTGTTCAGTCAAGATCGTGGTCTCACGGCAGACGAAACCGCTGCGCCCGATCAAAAGCAAGCTGACCTTTGCGAACTTCTGCGCGAAGGCCATGAAGATTTGTTAAATGAATATCCAAACGAATACTACGATTGTCACGCTCATTCGCGATTCTTCAAATTGAGTTCTTTGACTCTTTCGACTGACGACAAGAAACCCTCTTAATACTTTCGAAGTTTCACGCTACTCTCTCCTTTCAATTTTCGGCCGCTAAAGGTTGAACATGGATGAGGAAAAGGCGTATGCGGACACCTATCAGGGCGGCTCTGATCACCCTACTTTGGGCGAGTTTTAGCCCACTCTTAATCGCTAAAGAACAAGCTAAGGATTCGGCAACCAAGCCGAAGTCAACAGAAGCTCCTGTCTTCGTCACCGAAGTCGAGGGGCTAAAAGAATTTTCGCTCGCCAACGGTCTCAAAGTGATTTTGTTTCCTGATTCTTCCAAACCACGCGTGACTGTGAATATTACCTATTTGGTTGGATCGCGGCACGAGGGTTACGGTGAGGCGGGCATGGCTCACCTTCTTGAGCACATGCTCTTTAAAGGCACACCGGATCGTCCTGATATTTGGCGAATGCTGCAAACACAGGGCGCAACGTTTAATGCGACAACTTGGTTTGACCGCACCAACTACTTCGAAACCCTTCCTGCCTCGCCTGCTAACCTCGATTTCGCTTTGGGTCTCGAAGCGGACCGCATGGTGAACAGCACCATCGCGCCCGACGCTCTCGCCAAAGAATTCTCGGTCGTTCGCAACGAATTTGAAAAGGACGAGAACGATCCGTCTGGCATTCTGTCTGAACAAGTCTTTCACACAGCCTACCAATGGCACGGCTATGGTCGCACCACGATTGGGAACCGGAGCGATATAGAAAAGGTTCCAGCGGAGCGCTTGCGCGAATTCTACAAAAAGTTTTACCAGCCCGACAACGCAGTACTGGTCGTTGCTGGCTCGTTTGATGAAAAGCAGGCGCTTGACCTGATCGTCAAGAATTTTGCCGGTATCGCGCGTCCGCAACGCAAACTCATGGACACTTACACGATCGAACCTCAGCAAGAAGGCGAGCGCGAGATCGTTCTACGTCGCCAAGGGGAAAACGCGATTGTCGGCGTCGCGTATCACGGCGTGGCGGGCAGTGATCCGATGGCATCCGCAATTGCTACGGCAGTCTCGGCTCTGACTCATAAGCCGAGTGGAATACTCTATAAAGAACTTGTTTTAAAGGGCTGGGTCACAGAAATCGGGGGCGGAGCCTACTCGCTGGCCGAACCGGGCATGATTTATTTTTCAGCCGTAGTCGCTAAGGGCAAAGATCCTCGCGAAGTCGCAAAGAAAATGACGAGCTTGATCGAAGGCCTAAAACCAGAGCAGATCACAGAGAAAATTCTTCGCCGTTACAAAGCCGATGTCTCACGTTCGTTCGACCTTGCGATGACCGACAGCTCGGGCATTGCCGTCGCGCTCAGCACCTATGCGGCGCAAGGGGATTGGCGTTTATTCTTCGTCGGTCGCGACCGCGCCGAAGCTCTAACGCTTTCAGAGGCTCAAAAGGGGGGAATGTTTTTCAAACCCGCGAACCGTACACTCGGACTGTTTCTGCCCACAAAAAATACCGAGATGACTCCTCTCGTTATGAAGCCTGATGTCGCCGCTCTCGTCAAAGATTATAAGGGCCGCGTAGGGCTAGAGATGGGCGAAGCGTTTGAGCCGAGTTTCGATAATATCATGGCTCGCACGACCTACAGTCAGTTCCCCAACGGAATGAAAGTCGCGATGATGCCTAAGAAATCGCGTGGATCGACGGTGAGCCTGACGATGGATATGCCGGTTGGCTCAGCCTCGGCACTCAAAGGAAAGATGGCAGCGCTTCATATACTTCCAAGGATGATGCTGCGCGGCACAAAGAAACGCGATTACGAAACCTTCCGCGATGATCTTGCTTTGCTGAAAGCATCCATCAACGGCGGCTCATCGTGGGATATCGATGAATTCAATGAAGTGAGTTTTAGCTTTACGACGATCAAAGCCAAGCTGCCTGAAGTGATCACTCTCTTTGGCGAAGTGCTGCGCGAGCCGCGCTTTGATCCTGAGCAATTTGCGGTTGCGAAGAAAGAATGGATTACCTCGCTTCAAGAAAGTCGTGAAGATCCCAGCAATGTCGCATCGCGCGCTTTTCTGCGATCGGTGACTGCCTATCCAAAAGACGATATTCGTTACATTCCAACCTTCGATGAAGAAATCAAACAGGTCGAATCGCTGACTTTGAATGATGTGAAATCGGTCTACTCTCAGCTGCTTGGCGGCAGTGCGGGACGAGCTGTGATCGTCGGTGATTTTGATCCAGACACTGTGAAAACTCAGCTTCAGCCTTTGATTGGCGATTGGAAAGCAAAGGTAGCCTATGAGCCTATCGTGTTCTCCTCAAAGCCTGTGTCGACAGCTACGCAAACCTTTGATCTTTCGGATAAAAAAGGTGCGCAGGTTGCGATGGGCCAAACCTTCAGCTTTAAAGAGAGCGATCCGCGCTTTGCCGCTTCGCGCATTGTCGGGCTCACTTGGGGTGGTGGAGCAATTTCTCGTTTGATCAATCGTCTTCGTCAAAAAGATGGCTTATCCTACGGCGCAACCGGCTCGTTCCGCGCCGATGGTAAAAGTGATGTGGGATATCTCTCTGCGTTCGCTATCTGCGCACCTGAGAATGTCACCAAAGCGATTGCTGCGATACGGGATGAAGCCTCGCGTTTTCAAAAAGAGGGTTTAACCGAAGCTGAACTTCAACAAGCAAAGACGGTTTATGCCGAGCAAAGAAGAGGATCACTCTCGCGTGATGGTGTGATTATGGATTTGATGAGTCGTAATATGGAACTTGGTCGAACCTTTGCATTCAACAAAGAACTGGACGAAAAGGTCGCAGGTCTTAAGCTCGAAGACGTAAATTCGCTGATTCGCGATGTGGTGTCGCCTGAGAAGTTTTTTGCTATCGAGGCTTTAGATAAGAAACTAGCAAGCCGTGGGGCTAAGGGCAGTTGAGCGTTAGCCGCCCGCCTGATCGAAGCTCAGTGAGATATTGAAACTCGAATCTTTGTAATAATCCGGATCGGAACCGAGGCGAGCCAGCTTGCCGAAGATGCTTCCGATTCGGATATCCAGCCCAAAAATCCCTACCGACAAATCGATTCCATAACGAATATTCGGCGAGCTTTGCCAATAGAGACGAAGATCGTCTTTATAAAGCCCTGGCGATGAATACGCACCACTCTTTTCATCAAATGCCGCTTCGGCGTTCTTCACATCGGTCATCGTATAATCGACCCAGGGAATGACACGAAAGTTCTTGAGGAGCTGTAGCGTTAGGTTAGCTCCGAGTTCGTATTTGAGAATGTTATAGCGAGCGTTAAGAGCATCACGGCTGGTGTCATTGGTGTTTAATAAGTCGGTGAACTGATGTTTGACGTTCAGACTTTTGCCACCAGCGATAAACGCAAGCTTGTGCTCTTTTCTTAGCTTATCAAAAGGCAGGACGGACACGTTGAAACCGAGTCCTGCGGTCGAGACGGTACTCGTCTGCTCATAGTCGTAATTGTTGTAAGGATTATGATGGCTGTAGAAGGATTTGTTCTTTGAGTTTTCTATCGAAAGACCTATACCGACTTTTTTCAAAGAGATCGCAAGGTGAGGCGCAATTGTGTAACCCGTGAGTTTGAGAGAGGATTGGGTCGTCTCATCCAGATCACCGTTTTCATAGCGGGGTAGAATTTCGATATCTCGTTTTTCAAAGGCGATCGCGTAAGTGATGGTGTTGAAACTGGGCACCATGTGGGTGATCGGTGGCGGCTGATAGATGGAGTTTGCACTCTTTCGGTATTCCACAAGACTATCGATCATCCGGCCACGCTCCGCCACGCTCTGAGCATAACTCGAGCGGCTCAATAGCAGGCAGATGGCTATCGATAGAAAGCGGTAGAGCACGGGTTCTCCCTTGGGACTCACAGACTGTGGGTACGTATAGGGATCGGCATTTTTCCTGAAATTATAAGGCAAAGTATTGGGTAAAACCTGATCAGCTAGCTCATGGTTTTTGGCAGAACTTACACTCTCGTCAAATTACGTTGCTCGTTCAACACCTTGTCGAAGAGAGACAAAGAAAAGCCCGCTTAGATTGCGGGCTAAAATCGTACAAAACTTAAGGCTCAAGAAGAAAGATTACGGGCAAGTAAGGCCTCACAAACCGACTAGTTTCGGAGTTGGAAAAGAAAGGCTCCGATAGATCACACCATCCTCTTTTTTGAGGCGGTGGCCGGTTCGAGAATCCGTGCAGCACACGTCTTCGGTTTCCTCTTTGCTCAGAATGAAGTACTCCGAGTTGCCAAGGAAAATCGCATAGATCAACTTGTAAGGAAAGCTGATGGTCTTGCCATCGCCGTTCCTTGTTTCAAAAAGCATGGGAGTGAACTGCCGTATGATCAGTCCACCACTATGTTGAATGCCATATTCAAGAAGCGTCGTTAACTGTTCTTCATGATCTTCGTGATAACCCACAACACCAAGGTCCGTGATATCAAAAACAAAGTCCGAAGTATCCTCATCGAGCAAGACGCTGAGTGTCAGCATCTTTTTCCCAGGCAGCGCGCGGATCTTATCGAGAAGATCGCAGGCTTTTTGGAAGGTCACCATGCTCTCTAAGGTAGGAACGCCTCCATCCATGCTTTCACCCCACTTTTTTGATGAACTCGAAGTCTAAAGCATCGTCCTTCACTGTCACCTTAATCGTGCCGCCACCGCTCGACATCTCACCAAAGAGGAGTTCATCAGCCAGTGGCTGCTTCACCTTCTCCTCAACCAGACGCCTGATCGGTCGCGCGCCATAGGCTTCGTCGTAGCCTTTGGTAGCTACCCATGCAACAGCCTCATCATTGAAATCCAGCGTGACCTTTTTCTTCTGAAGCTTTTTGTTCAGGTCATCGATGAACTTCTGAGCGACCATCTTCACTACTTCGATCGGCAGAGGACCAAAGTTGATGATTGAGTTAAGCCTGTTTCTAAACTCGGGAGAAAACATATCCTTGACCGCTTTCGAGAGGCCTTCGATCTCGGTTTTCGAGCGGACAGACTGATTAAAGCCGATCGACTGCTGACTGAGTTCTTTAGCGCCTGCGTTGGTGGTCATAATAATAATAACATTACGGAAGTCCGTTTTGCGCCCATTATTATCGGTCAGGGTTCCGTGATCCATGACCTGCAGAAGGATATTCTGCATATCGGGATGGGCTTTCTCGATTTCATCGAGCAAAAGAACGGCATGTGGATTCTTATTGATCGCTTCGGTCAGCAAACCGCCTTGATCAAATCCCACATAACCCGGAGGCGCACCGATCAAGCGCGACACTGAGTGACGCTCCATGTACTCACTCATATCAAAGCGAATGAGTTCAATCGTAAGCGCCTTAGCGAGTTGCTTGGCGACTTCCGTCTTACCCACACCCGTAGGACCCGCGAACAGAAAGGAACCGATCGGTCTTTCTTCATCGCCGAGGCCGGAGCGCGCGAGTTTGATGGCGGAGGCCAAAGCTTCGACCGCACGATCCTGACCGAAGACTTGCTCTTTGATCGTCAGATCAAGGTCTTTGAGGAGTTCGCGCTCGCTGTAGTTCACCTTGGTCAAAGGAATACGTGCCATCTTCGCTACAACAGTCTGGATCATCTCTGAGGTGATCGTGCGCGACTTTTGTTTGGAGCCGCGAAGGGTCAAAGCTGCAGCGGCTTCATCGATGACATCGATCGCCTTATCAGGGAGCTTACGGTCGTTGATATAACGAGCCGAGAGCTCGACAGCGGCCTGAAGGGCTCCGCTCGTATACTTAACGTTATGATGCTTTTCGTACGTGTCTTTGAGCCCACGAAGAATCTTCAGCGCATCTTGATGCGAAGGCTCCTCGATATCGATCTTTTGGAATCGACGGGCGAGAGCATGATCGCTTTCAAAATGGGCACGATACTCTTTGTAAGTGGTCGAACCCATGCAGCGAAGTTCGCCCGAAGCCAAAGCGGGCTTTAAAAGATTCGAGGCATCGAGCGCGCCACCACCGACCGCACCGGCACCAACTATGGTGTGGATCTCATCGATAAACAGCACGTGTTTGGGAAACTTGGTCAAAGCCTTCAGGACACCTTTCAAACGCTGTTCAAAGTCACCCCGGAACTTGGAACCCGCAATCAGCGCGCCCATATCCAAGGAATAGACTTTGAGGCCTTGAAGGGCTTCGGGCACATCGTTTTCGATGACCATGCGCGCAAGGCCCTCGGCCAACGCGGTTTTCCCGACGCCCGCATCACCGACAAACAACGGGTTGTTCTTACGGCGGCGACAAAGGATTTGCATGATGCGCTCAAGCTCTTGATCGCGACCGATCAAAGGATCGATTTTCCCTTGGCGGGCGCGTTCGATGAGATCGACCGTATACTTCGAAAGCGCATCTTTGGGCGAAGCGCCTCCCGAGGCTCCGTCTTCGGACGATTGGCCTGGCAGAAATTGACTGCCTTCCTCTTCGCCTTCTTCGTCCTCGTCCTTGTGCGGACCGTGGCTCAGATACTGGATAATATCGAGCCGCGTGATCTTCTCGCGTTCCAGGTAGAAGACCGCGAACGAATCCTTCTCCGAGAAAATCGCCACAAGAACGTTCGCGCCCTGGATCTTATCCTTACCCGAGGACTGAACATGCTGAGCCGCACGTTGAATGACGCGCTGAAAGCCGATCGTCGGCTGAGGCAGCTGACCCGACTTCAAAGCGTGATTGTCGATATGTTCTTCAAAGAAACTTTCCAAAGCGCGTCGAACACTGTCGATCGCGCCCCCGCAAGCTTCTATTGCTTCGCGCGCGGTTGCGTTGTGCAAGAGTGCGTAAAGGATATGCTCAACGGTCACATAGGGATGACCGCGGCGTGTTGCTTCAGACACCGCTAAATTAAGGCTGACTTCAAGATCAGGACTTAGCATGCTAATGACACGTCCCTCCCATAATCGGGTTTTAAAAGTGCTTTTCTTTCAAGTTCGTTCGAGTACGCACTGCAAGGGATGACCGTCACGCTGAGCTTCTTGAGTCACAAGAGTGACCTTAGTTTCAGCGATCTCATAAGGATATATACCACACAGAGCGCGGCCTTCGGTATGGACTTTAAGCATGATCTGTGTAGCGCCCTCATGATCCTTATTGAAATGTTTCTCTAAAATCATGATGACGAATTCCATAGGGGTATAATCGTCATTGAGCAGAATCACCCCGTAGAGCGGAGGACGCTGCGTTTTCACTCGTTCTTTGATTACGACACTGGTGTCAGACTTCGATCCAACCTTGGTGGCCTCTGGCTTCTTCACCGAACCACTCATCATCTGCAACACTGACCCTCCCCGATCCTGGCCTTAGCGACATATTTACCGATTTTCCGGCCACCTTCGACCATAAGATCAAAGGAGACGAAGTCAAGTCCGCGTCCCATCTAGCCTTCAATGATTTTGTCAATCTACGAAACCCGTCGACTGCCTGTAAGCTCTGGGATTTCCAAGTTCTAGAATAGGTTCAGGAGGGTTTCAGACATAGTAGATTTCCATGGTTCACTTTCTTTTTTTTAACAGTCGCCAAGTGAAGGTCAGTTAAGAATCCTCTCACTGTGCTGCTTCTTCCGTAGCCAATCTACCAAGAGCGGCTAGACATCCGTGCAAAATAGATTTGAATGAATCTCAAGCCTTGATTGACCACCTGACTTAACGATGCTAAAACGAGAACATGGTGCAACAAGCAGTTTAGTTATTACGTCAAAGCGCTACCTTTGGAGCTTATCCAAACGGTACTGTGAGCTCTGACCACAGTGCGAACGAAAAGGATTTCGTTCGATTCTGATTTGGTTATGTGGGCTCCACGGAGGAGAACTTTTCTGATGAAGAAAGACACGGCCACCAAATACCCGAACTCGGCAAATCTCTTTCAATTTTGTCGACGCGTACTCGATCACAAATTCGGGGGCATTCGTGTCATTGATCAGGATGTAGGCCAAATCCTTGGTTTCGATCCAGCGGATTGCTCGCATTGGAAAAAGGGTAAAAAGAATATCCGCTCCATCCAAGCGATGAAGTCGATCGCCAAACATTTGGGCGTCGACGAGCGCCTCGTTGTGGACGTGGCTTCCGGTGAGATGAACGAGGGTGAAGCGTTCTTTGAATTCACTGGCTACGGGGATTTCTCTCCCGATCCTAAGTTTTTGGAAACGGCGAAGAAAGATTTTTACCGCCGCAACGCCAATAGCTGGACCAAGGATAAAGAGCAGGAGTTCAAACGTCAGTTTGAAACCGGCGAGCAGGACATCAATCGTGTGGTGCGCTCGATCCATGAGACGCTCTCGTTTCAGGAAGCTCCACTGTATTTGCCCGAGGTGGTTGCGACCTACGGAGATATCTCCCTGCGCGCGGTTGAAGATGATGCGGAGCTTGAAGGCAAAGCGATCAAGACCATCGAATCCGCTGGGAAGATGCAGATCGCTTATCCGATGGATGAGAAAATGCGTCCTTATGTTCGTTATGGTATTGCAAAATCCATGGGCAAACATTTTCTCGCGAAAGAAAGTGTTCTGGCCACTAGCGAATCGAATGAACAGGCGAATTATATGGCCGATGTTCAGACCAATATGTTTGCGGCCAAGCTTTTAACGCCTGCGTATTTGATTCGCAAAGAACTGGCTGGCCTTGACGCCGGCAAAGATATCGTCGCGCAGCTGGCCGATGTGTTTTGGATGTCGAAGACGTTTATGAACGGCCGGCTCAAAGAAATTCTTGAGAAGAACTCTGAGATTTAAGCTTATTCTCTAACATCGGGATGACTGATGAAGAAGTTCTTGGCTTTATTCCTTATTTCTGCGAATTCTTTGGCTTACGCGCAAAATGCGCCTGCTCCGTCGCCTCCTGCGGCTTCGAGCGGAGGCAGCGAACGGGCGATTGGCGAAGCGTATTCGATAATGGCTTCGGATCGTTTTCTGAATCCTGGTGCCGCAAAGCTGAATACTATTATCGGTATTTCCAAGCTGAATGGCGTTGCCCATCCTATCGATTTCACCAAAGTTATTCCGAAGGCCCATCCTGCGCTTGCTTATCTCTCCTTTGATCCGATGAAGATTCTTTCGAAAGCCGAAACGGAATATCGCAAGGGCGATGCCTCGCGCGCGGCGTATACGGCGCGAAGAGTGATGCATGTTTGTTCGGAATGCCACGTGTTTACGGCAAAACCTGTGTGGGCGAATATCGTTCCTACGGGCGGGCTGACGATGGTTGAGTGGGGTGAGTTCTATAAGTTCGCCTCGCGTCCGGGGGATGCTCTGCTTCAGTATGAAAAGGTTATAAATTCGCCCGGTCTGGCTAATACTCAGCCTGCGATATTTGAGCGTTCTGCGCTGAATATTGTGGCTTTGGGGATAGAGTCTTCGTCGAACGCTTATACGTTTGTTGATCTTATCTCGAGCGCTTTGCAGACGACTACGATGACGAAGGGCCAAAAGGCTTTGCTTTCGAGCTGGCGGCTGACTGGGAAAGCGTGGGGAGCTGAGCGAGACGCTGTTATTAAACCCTACGATATCCTTTTGCAGGCAAGACAGTTGATGACCACGGCCGATGGTATGAATCGATCGCTTCCATTGAGCGGATTTGTGCATCAGGCTAGGGCTATGCTGGCCTTGAAACGGGTTGCGACTATCGGCAGCCCGGATCAAAAGGCGCGCGCGTTTTATATGTCGGGTGAGCTTCGCGAGGCGATTTCTCTTGAGGGTGTCTATCTTAATGCCGAAGATTATTATGAGGCGTGTATTCGCGTTCTGCCTAAAGGCCCTGATGCTATGAAGTGCCTTGCTGCCTTGCAGTCACTCTCGGGAAGGTCGAAATACATGACCGATACCGATGCGCTTCGGAGTTTGGGTGCTCGCTGAACGGGCGTGATTTGATCTTATTCTTTTCTTTTTATTTTTAAATTTTCATTTGTATGAACAGCTTAGGCCTTCCTCTTTTGAGGAGGGCCTTATTCGTTTGCAAGGTCTTTAAGCTTCAGAGCCGCTAGCCGATATTTACCAGACATTGGTAACAATACATGGGGTTTCACCGTGGGTTTCTCGGCAAGAATTTTTGTAAAATCTGGATTTGCTTTGCTTATCCTTCAGATACTGGGTTCTTGCAAGTCGACTCACCGCGATTCTGAGATCTCGGCCTTTCGCGGCAACGTGGACTCGACTTCGCCTGGCCTTGATGTCAATGATGTTTCGCTTATGTTTCCTATTCCGGATACGAGTGAGCAGGTCGCACGGCTGCCTGGGGGCGATTTTAAAAACGTCGCGGGTAAGCCGATTTTCTCTAAAGAATTTTTTGATCAGCTTTTGAGTTTTCATCGCTACGATAAGACGGAAGGTTCCGAAACGTTTAAGTTGAATAGTGGATCGGATTTTAAGGGTCGCGCGTTTCAGAAGGGTGATTTTCCTGACGAGGAGGAGGCACCTAAGACTACGCCGGATACGGGTCCGTATAATCAGTTTAAGGATTGGAAGATTACAGCCCTTAGGTATGATCCTTGCGCGCGTGATGAGGCTCATAGTCCGCTTGGAAAGAGCACGCCGGACACTATACCCTCGACATTTGATTCGACTCGCTGTTTGCCTCAGCTCAGAGCTATTTTGCAGCCTTTTTCGTTAAGGACGAAGGAGGAGATGCATAAGCTCGCTCTCTCCGATCAGCAGCATCCTAATCTTGAGCGGCCAGTCGTTGCCGACTTTGCCATTCATCTTATTTACAGTTTGGATGATGCGCAGAGTCGGACTCTTTATGGTGAACTGCTTCGTTTTAAAATGGATTGCGGGGATCTGACTTCGAGCATGCCGCTTCAGGTTCAGCCTTGTTTGCTTAAAGAGAAAATGGGTGGGGCGTTTGCCGGGGCTCGGTTTCAGACGATTTTAGGCCTGTTGAAGGTGAATGCCACAAAGCTTTCGGCCATTGCGATGATGAGCACGGGTAACGGTTTGGACCCTTGGATATTTTTGAATGCGGCTGTGGTTTCTGATCGCCTTGTGCATCTGCGGATTAAGGCGGTGACGAAGAAGCCGGAGCTTGTGAAGCGAAATTCCAGGGGGGTGATGCTCGAGCCGTTTGGTAACGGGTACTATCAGATGCTTAATTTGCGTGATCTCGGCGGCGGGGTTGATGCTAAGGAAGGTCGGCAGGTGCCTGTCTCTCCGGTTCCTTTGCCGGGTCAGGCGAATGAGACTTTTACGGAAGAGTTTAAGATTGCTTTGGTATCGAATGGTGAGGGGAGTGATAACTCAGAGAACCTCGATAGTCTTTTGCAGTTTGATGTCAATAAGATCAACCGGGTTGAGAATCCGCTGATGAATGATTTCTTTTCCACTGACTGTGCTTCGTGTCATGGCGCTTCGAATCTGTCACAGATTCGCCGAACGCGGGCGCCGTTTGGCGAGGTGTTTCCTGGGTGGATTCCTGAGAATCAGACGATTAATTTTTTGAATCCGAATGAAATGACTCTTCGGGATATGAGTACGGTTTTGAAGCCTGATTTGTCTCAGTCGAGTATCGTGAAAGCGAGTATTGCGGGGGCGGATTATTTTAGGCTTGGTGGTTATACGAATGTTATTGATAGTCATAGTATGACCCAGGCTAAGGATTCGCGATTGTTTCAGTTCGCAGTTTTGCATTTTGGATATATCGGTGCGAAGCCTAGCATTTCTCAGCGGGCGGTAAACGAGTCGGCTCTATCGGCGAAGATGGCGAATGATTTTTATCAGAGTGGACAAAAACCTAGGCAGCTTTGTGAGTCAGAAGCTTTGAGACAGTGTTTAGCTGATCCTTTGATGGCTGACTTAGCGGATATCGCGGCTCAGATTAAGAGTCCGACAGGTGGTACTCAGCCGGTGCATCTTGGTGCGATTTCTTATTGTATGACTAAGGTGTGTCCGCAGCGCGCGGCGGAGCTGAAAGATTTTTTTGGTGATTATGGTGTGCGGAAATATCGGATTGTTAAGGATGTGGTGTTGAATACGGAGGACCACGGGCGTTCGATCGTAAAGATTTCGGCTAAGGTTGGAAGCGAGTTTTATGCGCTTCGGGTGCCTTGCGAGTCCTTTCCTGCCAAGTGCCCTAGCGCGGGCCGTCTTTTGTCGGTCGAGAGACTGCCGGTTACTGTGACTAATGGTATGGAGTCTAAGGCTGGGTATTGGTTTCCTAAGATTCATGAGAAGTTTGGTGGATTGCTTGATACGGCTTCGGAATTGGTTCCTTGAGCTTAGAGTTTTTGGTACTTGGCACAGAAAGTGAGGTTGGAGGATTCGCTGTAGGCGAATTCTTCGTAACGAGAGGGGCAACCTTGGCCTTTTTGTGAGGTGACTTGGGTCAGAATTTTGTCGCCTGGTTTTACTGGAGTGCGTTTTAGACAGTAGAGTGTGTTTGAGTTTTGAAACCAGCTCTTTCCATCCTTACATTTTCCGGATTCCCCTACGAACAGCTCGGTGATGGCTTCCTTTGGGATGCCGTTGCCGAGCTTTGCGCAGTAGGATGTTGAATTGCTTTCGTCAAATGCCCAGCGTTTGAAGTTGGGGGTACAGACGGCGCCCTCGGCGGTTGTTAAATCGTTGATGTGTTGCTCGGTTTCTAGGACTTCTGAGATGTCTTTCATCATTTTTGATTTGCAGGCCGTGATTGCTGTAAGAATTGTGGCTAGAGTGAAGATTGATAGGCTTGTGATTTTCATTTGGTGACTCCCGATCGCGTTTGAGAAAGAGAGCATAACAAAAATGGTCTAATGATTGAGCGCGAGTATTCGATCAGAGAGCTTAGCGGGCCTGGTGTGTAGCGTTTTCAGGTTTTGCCGCAACATATTCCTACTTATCAGCCCATCTGTATAAGCAATGTCATTTGAACCTCGCTCCGTGTCAGGCATGCGACCTTTGAAAATCACTCACCCAAACAAAAACGCCCGCTCCAAAGAGCAGGCGTTTTCAATCATCACACGTTAATTCTTAATTAGCCGACTTACCCGGAGGACCTTGAGGACCCTGAGGACCAACTGGACCCTCAGCACCTGTCTCACCGCGTGGACCGCGAGGACCGTAATCACCTTGATCACCCTTAGGACCTATCGGACCTGTAGCACCAACTGGACCTGTATCACCCTTAGGACCTTGGGGACCCGCGATGCCCGTATCACCTTTATCACCCTTAGGACCCGGTGCACCGACATCACCGCGTGGACCTTGAGGACCCATTGGACCTACGTTACCCAGATCACCTTTCACACCGGCAGGACCCTGCTCGCCCTTGGCACCATCCGCACCCTTCGCACCCGTCTCACCACGCAGACCTGCAACACCTGCAGGACCCTGCGCACCTGTCGGACCCGGAGCCCCTGCAACTCCCGCAGGACCCGCAGCACCAGCTGGACCAATCGCACCTGTATCACCCTTGGCACCAGGCGCTCCCGCAGGACCTGCTGGACCAGCCGGACCCGGATCACCCTTTTCCCCCTTACCACTTCCGCCACGTCCGTGATGGAAGGGAGGATAGAAAGGAACGACTTGATGCTCGACTTCATTCTTCAAACTAAAAAGCATAGTGTTCGCGGCACGACCTAAAATCGCCTCAGGAATCTTCACAGCTTTCCCAAGCACCTTCATAAACGAACACTCATTATGCATAACGATAGGGCGATGAGTCTCTGGCCCCCAAATCACAGCTTTCGTCGTGCGATCAAGGATAGAGATCTCATACCAAGTCATAGTCGAACAAATATCGGCAGCCGCAGCACACGCGCAGTCGGCTTCGATATGAACGTAAGCCGTGCCTTCACTTGATGGATTGCCCCCACCGTTCTGGTTCTCGCCATTTTGGTTTTCACCATTCTGGTTTTCCCCACCTTTTCCGCCACCATTCTGATCGGGTGTCTGAGGAGTCAGGGTTGATGCCGTGACAGCGCCGGTCCCATTAGCGCTCGAGACCACACCGTTTTCATAGGTTTCTTTTGGATTATTGTCGGCAGAACTTTCCCCGCTTGCAGTCGCGTCTTTCGAGGAAACTCTCTGCTCACGCACACCGCACGCTGTCAGGCCGAGGGCCAAGGTGCTGGCGAAGAGTACACTTTTCATCATCACGTTTCTTTTCCTCCACATTGAAAAGAACGCCCCATTGAGCGCAAGAA
>JAZKGL010000289.1:0-8177 GCA_040385935.1 Bdellovibrionota bacterium
AGCGAAGCGCTATCCCGAGGGAATACGCACCGTATAAAGCCCCCCAGACTTAAACGAATAACATTGACCTTCTCGTGAGGGTCGCCCGTTTTTTCAAGCGAGGACTTCGGCATTGGAATCAAAGTAGTTTCGCCAGTCGCTCATTTGCAGAAACTGTTTGGGAGCACCGACGAATTGAGTCTCGCCGCGTTTTAAAACATAAACGAGATCGGCCAGCTGAAGAACGGCCACGCGATGGGCAACCATGATAATAGTCGAACCGCGATCAGCCATGTCCCGAAGCGTTTTAAGAACCAAAGTTTCAATCTCAGGATCAAGGGCCGAGGTACCTTCATCGATCACCAGAAGGGGAAAGGCGAGATAGATGAGCCGCGCGATCTGTAGTCGCTGCGCTTGACCACCGGAAAGCAGGGTATCCCCACCTTCACCGATTTCGGTATCCCAGAGTTTGGGCTGGCCGCTGACAAATTCCCAAAGTCCGACTTTGCGCAGGGCTTCCTCCAGTTTTAGAGGATCAAATTGTTTCTCGGGATATACAATGTTGTGAGCGATGGAGGCGGGGAGGAGCTGAACGTTCTGCGGCAAATATCCGAGTTCCTCTCGCCCTTTGATCCCAAACTCAACCGATCCTGATCCCTTGTGATAAAGACCTAAAAGAAGTTTCAAAAGGGTGGTCTTGCCGGACCCCGACGCTCCGGCGATGGCATAGATCTTCCCGCGTTCAAAATTTGCCGAAAAATCTTTTAGGGCCAGGGCACCATCGACATTGTAACGATAGGAAATGTTCTTCAGGTTAAGCGGCGAAGACGTTGCGGCATTTACGGGGAGTGGGAGTTCTTCCGCTTGGTGATCCCCCATGATACGAAAGAGTTTTTGTAGGCGAAGGAGAGCAGCTTCGCCTTCTTTGTTGCTATTAAAGTAGCGGCCAAGCTTTGATGCCGACTGCGAGAGCACACCGAGTAAAACGAGAAAGGATAGAAGAGTACTCGCACTCATGTCTTTGCTCGCTATAGCCGACAACGCGTAAACCAAAACGAGCATCATCGCTGCAACCGCCACGACTTCCATCAAGGGCGAGGTTCTAGCCTTCACGCGTGCCGCACGGAGAAAATTATTCAAAAGTTCGTTCGACTTTTGCTCCATGCGCTCTTGCTCAAGTCTCTCGGTTTGGAACTGTTTGATCGTCTCAATGCCGGTAAACCGTTGCTGCAGCCACTCAAGCAACACACTGCTGTTGTTCAGCGCCGCCTGTGAGCGTTTCCTCAGTTTTTTGCCGAGCTTTGAAAGTATGGCTGCGGCTGGACCGATTCCTAAGAGAAAGATACAGGCAAGCTTCCAGTCGAGGAGCAGAAGACTCGCGAGATAAAAGATGACCTGCACAAGTTCACGGGGAAAACCGCCGTAAAAATGCACTAGGTACTCACGAACCATACGCACATCGGTGCTGATCGCCGAGCCGATCTCCTGATCCACATCGGCATTCAAATGCCGCCGCTGCTCGGGATCCACTTTTAAATAAGCCGACACAAGGTCCGATCGCAAATCCGCCGCCACTTGCTCGCTGCTCTTCTCCCACAGATACCACTGAAGAAGTGCGAGTAACGCCCGACCCAAAGCCGAGGCGATGAGGACGATAGGAAGAACCGTCCAAAGTTCAGAGGACAACATCGAGTCGCGGCCCAGAAAATCGGACATCCATCCGCCGATGTATTTTCCCATCAGTTCGATAAAGGCTATCGGCTTATCGTCTTTAGGCCGACCTAGTATGTCGAACACCGGACCGATCAGGGAATAGGTAATGCTCGAGACAAATCCCAGTGCAAATGTGCAAAAGGTTGCAAAGATGAGGGTTGCAGATCGGCGTTTGAGGTAGGTGTTAATCAAGGTCTTATGCCTTAAAAAAAAGCCCAGAGTTTGATTACAAAACTCTGGGCTTTTGATTTGGAATCTTTTTTACCGAAGAGATTAACTCTCATCTATTCAAAAAAGTGCGAAGGGCGGGACTTGAACCCGCACACCGTGAGGCACTAGCTTCTGAGACTAGCGTGTCTACCAATTCCACCACCATCGCATCGGTCATAGAGAAGGTTAATTACACAATCTCTTTCTGGGTGGCTACAATTTTTGTCACAAGGCCGTATTTAATGGCTTCTTCCGAAGTCATCCAGTAGTCGCGCACGGTGTCTTCTTCGACCTTCTCCAAAGGCTGGCCGCATTCTTCTGACAGCATGCGGTTGATCTTAGAGCGGGTCTTGAGAATTTCACGCGCCGTGATTTCCAAATCCGAGGCTTGGCCCTGGATGTGACCACCAATCAAGGGTTGGTGAATGAGGAATCGGCAGTTGGGCATAGTGTATCTATGCTTCTTTGGCGCTCCGAGTAGAATGATCGTCCCGATACTGGCCGTGAGACCCGTACACACAACGCGGACTTCCGAGTTGATGAAACGCATGGTGTCGTAAATCGCGAAGCCGCTATTCACTTCGCCACCCGGGGTATTCAAATACATATAGATCGGCTTATTGCTGTCTTGGGCGTCCATAGCCAATAGGTTATTGACGACTTTCTTTGCAACCGCCGCATTAATGCCTTCAGACACGAAAATGACTCGCTTCTCAAGAAGCTTATTTTCACTTTGCTGGCCTGCTAATTGTTCTAGATCCATGCTCATTGGGTACCCTCACTTGCTGGCGATTCCACTAGACCCGAAATTTCATTTTAATACCAAGGACTTCTTTTGCAAACCGATAAAAAGGACGAGGCCCTTAGAGCAGGCTCTGTGGATCCACATCCACACGTAATCGCAGGTCGCCTTTGGGGTTTTGAAACTCCCGCAAAAGGTCTCGGGCAAAGCCCCACAGCTGCGCTCTGTCTTTGCTCATCAGAAGCAGGGTTCGACGCGATCGACCGCGTATCGTCTCAAGCGGCGGAACCGAGGGCCCAAGGACGGTGAGCTGGCTGAATTGAGCCTTTTGATCGCGCAGTTTGCTGCCGATCCATAACTCAACTTCGCCCATCCATTTCAAAAGTTTTTCGCGCTTACTGGCATTAAATTCAAAGACGATCATCCGTGAGAGAGGAGGGTAGGCGTGGGCCATGCGAAATTGCAGCTGATCCTCCCAGAACTCGGCATAACTTTGATTGAGCGCCGCTTTTAAAACGGGATGATCGTCACGTTGCGTCTGCACGAGCACCCGACCTGCCCACTCGCCCCGCCCGGCGCGGCCTGCCGCCTGAACCATCAGCTGAAAGGTTCGCTCGCCCGCCCGAAAATCGGGAAGGTTCAACGTTTGATCGATTTCCAAAATGCAGATCAGGGTGACCTTTGCAAAGTCGTGACCTTTGGCCAGCATCTGCGTCCCAACGAGGATATCGATGTGTCCTTGCCGAAAATTATCGAGGATCTCCGGCAAGGCATCGCGCGGCCCGACCGAATCGGAGTCCACACGTTGAATGCGAGCGTTCGGCAAACCTTCTTTGAGAAACATCTCCATTTGCTCACTGCCGTAACCGACAAGCACATAGGCATCTGCCGCATCGGGCGGAATCATGCGATCGAGCGGCCTTTGAAAGTCGCAGTAATGGCAACGAAGCATCGTCGACTTTTCATGCACAGTGAGCGAAATACTGCAGTTAGGACACGCAACGGCTTTGCGTTCGCGAAGCGAGAAGAGGTAGTAGGCAAATCCCCTGCGATTCACGAGCACCATGGCTTGGCGACCTTCAGCGAGGTTCGCCTTTAGTGCCTCAATGATCTTGTCATCGACCGGAAGATCGATGATCGGCGCCCCGGTCTTTCTACCGGATAATTTGCGCGCAAAACCTTTGCTCACCTCGGTCGATATAAAGGTGATTTCAGGCAGGGGTTTTAAGTTCGCTCGCGTGAGCAGCTCGAGGAGCGTATATCGCCCTTGTTTGGCGTTGGCGTAGGACTCCATGGAGGGAGTAGCGCTACCGAGGACGACAGGACGCTTTTCAAGATGCGCGCGCATCACGGCCACATCGCGGCCGTTGTAGGTGAGTCCGGTTGATTGTTTATAGCTTGAGTCATGCTCTTCATCGACCACGAGCAAGGCCAACTGCTCAAACGCAGCAAATACGGCAGATCGTGGCCCTATGAGTATGGACCGCTCCCCCTGGCGAATCGATGACAGCTCTTTCCAACGTTCCGCTGGCTGCATGGCTGAATGGACCACGGCCACTTTCCCTGGAAAACGAGCGGAGAACACCCGTGTCATCTGCGGTGTCAGGGCAATCTCAGGAACGAGGACCATCACTTGGTTCTTAGGATCAGTCTCTATGGCATCGGCTATCAATTTTAGATAGACCTCGGTCTTGCCCGCGCCCGTGACCCCATGCAGGAGAAACGGTTTGCGCTCTGAGTTTTCACCCCAGCCCATAGAGCTGATAGCCTGACAAACCAAAGCCTGGCCTTCAGTCAGCACGGGCGGCTCGCTCGCGGGGATGGTCTGAGCAGCCGCGATAGCATCCGGGGTCCAATGCGGGGAACGTGAATGCGTCTGATCAAGGGACTCGCGAAGAATGAGTTCGACCTTCTCAAGCTTTTTGAGGGTCATCTTTTCGCCGGTCTCGGCGAGCCATTTTTTAAGTTTAGATTTAAGGGTGAGTTCAGTGACCACCTTTCGGCGGCCCCAAAGAAACTTCAGGATAGGTTGATAGCTCGATGTTTCGTCATCGCGAGCCGTCATGCCCTTATCAGTAAGCCAAAATTGCAATTTTTCCTTTTTAACGAGAGAAACAGGCAGCATGGTCCGAAGCACTTCGCCAATTGGGAAGAGATAGTAACTCGAGAGCCAACGGGCGAGGGTGAGCAGGCCCTCACTATAGATAGGATCTTCATCGAGCGCTTCTTCGACACTTTTGAGCGCAAAGCTGGTCTTTGCCGGCGCAACATCCGTCACAGCCATAACGACGCCAATATGTTTTTTGGGCCCAAATGGAACTTTGACTCGGATTCCCGGTGCAAGGTGGCTTTGAGAAGTGTAAGTAAACGTCTGGTCAAGTGCCACTGGGACCGCGATGTCGAGATAATACATGCGCTTTCCTTTTTGGCTGGGAAGCCCCTGAAACTGATGCCAATCACCGCTTCTATAGGCATCAATTCCCTTGCGTAGAGTCAAGCTTTAAGTTACTTTTCACTTCCCTAAAGGGTAATACCTGTTTGTAGTGGCAGAGCAGCCAGCTTTTGCGTCGTTACAAACGTTCGATATTAGATTCACCGGAGGCTGCTGCATGGCAAGCGGAAGAAAAAAAAGACGTCTGATGTTTCGCCGTAAGCGAACACTAGACCCAAGTATCGTAATTGACTACAAAAACCCAGACATCCTTCGTCGTTTTGTGACTGATCGCGGCAAGATTATTCCTCGCCGTATTTCGGGTGCAACCGCGAAGCAGCAACGTGCGATCTGTTTGGCAGTAAAACGCGCTCGTTATCTTGCGCTTCTTCCATACAGCCTTGGCCACCGCCAGGAACGTAACTTTGCAACAGAAATGTCTGCAATTGCAACTTCCGCAATGGGTACAAGCAGCAGACCATCGGCTCCTCGCGGACCACGCGAAGACAAGCCTATGCGTGATGGAGAGGAATAAGAATGAGCCGTAAGTGTGAACTCACTGGCAAGGGCGTACAGGTCGGACACCGCGTATCGCACTCCAACGTTAAGACGAAACACCGCTTCCTTCCTAACCTTCAGACGAAGCGTTTTTGGTCGGTAGGACTCTCAAAGTTCATTACTTTGAAAGTTAGTACAGCTGCGATCCGCACGATCGACAAGCTCGGCCTCGACCAATATGCACGCAAAAACGGCGTTAAACTCTAAGGGGTAAGTGATGGGACGCGGAGATAATCGTAAGACACCTAAAGTAAAGCGCTTGAAAGCTCGTGCTAAACTCAAGGCACGCATCAAGGCTAAAATCAAAGCCGCTAAGCCTACGAAATAATAGGCGCTAAGCGGACAACGCTCCTCACGAGGAGCGTTTTCTTTTTCTGGCTGGATTATGAAAGAACTTACGATCACAACCGATGGTGCTTGTCTTTCTAATCCGGGACCTGGAGGCTGGGCCGCTCTTTTAAAGTTCGGTCCGCATGAGAAGGTTCACTCTGGCCATGAGCTACAGTCGACGAATAATCGCATGGAACTCAAGGCTGTGATTGAGGGGCTTAGACTCCTTAAAGAACCATGTTCTGTCACGCTGGTTGTGGATAGCCGCTATGTGATGGACGCCTTCGAGAAGGGCTGGATTTTGAACTGGCGAAATAACGGTTGGAAGACAGCCGATAAGAAGCCGGTAAAGAATCAGGAACTCTGGGAAGATCTATACGCAGTCTCTCTTTCGCATACGATTCGCTGGGTCTGGGTCAAGGGTCACAACGGCCATCCAGACAACGAAAGAGTTGATCAGGCAGCACAAGCCGAGGCCTACAAGGCGAAAGCCCTCGTTGCCAGTGCACAATCGAATGAAATAGGTTAACTCTATTCTTATTCTAGCTGTTTTCAGCTTGACGAGCTGACCAGCACTTGTTAATTGACACAGTCTCTCTTCAATAAAGAGATTACGGAGTAATAAAGTGGCTCATCATAAATCAGCAAAAAAACGTATTCTTGTGAACGCTAAAAAACGCGCGCAAAACAGTGCTTATATTTCGACAGTTCGTACTGCTGTGAAAAAGCTCCGTAGCGCAGCTGAAAAAGGCGATGTTCAAAACCTCAGCGCACTTTTCGAAAGCGCTCAGTCGCTTCTGCACAAAGCTGCGTCGCACGGCATGCTTCACCGCAACAACGCATCGCGTAAAGTTGCTCGTTTGGCTGCTCTTGTTAAGAAGAAAACAACTAAGTAATTCGTTGCTTACTTGTCGTCGTTAGGACCCATCGCTCTGTAGAGAGTTAGATGGGTTTCCTTATTTGGACATGCTCTGGCCGGATTCCCACACCGAGTAGCCTGGCTGTTAGCTTAGGCAATATACGAACTCGTTCAGCCCAGAGTAAAAACCTTGGCAGTTGAAACGGTTTTTGCCCCTTCAAGACCTCACGAATCACCCGATTTTGAATCATTATCTGCGCCCGCTGCGTAAGCCTCGCAGGAAGCTCTCTGCGCGCCTGAACCGAGTGAAGGAGTCCACTGACATCCTCGCTGCGACTCAAGGCATCCGCGAGGATATTTGAGGTCGCTATCGCATCTTGAATCGCAAGGTTAATACCGACGCCACCGATCGGCGACATCGCATGGGCGGCATCACCGATGCAAAGAAGGCCCTGCCGATGCCAGGTCTTCAGTCGATCGACGGTGACCGTTAAAAGTTTGATGTCATCCCATGAGGCAAGCGCATCCACCGAGTCTTTCAAAAACGGAACGTGCCTCTTCAGGTCCGCTTGCAAAGCCTTCAAACCCCGGCTTTTCAAACGATTCAGACTTCCCTTTGGAATCACATAACCGCACTGCCAGTAATCCTCGCGATAAATCAAAATCAAAATTTTTCCATCGCGAAAGATTCCTAAGGGTTCGGCTGGATCGGTTTCTTTGCGAGGAATTTTCATCCACAGAACATCCATCGGAGCGCCTTGCGCCTGTGGCTGAAAACCAGCGGCTTTTCGCATACGCGAATCGCGTCCATCAGCGACTAGAGTCAGCGGTGCAAAGTAATCTTTGACCACGCCGTGCGACTCCGCACACACACCCACTATCTTTTCACCCTCGTGCAAAAGCTCAACGGCGTTGGTCTTCATATGCAAACGAAAGTTGGGGTACTTCTTCGCTTCACGCGTCAGAAACTGCAGAAAATCCCACTGCGGCATAAGCACAAGATAAGGAGGCGTCTTTTTCAATGTTGAAAAATCGGCAATCGTCAGCACCGATTTGCCAACTTCGCCGTGGAGTTGTTTTATTTTTTGATGCGGCAATTTAAGAAGTTCACCGAGTAAACCGAGTTCATCCAGAGCCTGAAGTGTGGACGGATGTATTGTGTCGCCGCGAAAATCGCGAAGAAAGTCCTCGTGTTTTTCGAGCACGTCGACTGTGACCCCGCTCCGCGCCAGAAGCAAACCGGCCATGATACCGGCAGGCCCACCGCCGACAATTAAAGCTTGGGATTGAACCTTCGCATCGCTGACCATTCTGATCCCCACTTTTACTTTTTAGTCTCGCTTAGGATTTCTGCC
>JAZKGL010000290.1:0-6587 GCA_040385935.1 Bdellovibrionota bacterium
GGCAGAATCGCAAATAGCGCAAAGATTTATTTTGCTTACGACTATACGCAGTAGACTTAGCCGCCGGCGTAGTTGGTGAGGACGTAGGTGAAAGAACCCGTCACAGTCAGGCGCTCCTTGTTGTAACCCGCCGGCAGAGGACCGAAAGGTGAGGCAAGTCGAATGGCTTCGACCACGGCGACATCAAGGATTTTATGTCCCGAGGTTTTGACGACTCGGATCTTTGAGACCTTGCCATCTTTCTCGATCGTAAACTCCACGTGAGTTACGCCCTGAAGACCGCGACGGACGGCTTCGGAAGGGTAGACCCAGACGTTTTCAAAGGCTTTGCGAAACGAGGTGAAGTAACCGATGAAACGAAAGTTCGAGGTGTTCATATCGATCTTATCGCCGGTCGCGACTTCGTCATCGATATGATCGGCATAACCCGCCGCCACTTGGTTTTGCAGCTCAGCCGCGTTCGGCAGAAGCGATTCGTATTTATTTCGAGGTTTCATCTTGTCCTGGCCGGGAACAATCACCGTTCCGTCGGGAGCAAACATGATGTTGGGCTGCTTGCGATCCGACTCTGCGATCTTCGGCGTCATGGTCATCGACTTGGGCTTTGCCGTGACCGCCTTTTTTTCCTTCTGGGTTTTCACATCGCGCCCAAGCTGTCCCGGGTCGGCTGCCGTGGGGCGCGGAATGCGGCTGTCGATCTTGGTTTCCTTTTCCGCGATGTGATCCTGAGCGCCTAAACGAGAATCCTTGGTCGGTGCCTCGGTAGGCTCCAGGGGCGCTTCCAGAATTTTCTTCTGAAGGTCATTTTGGGCGTCAGGCTTTTTCTTCGTCACCACGTTCACCTTCACGTCGTCGAATTTAGTCTTCGACTTTGGCGCAGGCAGAAGCGGGTTCCGTGCATGGTTTGGTAATTCAATAATGGATATGATATGGAGGAGGAGCGAAAGAATGATTCCCGCAAAGACCCAGTACCAGCCCTGTTTTGGTACACCGGTAAAAGTAATGACTTTGTGGGCAGGTTGTTTCAAGCGGGCCTCAGTGATTCATATATGGCCTTGATGACCTTATGAAAGTTTATCGGTAAAAGTTCAAGCACTTGAAGGACGACACATGCGTTTTTCCGAAAAATTCTCCAACCTTCTAATGGCTTTGCTTATTTTGGTGACGGCAAACATTGCCTGTGTCGAGAAGCCAATTGATCCCTCCGACCCCTCGCAGAATTTCGCCTACGCTCGCGCCCCTTATGACGACGAGATGTACGAAGTGGCGATCACCCGACTGGGCGAATTCAAATCTCGCTTCCCTTACTCCAAGAACGCGCCCGACGCGGAAATCATGATCGCACATAGTCATTTCAAACTCTCGCAGTATGCCGAGGCCGCTGCGGCCTATGAACAGTTTGTTAAGCTTCACCCGCGTCATGCGGAGGCTGACCTTGCTCAATATCGCATAGGGGAATCCTACTGGGCCGAGGCCCCGGAGGAAATCGATCGTGAGCAGGAGTTTACACTGAAAGCCATCGCCGAGTGGGACAAGCTTGTCGTGGCCTACCCGACCTCAAAATACAAAGCCGACGCTGATAAATTTCTAAATACCGGACGACGTCGCGTCGCTGACCACTCCGAGTTCATCGCCAAGTTCTACTGCAAGCGAGAAATTTATCATGCCTGTGCCTATCGATATATAGAGCTGGCCGAGCAATATCCTCAGTTCAAAGATCTGCAAAAGCTTGCATTTGCTGAAGCCGGACGCGCTTTTTCCGAATTGGCCAAAGGTAAGTCCAAGGATGAGCAAAGCGATAGTAATCTCTATTACAAATCGATGAGTTCCGCGCAGCTCCAGCAAAAGTCGGAAGACATGCTGAAACTCTCGGCACAAATTACCCTGTAAATCATATTCGAACTTAGCCGAAGAACCCAACGTGACACTACTCTGGTCTATGGAGAGTTCCGTTGGGTTATTTTATTCTTATGCTCATTACAGTTTTCCTCACGGGTTGCCAAAGCCCAGGGTCATTGGCCCCGCGTGAGCCCGAACTGTTGACTCCACCGATTCCTAATATCTCGGACAACAAATCAGAAGTGGAAAAGGATGAGCCCATCCAGCCACGGTTTTGTAACGACGATATTTATACACAGCATATCCGCGATGAGTTTATGCGCAGCACGGGGGTGGATAAGACCTCCGATTTTTCAGTGAATGAAGAAAGCTTCAAGGTTCTTCGTTATCAGCTTCCACTCGAATTCGCCGGCTCGCCGATCAAGCCTTCGCCTCGCGTCCTCAACTGGATCTCTTATTTCACAGGTCGTGGTCGATCTGAGTTTCTGCTGTGGATGGTTCGCAGCGCGTCTTATCGCGAGACGCTGATTCCTCTTTTGCAAAAAGAAGGTCTGCCGCCTGAGTTCTTCTTTCTAGCCATGATCGAATCGGGTTTGAGCAACAGTGCTCTGAGTCATGCAAAGGCCTCGGGCACCTGGCAGTTTATGAAGCCAACCGCTGAGCACTATGGACTCCAAGTGAACTACTGGGTCGACGAACGTCGTGATCCAGGCAAATCAACTTTAGCCGCCGCCCGTTATCTCAAAGATCTCTATTCGCAGTTTGGTGATTGGTATTTGGCGATGGCTGCGTACAACGCCGGTCCTTCGCGCGTGATTAAAGCGATGAGAGCCACTCAGTCGCGAGACTATTGGGTTCTGAATAAGTCGCCTTATCTTCGTCCCGAAACCAAAGACTATGTGCCCAAGCTCCTCGCAGCCCTCATCGTCGCCAGCCATGCCCAAACCTATGGCTTCAACTTTGTGGCCGACGTGCGTAACCGGGCACCCACAGCAAAAATAGCCCTGTACAATTCTTATCGCGTCGGCGAGATCGCAACCAAACTCGGTGTACCGGAATCTCAGCTGATGAAGTGGAATCCCGAACTTATGCAAGGCATCACACCACCGATCAATAACATTCGCCGCAAGGTTTACACGATTTCCGTCCCTAAGGGACTCGAGCAAAGCTTTGCTTCCCTCGAACCAACGCTCGAGCGGATGGACATCTCAGACATTCTTATTCACCGCGTAAAACGGGGTGACACCATCGCCTCGATTGCCCGAGCTTATAAAGTCAGCGTGAAAAAGATTATCGAGACCAATCCCATGGTGAATGCCAAGCGGCTCAAACTCGGTCAGAATCTTAATGTCCCTGTTCCATCGATCCAGGGTGGATCGATCCCTGCGCAGGTCCAGGCCAAAGCTGAGCTACGCCCGGCATCGACGAATACTCACTAAGTCTAGATTTTCGATTGCGTGATCCTGTGCTCTGCGTCACCTTACTTTGCACTGACCTTAAGGTCTTTTCGCAAATTCGAAAGGCTGCCGATGGAAAACTACGCTTTTGTCAAAGATCGCCTTTATTGTCCCGGTCCAACGCCTGTTCCTCATGCCTCGGCCGTCGCTGCCTTGCAAACCTCGGTCTATCACCGCACCGATCTCTTCCGCGAAAAATTCCTTTACGCTCGAAAGATGCTCCACCCTTATTTCAAAAGCCCCGAAGCTCCCCTGATTCTGAGCTGCTCAGGCACCGGCGCTATGGAAGCCGCTCTCGTCAATCTCACGAATGCTGGCGACAAAGTCCTTTGTCTCAATGGCGGAAAGTTCGGAGAACGCTGGGGCAAGCTCGCGCGCGCCTATGGCTGCGATACGATTATCTATGAATTCCCTTGGGGCGAATCCCCCGATCTGCAAAAAATATCGGCTTTGCTCTCAGCGCACCCTGACGTCAAAGCCGTCTTCTTCCAGGCGAACGAAACCTCAACCGGTGTGGCTTACCCGGTGCGAGAAATTGCTTCGGTAATCGCAGCAAACAGTAAGGCGCTGATCATTGTCGATGCCATTTCCGCTCTCGTGGCCCATGCGCTACCCATGGACGAAATTTCGATCGACTGCCTGCTGACAGGGAGCCAAAAAGGTTTTGGCATTCCGCCTGGACTCGCCTTTATCGCTCTGTCGAATCGCGGGTGGGACAGTCTGTCCAGCCGGCCGCGTTTTTACTTCGATTTGAGAAAAGAACGCGAAGGTCAGGTCAAAGGCGAGACCGCTTGGACGCCTGCAACGACTTTAATTGAAAGCCTTATTCCTTCTCTGGAGCTTCTTGGCGAGCAAGGCGTAGATGGTTGTGATGCTCATCACAAACGATTGTCGCTAGCCTGTCAGGCCGCGGCCAAAGCCATGGGTCTTTCGCTCTTTAGCAAATCTCATCACTCACAGGCTCTCACTGCGATCGAATTGCCGGCCGGAATGGATGGCAGCAAACTTTTGAAATATTGTAGAACCCGCTTCGGCACTGTGTTTGCGGGTGGTCAAGATCATCTGAAGGGTAAGATAGTTCGACTCGCGCATCTCGGTGTCGTCGATGAACTCGACCTCATTGGTGGAATTGCCGCGCTCGAAATGGGTCTTCACAAATTGGGACACTCTTTTCCACTAGGCGCTGGTGTAGCAGCGGCTATGACGGCTCTAAACGCCGCTGGCTGAGGCTTACACGAATACGAACAGCTGTGAGGTGAATGAGACAAATCGTGCAGAAGCTCCAAACCAGCCTGGGGCGCCGTCAACCAATTTGTTGCCAAATCTCCATTTCTCTTGCTAATCTCATGCCCGCAGACTGACAAATCATTGAATGAAGAGACGGATCGAGGTCTATCATGAAAATTTTAGTGTTCCTTAAAAAAACACCCGATACGGAAAGTAAGATTACTATCAGCAGCAACAACACTGCGATTGAATCGGGCGACGTCAAGTACATCATCAATCCCTACGATGAATACGCGATCGAAGAAGCGATTCAGATCAAAGAAAAGAATGCGGGCACAGAAGTTGTGATCGCAAGTTTCGGCGATGAATCCGTTCGCGAACTCATCATCAAAGGCCTCGCAATGGGCGGCGACCGCGGTCTCCTCATTTCGAATGAAGGCCTTGCTAACCTCGACTCGCTTGGAATCGCCAAGGTTCTCGCGGGCGCGGTAAAAGCTGAGAAAGCCGACCTGGTTCTCGTCGGAAAACAAGCGATTGATGACGACAACATGCACATCGGTCCTATGCTCGGCGAGCTTTTGGACTGGGCCCATGTCAACGTTGTGAACAAGCTCGTGATCGACGGCACCAACGCTACCGCAGAACGCGAAGCGGAAGGCGGCCACATGGAAGTTTATAAGTTTGCTTTGCCAGCCGTAATCGGTGCGAACAAATCTTTGAACAGCCCACGCTACGCAGCTCTTCCAGGCATCATGAAAGCCAAGAAGAAGCCTTTCGACGTCAAGAAACCAGCTGACCTCGGTGTCGATGCTGGCTCGTTGAAATCAAAGGTCACTGTGACTTCGTACCAGTACCCGCCGCAAAAAGCCGCTGGTCAGGTCTTCAAAGGCGAAGCCGTGGATGCAATGGTTGCCAAAGTCGTCAAAGCTTTGCGCGAAGAAGCGAAAGTACTCTAAGGGAGAGCTTAAATGAAAGTTCTAGTATTTATCGAGCAGCGTGAAAACAAACTCAAAAAAGCTTCTTTGGAAGCTCTCTCAGTAGCCCGTAAAATCGCTGGTTCAGCTGCAAGCGTAGCAGCTGTTGTCGTCGGTGGGTCTATCGACTCGATCGCTGGCGAACTGAAAAGCCACGGCGCAGACACTGTCTATACAGCGTCTGGAGCGTCTTTCGAAAACTATAACGTTTTCAATTACGCGGCAGCCGTTCAACAAGCGATTAAGACTTTCAGCCCAACCGTTGTCCTCGGTATGGCGACGCCCATGGGTAAAGATCTGTTCCCTCGTTTGGCCGCTCGTCACGATGCGGGCATCGCAACAGATCTTATCGAACTTGAAGCCAATGGCGATAAGATCGTCGGTCTTAAGCCGATGTATTCGGGCAAAGCTTACGCAAAAGTTACGTTCGAAGGGACTTCGATTCAGTTCGCAACTCTTCGCGCTAACGTCTTCAAAGCTGACGCGAGCGATGGCTCAGGCGCAGTGACGAAGATCGAAGTCGCGGCGGCCGATAGCAAGCTGAAGACTGTAGAGATTCGCAAAGACAAGAGCGAAAAAGTCGACCTTACCGAAGCTAGCGTTATCATCTCGGGTGGACGTTCTTTGGGCTCGGCTGATGCGTTCAAAATCTTGCACGAAGCCGCTGATGTCCTTGGCGCAACAGTCGGTGCTTCACGCGCCGCTGTCGATGCTGGTTATGCAAGCCACGAGATGCAGGTTGGTCAAACAGGTAAGACTGTTAACCCTAACCTTTATATCGCTGCAGGTATCTCAGGTTCCATTCAGCACATGGCTGGTATGAGAACTTCGAAAGTCATCGTTGCTATCAACACTGACCCAGAAGCTCCAATCTTTAAGATCGCAAACTACGGTATCGTAGGCGACCTTTTCCAAGTCATGCCGATTCTTACGCAAAAGCTTAAAGAACTTCGCGGCTGAGTTTTCTGACTCGTATCAAAGATCGGGCGACCTTCTCGTGAAGGTCAATGTTATTCGTTTAAAACTGGGGGGCTTTATAAGGTGCTCATTCCCTCGGGATGGGCGCTTCGCTTATGCCTCCGGCGGCATA
>JAZKGL010000291.1:0-4053 GCA_040385935.1 Bdellovibrionota bacterium
GGTCCATCGACATTTTTACGCGGAGCCTTAAGCCTGAGCTTTGGTGATTCTGCAAGCTTAGGCAAATTGACTCATCGTTACATGGGTTTCGTGAGATGTAAGTCTTTTTGGAATAGCGCGTTTCGGAGTAAGGATCTTAAACTAGGGTTGGCAACAGAGTGCCAATTGCGTATAAGAAGTCCTTGAATTTTGAGGATTCTATGGTAACTAATGGTCGCCCCGGATTTCCTCTCGTGCTCTCTCGATATCAGAATCTGTAGATCACGACCCATTTATTTTTTGCAAAGGCTCCATTTCCATGAAACTTGAAAACCTCAGGAACATTGGTATATCCGCTCACATCGACTCTGGTAAGACCACTCTTTCCGAACGCATTCTGTTTTATGGTGGAAAGATCCACAAGATCGAGGAAGTTCGCGGTAAGGGCGACGGCGCGACCATGGACCACATGGAACTTGAAAAAGAGCGCGGTATTACCATCACGTCCGCAGCGACAACTCTTTTCTGGAAAGATCACACGATCAACCTTATCGATACCCCGGGTCACGTTGACTTCACCGTTGAAGTTGAGCGTTCGCTCCGCGTACTCGACGGCGCTGTCCTTGTTCTTTGCGGTGTGGCTGGTGTTCAGTCTCAGTCGATCACTGTTGACCGTCAGATGAAACGTTATAACGTTCCTTGTCTTGCGTTCGTTAACAAGCTTGACCGTTCGGGCGCTAACCCGATTCGCGTAGCTAACCTCCTTCGCGAGAAGCTTCAGCACAATACTGTTATCATGCAGTATCCAATCGGTGCCGAAGCGGACTACGAAGGTCACGTCGACCTCATCACACGTAAGGCAACTTACTTCGATGGCATTAAAGGCGAGACTGTTCGTGAAGAAGAGTGCCCAGCGAACCTCAAAGACGAAGTCGAGAAGTATCGCGCGATGATGCTTGACAGCATCTCGATGTTTAACGACGACATGACCGAACTTCTTCTCGACGAGAAAGACGTTCCTCATGATTTGATTCATGCGACGATCAAAAAAGCGGTTCACGCTCGTCAGATCACGCCTGTTTATATGGGTACTGCGTTTAAGAACAAAGGCGTTCAGTCTTTGCTCGACGCTGTAAACCGTTACCTTCCATCTCCTCTCGATCGTCAGTACTACGGTAACGACAACGACAAGAATGAGAAAGTTGAAGTCTATCCTGATCCTAAGAAACCTCTTTGCGCGATGGCTTTCAAAATCGCTGACGAGACTTTCGGTCAGCTGACCTACACTCGTATCTACCAAGGCACGATGCGTAAAGGTGAGAGCTACTATAACCCACGTATGGGCAAATCGCAGCGCGTAGGCCGTCTTGTGCGTATGCACAGTAACGACCGTGAAGATGTGGATATGGCCATGGCCGGTGACATCATCGCGATGGTTGGTGTTGAATGTGCTTCGGGTGATACGTATTGCCAAGAAGGCATCAACATCACGATGGAGAAAATGTTTGTTCCTGAGCCGGTTATCGAGCTTGCGATCAAACCCGGCAAGCAAGACGACCTTGTTAAAATGTCAAAAGCGCTTAACCGCTTTATGAAAGAAGATCCGACTTTCCGCGTATCGGTTGATAAAGAATCAAACGAAACACGTATCGCCGGTATGGGTGAGCTTCACCTTGAGATCTACGTTGAACGTATGAAACGCGAATACAACGCGAACGTAATCGTCGGTCAGCCGAAGGTTAACTATCGCGAAGCGCCAACTCAATCAGCGAAATTTGACTATAAGCACAAGAAGCAGTCGGGTGGTTCGGGTCAGTACGGTCACGTTGTTGGCGAACTTCACGTCAACGAAGCGCCTGAGTCGGAAGAAAAATCACACGTGTTTACGAACGCAACGGTCGGCGGAACGATTCCTAAGGAATACATCCCAGGCGTTGAGAAAGGCTACCGTGAGTCTTTGGACAAAGGTCCACTCGCAGGCTTTAAAGTAATCAACACGAAGTTCGACCTTAAAGAAGGTACCTTCCACGCAGTCGACTCCTCGGAGATGGCGTTTAAAATCGCTGCCCGTCAGGCGTTCAAACAAGCGTTCCTTGAGTCACGTCCTGTTATCCTTGAGCCGATCATGCGCGTAGAAGCTGAGACGCCAATGGAATTCCAAGGTCCTGTTCAAGGTGACCTTTCGTCACGCCGCGGTATGCTCCTCGGTTCAGACGTTCGTGATGAGTATGCAGTTATCATCGCGGAAGTTCCTCTTTCAGAAATGTTCGGTTACTCGACTGACCTTCGTTCGAAGACTCAGGGTAAAGCGACGTTCTCGATGGAATTCACCGCTTACCGTCCTGTTCCTCAGTCGATCCAGGAACAACTTGTTAAGAAGTTCCGTGATGACCAGGCTAAAGGCGGCAAGAAAGACGACGAATAAGTCTTTCAATACTACTGGCTTAAAAGAGACCTCACTTTGGTGGGGTCTTTTTTTTGGTTAAAGTTTGAGGGAAAGTGCCGAAGGGTAAATATTGGTGGGTGGCCTAGGATGGGCCACCTGCCGATCGCGAAACTTCAAACGCGGGAGGCCCAGGATGGGTGACGTTCATAGCCGAGTAAAACTTAAAGTGGTTCGTGAGAGCGAAGAGCCTGCTCCCGTTCAAAATACCGATGCCGTAAAGCCAAAAATGAAAAGCGCGATGGCGAGTCAGCTCAGCTCCTGGGCTGATGAACTGGACAAGCAAATCGCGCAAATTCTGGCTTCGTGAAAGCCTTATTTATCGATTGATTGACGAAACATTCGGTCCAGAAATTTTTCTGGGCCTTTCCATGTTTCTGTCGGCAACTCGTTCGAATATCACTTTTTCTACGCTCGACAACTCGTTCGAAAGCTCGTTAGCCGGTGTCTCGATCTGATTAAGCAGAACCTTCGCTGTCGCTTTCCAATCTGCACTTTGCACCGCATAGTTCAGAGCTGTGAATGCTTTGTTCAGCTGAGCTTGAATCGAACACACGTTGGTTGCATCGATCTGCTTGTCTAACAGAAGGAGAATGTGATCGAGTAGCTCTTGCATCAGGGTAAAATCGTCGAAGATGGCAGCCGTTTCCACCGGGAGTCGACTGCCTTTATGTTCCCACAGCTTCACCGCGATCGGCTTGAGATTACGGCCGATTACGCTCGATAGATTGCGCAGCACATCGAGAGTTTGCAGGCAAATATCAGAGGGTGAGTCAACCTTCACGCGCAAATCCGAATTCTCTGCTAGCCGCACCGCCGCGACTCGGCACTCGCCATCGCTGCTAAAATCGATGTCTTCGCCATTGAGTTCGATGCGAGTAATTGCGTGATCGGGTCTTACCAAATGCTTTTGGAGCCACTCGACCGCTTCCTGCAAATCCTGAATCGGAACCGGCACAGGAATACGGCGGCCATTCAGAGTCATTCGTTTCAGCATTCTAAGATGTCCTCTTCATAACGGGAGCGAGCAGGAATTCATCGAGTCGATACGATCAGCCGTTCGAGGACGAGGCCTTCTGCTCAAGCTCAGCCTTGGCTTGTTTCGCAAGAGCCGCCGCGCGTTTGTCTTTGGGGTCGATCTCGAGGATCTGTTTCATCAGACGCGAGCAAGTCTCGTACTGACCAATTTTGAAGTAAAGGCCGCCCAAGGTATAGATGAAGTTATAGTCGTTCGGATTAATCTTGAGATAACGCTCGATTGCTTTGATTGCATCTTCGTAAGCATTCGACTCGTGAGCGATACGAACGATGCTGAAGATAGCAGCGGTGTTCTCAGGGTTGAGAGCCAAAGCTTTATTGATCCAGCGCGCCGCTTCCTTCTGCTCACCCATACCTTGAAAGGCAAGGCCAAGGCCAAAGTTTGCCATCTCATCATCAGGGGCAAGGTTTACCGCTTTCGAGAGATGAAGGACCGCAACATCGTTGGACCCTTTCATCAGGCCTACGGTACCCAAACCGATGTAAATCTTGGGGGAATAAGGATCGAGTTCCGCACCGTGGTTATAAGCATCTTTCGCGCCATCGATATCACCGAGTTTGGCAAAACAATCACCGATGAGGCGATAGAGGTT
>JAZKGL010000292.1:0-5285 GCA_040385935.1 Bdellovibrionota bacterium
CCGGCAAACTCAGGAATGATCGCCTTATACTTGGCTTCCTCATCCAAAGGATCGACGAAGTCTATGCCAGCCGCCGTACACACGCGAAAGTCGTCTTCGCCGTAAGCTGGCGCCATATGCACAACGCCCGTACCATCGGTGGTCGTGACAAAGTCATCGGTGAGTATCTTGAACGCGTTTTTATGATGTTGAAAATAGCGAAAGAGCGGCTGGTAATGACGACCCGCTAACTCGCTGGCTTTGACGTTGGCCAATACCTCGTAGCCGTCCGGCTCGCCTTTTTTCTTCTTGAAAACAGCGTCCACACGCTCTTTGGCAAGGTAATAAATCTCGCCGTTTTCCGTCGATTTAACCTTCACATACTCGATCTCAGGACCGATACAAAGCGCGAGGTTAGAGATCAGCGTCCAAGGCGTTGTCGTCCACGCAAGAACATAGGCGTCTTCGTCAGACAGCTTGAACTTAACCGTGATCGCAGGATCTTGAACGTCCTGATAATTCTGATTCGCTTCGAAGTTGGAGAGCACCGCTGTGATACGCGGCGAATAAGGCACAACCTTGTGACTTTGGTACACGAGGTTCTTGTCGTAGAGCGATTTGAAAACCGACCAGACCGACTCCATGAAATTAAGATCCATGGTGCGATACTGATTATCCCAATCCACCCAGCGGCCCAGGCGCGTAATGGTTTTGCGCCATTCCTCTGCGTAGTGAAGAACCGACTCGCGACACAGCTCGTTGAACTTGCCGATGCCTAAATCCAAAATGTCCTGACGACCTTTTAGATTCATATTCTTTTCGACTTCGTATTCAACCGGAACCCCGTGGGTATCCCAACCGAATCGGCGTTCAACATAGTAGCCGCGCATGTTCCAATATCGGGGAACCGTATCTTTAATCGTGTTGGCTAAGAGGTGGCCGTAGTGCGGAAGGCCGTTCGCAAAGGGCGGTCCATCGTAGAAGGCAAATTCTTTTTGGCCTTTGCGTTGATCGTTCGATTTGTAGAAGGTTCTACTCTTCGTCCAATAATCCAAAACCTCCTCTTCCATTTTTGGGAGGTTGACGTTCGAACCGGTTGCCTTCATTTCACCCTCTTAGACGGCTGGAGTCCGCGGACTGCGGACTGATATCACAGAACAGAAGACACGGTTTTACACCCCTTAAGGCCTTTAAACAACTGTGGAAAGCCTTCAAAGACCTATGCAATCAGGTCTTTGTCAAAGAGTCTGACACCTTTCGAAAATCTGTTCAGTCTCCACAAATATTTTTTTTAAAAATTCACAAGCAAGCTAAGACCTTGCAACGAAAGCGCAACTTCAGTCTACGTGGCATGCTCGTTGCTACGCACTACAAGGTTGACGTTTCTGTTCGACATGGTATTGGGTGCTTTTCGTTCTCAAAGTTTTTTACTCGGAGACCCGTGGGTATGCGGTATTTGTCCGCTTGTCACATCCTCACTTCGACTCTTTGCTTGTGGTTTTCGGCTTCGGCCAAAGCTCAGGCTCTGGACGTTCGTGCGACCAAAGTCCATGGACCCTGGATCGATAGTCGCCCTTACTTAGCCGAAACAAAACCAGAAGAAGCTCAGCTCATTATTCCCTTGGTGGAAAACTTTCATCAGGCTTTGATGAAAGGCCTTCGTAACGTAGAGCACCAACGCACTGTCCTTAAACTTCAGGAGGAGACCGGAACCCAGCTCCAGACCTTTGGTGAAGGCTGGCTTTTGAAAAATAAATCGATTCGTGCGGCCGATGCAAACGCGACCCACGCCACGCGTTGGGCTTTGTTTAGAAATGCTAAGACCTATTCGGGTAAAGAGATAAAAGTCGATATCGTACCGGAGAAGATCAAAAAAGGTTTTCGCTTCGATCAGTCTGCGCCTAAAGAAGGGCCAATCGTCTCCACGATCACCGGAACTCCGGTTAAATACGGTCTTATTCTAAAAAATATCGAGCCGAGCGACGGCAAGCTCAAGGTTGCGGCTTTAACGCGCGATATGGATTCTGAATATGCCTACTTTCAAAACGCACCAAAAGCCGATGTGCAGTACGAAATCGGACCGATCGCCCTTACGCCCGCTCCGCAAACCTACAACTTTTCCCCGGCTCCAGAGCCTGTAGAGCCAAAGTTCGACTGGAAAGAGTATGTGCCTGACCATAGATTTCGTGGGAAGTTCTCACCTCGCTCGATGCCGACGGCAGCCAAGCCGATACCGGACCAAACGCTTACCCTTGAACAAGTTGAGGGGTATTACAGCACTGAGATTCAATTTGTTAACGGCTTTCATAAAGAGAGCATGGTTCACCGTTTTTCTATCCCTGTTTACAAAGACCTTAGGCTTTACGAAGAGTATAACGAAGACTTTAAGCCGATCAAATTCGTTATCTCCAATGCGTACGGCAACGGATTCTACTCAAATCTTGAGCACTTCTTTCTTGAAAAACGTTACCGCGCAGGTCTCTTTTACCGCGTGGGTTATACCAATCTCGAGATCTACGCCAACCTTCCTGATACGGCCCTGAATCCTGGTTGGAAAAAGGCGCAAACTTGGGAGTTAAACCTACTCACCGCACTCTAAGTCCTTCCGCTGCCGCAGCCTTCTTTTTTTCCAATTGGACATAGGTGCCATCACTTCCCTATAATGATGAAGACTTAAGCCTGATTTGTGATGAAAAGGACTCGACCCATGGCTCAACCGGATCAGACCAACGACGACCCTGTGCAGCAAAACCGAGCCAAACGCTTTCTCTCCCATACTCTGGTAGAGCTTCGTCAGTTTAAACGCGTGCCCTTTTTCTGCTATAGCGCCGTTGTTCTCGATATTAGTTCGGGCGGGTTCAAACTTGAGTTCACAGGTGAAACTGTTTCCGTTCCGGGCAAACGCTATTGGCTGCACATACCCCTTACGCCTCTAGGCATCAGCAGCCCATCGAGCTTTTCGTGCCTATGCGAATGCCGATGGTTCGATCCGAAACGATTCCGTATGGGCGGGAGTTTCGTGAATCCCAGCGCTGAAGACATTCAGCTGATCGAGAAGATCATGGCGTCCATCAAAACCCGCGGCCAGCTTTAAGGTCGTCGGTTGACAATTGTGTTCCGGCTCTTTTTTGAGTTGAAATAAACTCGCATGAAATCCCGCCGCTTACCGCCCAGCCCCTGGAAATTAGACCTTGTGCTCTCCCGAAATATTAACCAAATTGGTTCTCTCAATGGACCCAGGGACAATCGGGAGATATGTATGTTGAACGTGTCCAAGTATCGCTCGCTCCTCAGTGAAGGCAACAGCAAGCCTGTCTTCATCGATGGTGTGCGAACGCCTTTCGTCAAATCATTCGGTGCATTTGAAAAAGCCGATTGCCTTGAACTTTATAGTCGGACAGTGGACGGGCTGCTTCGTAAACTTGCCATCGATGTGAATGAAATCGATGAAATCAATGCCGGCGTAGTCGTTCCCCAGCCTAAGAACGGTAACGTTGCGCGTGATACGGCGATTGCCCTAGGCCTTCCGCCGCACATTCATGGTTATACTGTGAACCGCCAGTGTACTTCGAGTCTGCATACTATCGCGGACGTCGCTAAAGAAGTGAAGTCGGGCCACCCTCTGATGGGTTTGGCCGGCGGTGTGGAAGTTTTGAGTGATGTGCCCATCACGTATTCTAAAGAAGCTCGTCAATTCCTCCTCGCCTTGAATAAAGCGAAGTCGCCGGCTGACAAGCTCGCGATGCTTTCGAGCTTTGATGCCAAAGCTTGGCTTCCGCAGCCGCCTGCTATTGCCGAGCCTTTGACTGGCCTGAGCATGGGTGATAGCGCCGAGATCATGGCTAAGATCAATGGGATTACTCGTGAGCAGCAAGATAAGTTTGCTTACGCCTCCCATCAGAAAGCAGCCGCTGCTCAAAAAGCCGGTAAGTTTGATGAAGAAGTTTTGACGATTTGGGCGCCTGAGAAGTTCACTGCGGTGGATAAGGACAATCTTATTCGCGGCGATACGACTTTGGAAAAGCTGGGTTCGCTGAAACCTGCGTTTGATAAGGCTTACGGGACTATCACGGCGGGCAATGCATCGGCTCTGACCGATGGCGCGGCCGTAGCTTTGATCACTGATGAAGCGCGTGCGAAAGCTTTAGGCCTTAAGCCTAAGACTCGTATTATCGATTCTTTCTTTGTCGGCGTTGATCCTCTTGAGCAGCTTTTGATTGGCCCGGCTGTGGTCATTCCTTATTTGCTTAAGCGAAACGGTATGGGCCTTGCCGATATCGACCTGTTTGAAATACATGAAGCCTTTGCAGCCCAAGTCTTGAGCTGTCTTCGTTCGATGGAGTCCAAAGATTTCTGTCAGCGTTATTTTGGTGATTCGAAAGCTTTTGGATCGATTCCTGATGAGAAGTTGAACGTGAACGGTGGCGCTCTCGCTATCGGTCATCCGTTCGGTGCAACAGGCGCACGCCTTGTGATGACGCTTTCCAATGAGCTTATTCGCAGCAATAAAAACCTGGGTCTTATCGCAATCTGTGCAGCCGGTGGTATGGCGGGAGCCATGCTTATCGAGCGCGTATCCTAAGAAGGGGAATAATCGTGACACAGTATTTTCAGGTCGAACGAACCAGCGATAATATTCAGATCCTTCGCATGGGCGCAGCCGATAAACCGGTGACTGTTCTCGGCGAGCCTTTGCTCCGCGAATTCAATGATATCCTTGACGATCTCGCAGCTCGCAAGGATGTAAAGGGACTCGTTATTATCTCAAGCAAAAAAGATTTTGCTTTGGGTGCTGACATCAATGAGTTTGCGAAATTCCATTCGCTTGAGGATGCCCGAACGGGTTCTCAGCATATGCAAGGCATCTTCAATAAGCTCGATAATCTACCGTTCACGACAGTCGCTGCGATCGATGGTCAGGCGCTTGGCGGTGGACTTGAGATGGCGCTGGCTTGTGATGTTCGTGTGGTTTCTGAAACATCGACACTTGCGCTTCCGGAAGTTCAGCTTGGACTGATTCCTGGTGCGGGTGGAACGCAGCGTCTACCAAGGCTTGTGGGACTTGCCACTGGTTTGGATATGATTTTGAGTTCGAAGCGTGTCCCCGGTAAGAAAGCTGTGAAGCTTGGCCTTGCCGATGCCGCTGTTCATCCTAAGATTTTGGAAAGCGTGGCGCTTGATTTTGCTCGCAAGGGTAAAAAGAAGCCGAAAAAGGCTGCTTTCTCGACTAAGTCGATCGGCAAGGAACTCATGCACTTTGCAACGGAAGCGAACCCCTTTGGTCGCGCGATCGTTGAGAAGAAAGC
>JAZKGL010000293.1:0-15406 GCA_040385935.1 Bdellovibrionota bacterium
AAAAACATCCAAGTCGAGTTCGCACCGTGACCGGATCCTCTCAAACTTAAATTTCTATAACGCCCACTAAACAAAAGAAAGCCGCCTCAATCCATTGAGACGGCTTCGCTATGCTAAGAAAGGTTTTATCAGTCAACGATAGGTTGAAGCTCGATAGAGCCCGTTGCTGGGCTCGCTTCAGGCGAGCAAAGACCGACGCGGAAACGCAAGCGGAGGCTATCGATCGACGCCGAGGCCGGCGCGGTGCGATCGCTTCCATTTACGCGGATGGATGTATTGATTGATTGAGCGCGTTGAACATTACACGGGCTCCAGAGAACCTCGCCGCTAGGCAGTGTGCTGCTCGCCGAAAAATTTGCGTCCTTAGGACCAGCCGCATCATTGCTAAACGATGACTGAGCAGCAGACCCTTGGAAAAAGCTATTCACACTAATGTTACGGGTATCGCCTTCACCGAGTGAATCATGCCCGTAAGCGCGGTAGCTGACGAGCGTGTATTTGAATCCCTTAGGAACCTTCAAATCCATCGTCAACGAACAATTCCGTCGGCTTTGAACCAACGAAACACCAGGACCCTTAGCCGCAGAGAAATCTGCAAAATCAATAACGAGAGTATTACCTTCCCAGCGATGGTTCACCGATTCGGTATCCGCCGGACAACCTGAGCCGATGAAAGTCAAAGTCGGGGCGCCCGCTTGCGCGTGAGCGGCGCCTGCAAACAATAAACCCGAAAGTAAAACAGCTGCGTTGTTCAAAACTCTTTTCATGTGGAACCTCGTAATATCTAAGTGTGAGCGATCTCCTGAATTGCACTTTAAACCCGCTGCCAAATCGCTCGCAAGACTAAAAGAACAAAGTGTTCTGTGAACTCGGTGACACGCCGAACGGTGTTCTGCCAAGGGCCTATCTTTATAGCGGTTTACCGCCTAACGCGCTGAGATCATCGGAAAGATGCACTCCGTCTACCAAGCTGTTATCATTGATCGAATTAAACCGAGGAGATAACGATGACGCATGATGCCCTCAATCCACGCACTCTAAACATGTCAGTGCTAGTAACTCCTGACATGGCAAACTTCTCGGGACATATGCATGGTGGAGATTTGCTTAAGTACCTTGATCGAGTCGCTTACGCCTGTGCGATGCGCTACGCGGCATGTCACGTCGTGACTTTGTCAGTGGATAAAGTTCTCTTCAAACAACCGATCTACATCGGCGAACTCCTCACCTTTTTGGCCTCCGTGAATTACACCGGCCGAACGTCGATTGAAGTCGGAATCAAAGTGATAGCTGAAGACTTAATCAATAAAAGTCTACGTCACACCAATAGCTGCTACTTTACGATGGTCGCTCTCGATGAATCGCACAAACCCAAAGCCGTTCCACCCTACCAACCGCATTCAGCCGAAGAGGTCAAACGCTACGAGCGCGCCTCCAGACGACGCGAGGAAAGTCTAAAATCCAATGTCTAACCGGTGAGGCTTACCGAAAGCCTCTCGACGAGTCGACATTTTCGCCAACTCCCGATGATTCGCAGGCAGCCGAAGCGGTCAAACACTCCGAACGAGACACGGGAAAGTATAAAAAACCACCAACCTGCATAACCGTCGAAAACAAGCCGACACCATTTTCGCTAAAATACTTTCCGCCACTCGCAATACATCAATATCCTTCGTGATTTCCACCCGACACCAAGCCTCCCCTATTCACAAAGCTTGACCACCAGCCGCTCTATTCGCCATTTTGCAAACTGAAACCGAGGGAGGATTCCAACTATGTCGGCACCAACACCACCGAAAACCGAACGCGAACTGAAACGTGGTCGTCTTCACCATCACGCGACTAAACCTCATGGAATCATCCTGATAATGGCATTAGTCTTTGCTATCACATGGGCTTTTTGGACATTTTTCTTAGCTTCACCCGTTTCTGTTCCATAATTTTCTACCAGCCTCGAAAGACTTGATGGGCCTGGGTTTTGCGTTAGAGGAAAAGCTCATACACTTTTTTTACGCTCACCTTTGCGCTAGGATAAGATCAACCTAGTGCTGGAGGTCACGATGCCCATCAATCGTCACATAAGCCTATTAGAAACTCGAGTCGAACTGCTACAGGATCTGCTCCGCCGGAAGAATGCTCCGGACATTGGCTGGGGCTGTTTGCAAAACATCATTGCCGAAGGCGATGGATGGAGCGATTGGCAAGATTTTCTTGACCATGGCCGCTACGCGGCTATCGAAAGAAACTGGTACGATCGGACCTTGAAAGCTTTAGAACGCATGGGCGTTGAGGATGTAACGCTTGATGAACTAAGAAAGCTTGAGAGTTCAAGTCAGATCGCACGCGAGCGCCAGCGAATGGGATCCCGCGAAGCGACGATCTAACAGAAGCTCAATTCGAAAAAGCGTTGGCCCACCTTTTGGGGACCAACGCTTTTTTGTTTATCTGCAATCGTTAAACTATTTCCGAGGTTTCAACCGAAGACCTATTTCCGTAAGCGCGGCCTCGAGGGCTTCGCGATCAGCAAAGCTTGCTTCGACCGATACATGCTTATCTTTGTTCGCGCCAGTGGCGGCATCGAGTCTAGGAATCATAGTACTATCCAAAGGCACGGACGCACCCGCTCCGCCTTCGACGTGACAACTCTCACAGGCTGACAGCAAACTTACCTTCTCTGTGACCTCGCCGCCGTCTTCGGACGAGCCTTCTTCGCCCTCGCCAGCCGCTTCTTCACCCGAATCTTCAGATTCGCTTTCGCCCTCTTCTTCAGCTGCAACATCTCCCGATTCCGCACCTAACTTACTGCCGCCTTTTTCATAGCCGGAAGCGTATTTAACGCAACCCGAGAGCGCATAGGAGCTAGTCAAAAGCAGGAGCCATACCTTAAGCATACATAATCCCCAAAACAAGCCGAGGTGCTTCTTCATCTTAGGGACACTATCGGATCGCCTCTGGCCATGGATTAATGTATTTGAATAAACTACCGAAATCTCTCGATATATTGACACCTTTTGCACAGGGCCTCTTCGAGAATTCCTTTTTTAAATCCTTTGACTATCTTTTGCGCGCGATCGGACGCGAGGATGGCCTCAATGGATTGTTCATGAATATTACCAAGAGTCATGATTCCTTCTTTATCGAGACAACATGGAACCACCGTGCCGTCGACAAGAACTCCGAAATGCGAAGACAAACCGTAGCAGCGTCCCTTGTCGCCATGCTCGGGTAGATCCATGCTGGGCCAGACGAATTCGGTATCAAAGTGTAGATAGAGTCGATTTTTTAGACGAAAGCTTTTTTTGTTTCGTACATCAATGCTTCCGTTCAGAACTTGGCCGTATTTCTCCTCGACGAGTCTAAGCATACGCAAATTGCTCTCAGCACTGCCGCGTGGATCATCGAGATTCCAAAGCCTATAATTGATATAAAGATCGGGCCTCTCCTCAAACGCGCGATCAGTAAGCGCAAAGATCTTTTTGAGATAAAGCGTCGGATCTTTATCGCCGAAGTTGTCTTTAAAACTGTGAAGAGAAAAATTGAGTTGGCGAAAGGCAGGTCGAAGCAAAGTGTCGATCGACTTTTCGCGGAGTAGCACTCCATTGGACACGAGAAAGACACGAACACCTTGGGCTTCGCAGATATCGATGAGTTCGTGAATATGCGGATGAAGCAGGGGTTCGCCCATCAAATGCAAACAGATCTGTTCGGCAAGTGGCCCGACCTGAGCTAGGATCTTTGCAAAATCGTCGACCGACATCGTGCCCTTTTTCCGCTCGACTGCGGGACAAAAGCTGCACTGAAGATTGCAGATATTGCTGATCTCGATATGAATCTTCGCAAAGCGCGCACGATCGATCAATGGCTGGCGAAGGTTCAAAGGCTTAGCTCCTTTATAGACGGAAAACCCTTATTAACAAAGGCTCAAGGCCCTGTCAAATTCATGACAGAAGACATTTGCATCAGAATTCTCACCATAATAATTTCTGGGTATTATAGACGTAGTACCATTCCATTCTAAGAGGCAGATCCCGAGTTCTTTGGGATCAAAACTCCTTAATTAAGCCTGAAATCGGCTAAAGGCCCCCATGCGCGCTTTTTTCGAACTCCTCTTCGATCAGCATGAATCCACCTGTTTTGCAGACACACCTAAAGGGACTAGGCTTCAAGGCGTTACGCACTTTAATCCGAATTCCCATGCGTTCTTTGCTATAAATCCGCTAGACCCTCGCAAGGATCGAGTGCCCCTGGAGAGCTACCATCACCCGAGCAAACCCCGACGCGCCGACCACAACGTCACCGTCTTTCGAAATATTCTGATCGAGATGGACAAAGGTCCGCTCTCCGAGCAGTGGGCCTACATTGCTAAAATTGATTTGCCGTTTGCGAGTTGCGTGTATTCAGGCGGCAAATCATATCATTTTATCCTCTCTCTCGAAGAGCCTTGCGCCGATCGCAAATCCTACGATGCACTTGTCAAACGCATCTATAGCGTAATGGGTGATCGGATCGATCCGTCTTGCAAAAACCCTTCTCGACTCTCGCGCGCGCCTGGCTACTTTCGCGAAGAGACCGGAAAATATCAAAACTTAAATGACCTTCGCGCTCGCGTGTCTCAAAAAGATCTAACTGCTTGGCTTCAGAGTCACGGCGTCGGGAGCGAAGAGCCCGAGCCGGTATACGCGCCGCCGACCGAGATTTTTTCGTCTACAGAAGTTTATGCGAGCACGCAGAGATTTTTGCGCGAAGGCGCACCCGAGGGCTCGTGGAATACCACCTTATTTAAAGCGGCCTGCGATGCCTTTGCCAAAGGCTGGTCTCAAAACGATTTTATCGAACGCGCTGGCGCTATCACTGGCCATCTGGATGCCAAAGATCTCTCCACTATCCGGAGCGCCTGGTCACGCGCGCGGCAAAAAGCAGGCTAATCTCACGGCTTTTGATACCCTAAAGCCCGTAGTTTTAAGCTCTCGGGGTTCTGGCTGAAATAGAGTCCCCCTTCGCGTTTGGAGTGCGCCGGGACATAATCAAACGTTACGGTGCTCGTTTGCTTTTCGTCTCCCTCGCCGACTGTCCCTTCGATCACAAGGTCGGCCGTTGCAGACGTGCCCTTATTTTCAGCCAAGATCTTGACCCAATATCCCTCACTCAAAGCTTTTACATCAGCTTTCGTTAAAATGATCTCAGGCACAGCATCCTCTCGTCTGCTCGCCTCATAGCCTAAAATTCCAAGCACCGCCACCACGATAATGACGCCCACTAGGGCTACAATTTTTTCGAGCAGCGGCGCGCTCTGAACCTGCTCGGCGCGAAGGCCTTTCGTCAAATCATCGAGTTCCATACCCATCCTCTCAAATCACGAGTCGTGCAGAAGCTGCTCCGATTGCAGAAGGTAATCCCAGCACCACAGTCATCATCAAAACCTCGCAAGCGCCCATGCCTTCAAGGCGATCAAGAACTTTAAGAACGAAAAAACTCGTGGATAAAACGATGGCATAACCCGTCACCGTAAACTTTAAAAAGAGTCGCCAACCTGCGATCATCGACTGAGTCTTCTCTGTTCCTTTGATATCGACCGAGTACACGAATAAATGCATAAGACCGAGCGAGACTAAGGCAATCACGAGCGCCTGGAGCGGAGAGAGACCCACCGCGATCAGGATCACCTCTTCGGTCGGAGCTATGCTGAGCGAAAGGAAGAGTGCACCGACTGCCATGATGAAGAGTTCGCTAAAGTAACTCGTCGAATCCTTTTCCTTCTCGCTCTTTGTTCCGAGCTGACTCTGGGCAAGCAGAGCACCGATACTTCCCGGAATAATCTGAAGCTGAATTTTGCCGAACAGTTCTTCGAGGGACGACTCCGAATTAATAAGGCCAATCAGATAAAGAATCGCGCCCGAACTCACGAAGCTGACACACAAAGCGACAAAAGCGTCAATGAGGTCGTCTTGCCAACCAAACGTCTCCTCAAAACCAAAGACATGACTTAGTCCGACCAAAAGGGGAATACTCATGACTAACATGACGGCCCGATTAACCGGATCGAGATAAAATCCGAGATTCCACATCTCCATAGTCATGAGCAAAGGCAGGGAAAATATCACTGAACCCGCGGCGGCTCGGCCCAATCCTCGCAGAAAGTGTCGATTGTCACGGGCATTGGTCGATTGTTCTTCAAATTGTCCCATTGACCTGATTCCCTAAGACTGATTGTCTAAGACCCAAGTGGCAACGATAACAAATTCAAGACCGAATACGGAAGCCCCTTATGAACCTCACGCTGGTCGAATGGAATATTCAGGATTTCTTCATCCACCTGGCTTATCCGGTTTCCGAGCACGACATCGCCTCGTTAAGCAACGAGCATTGGTCTCTTCTTGCCAAAGCCGATCAGCCTTTAAAGCCTTTGAGCAAAATTCGTGAGATTGCAGCCGTTATTCGGGAACTCGATGCCGACATTCTGTTTTTGTGTGAAGTCGGTGGCCTGGAATCACTCGAAGCTTTTAATTCCATTTTCCTTGGCGATACCTACCAGCCCTTTCTTTTAGACGGCAATTCAAACCGTGGAATCGAAAGCGGGTTTCTCGTCAAACGTGCTTTAGGGCTCACGTGCAAGGTCAAATCTCATAAGGACTGGCCGGTTCCGTTCGAATATCCGCACGAAAAGGACCCCATCAGCTTTCGATTGGCCGCTGAGGCAGCCACCTACTACGATCTTGGAAAACCAGGCGAGCGCAGACTTTCGCGTGATATCCCTGCTTTGTATTTATCAAAGGGCAACGTGACCCAAGCCGTTTTTTTACTCGTTCACCTGAAGTCGGGTTATGATCTCGCCGGTGTGGATGTGGACGGCAAAGTACGGCGGGCTGCTGAACTTAAAGCGCTTTTGGGCATACGCGAATCGATTCAAACCAACGTCGGGGCCAGCGTTCCTATTTTCTTAACGGGCGACTTTAACGGTCGCGCTTGCCGTTCGACCATGGCGCCTGAATTTTCGCTGCTCTATCAGACGACTGATTACGAGGACGCTTTAGAGATTACGAAAGTTCCTCTCTACGAACGTATTACCCAAATGACATTTATCCGACGCGAAGTCCTGTCGTCTCAACTCGACTACTTCTTCGTCCCTTTGGCTTTTCAAGAAAACGTGAAGGAAGCTTATGTTTACCGTTATCACGAGGATGAAGAGGAAAAGATGCTACCCTTGTCCTTTCGCGATCGCTGGTTATTGCCCTCCGATCATTATCCTTTAGTCGTGCGGATGGAGATCGACCTATGAGCTGGTTATGGGAACAGGTCGACCTCTATTGCGAACGAATCGACGGCCATCTATGGAGTGAACCCTTAAACTTTTTTTCGAACTTTGCTTTTTACATCGCCGCAGCCCGAATTTTTTATTTGAGACAAAATGTCTCTAGCCCTCGGTATCGAAGAGAGCTTTCCGTTCTTGGCGGACTCGCACTCCTCATCGGCACAGGCAGTGCCTTCTTTCATTCGTGGGCCACAAGGCTTTCCCAGATCGCAGATGTTGTCCCTATCGCATTATTTATTGTGACGAGTTTATATTTCTACATTCGATCCCTTAAGAGCGAAGGCATCGCTATCAAAAGGCTCCTCGCAATGGCGGCTCTGACACTCTCGCTTCCCGTTGCCCTTGCCGCTGCGGCCGGCTGGGGCCAATATCTAGCCAATGGCGTGAGCTACCTGGGAATCGCCCCTACGCTGCTTCTCTTTGCAGGCCAGGAGCGCGTTCGCGAGCGAAAGCGTCGGCTCTCCATAGCGGCAGGACTTTTTATCCTCGCCTATATTTTTCGTACTCTTGATCAAGGGATTTGTGATATTTTCCCGTATGGCACACACTTTTTATGGCATCTGTTCACGACGGCAACCGCTTATATGATGGCGAGTATCCAGGCGGCGACAGGCCTTCGAGTGAAGCCTACCGACAAAGTTTCTCCAAGTTGAGGGAGTGCAGAGCTGTGAAGAAGTGGATAGGCGGACTGGTTAGTCTTTTGGTGCTCGTCCTTTTGATCTTTGTATTCACGCGTAAGGTTGAGCGAGAGAGCGCGAGTGATTCCGATAGCGCGGGTGGCGTCGATGCGGGCAAACTTGTAGGTCCTTTAGCGGGTGACGAAGCACTCTATGCTGTGACGATCAAGACCACGCAGCGCAGCTCCGGCAAAGAGGGGACCGTTGTTTCTCTGACCGGCGTTCTTGCGCAGAGAAAACAAGGCGATAACGATTATGTCAGTGAGTGGAGAGAGATCTCTTCCCTTGTGCTTTTGGATCAAGCTGTCGATGCAGTCACTACCCAGTCACTTATAAAAAAGCCGATGATCAGTTCCCTTGAGAACGGCGAACTTCACCACTACCTGCCCAAAGATTTTCCTTCGGTACTCCTAACCTTTCAGCTGAGTTTTCTGAATAAATTTCTTGTGCCGGTAAAGGCCGATGGCACCCAAGCTATCCTGCGAACCGAGAAGGACGAAGCCGGTACCGTTAAGGTTCAATATGATTTTACCACCGAGGGTCAGAATCAACGCGTGGTGAAAACCTTGGATCGCTACGTTCAAGATGCTGTCAAGATCGATGCCGAAGACAATATGATTCGTTATGTACTCACGGCCGAACATCGAGTGATCACGATCAAAGGCCTATTGACGACCCATTATCGCGAACCTCAGTCGATACACTTTACCACTTCGATCGACGTTTCGTTTAAGGGATCATCCCCTAGTCCATCTCTTAGCGCTTCTAAAGAAACTCTCGATAAGACCGATTTGCAACGCGCCGCAGCCCGTGCTCAGGAGGCTGCTCGTCCCAAGGACGCGATGAGCTATGCCGATGCGATGAAAAAGGTCGATACGATCGATGAGAAGATGGACGGAAAAGAAGTTTATGAAGTTTTCTCAGCGATTAAAGCCGACTTGATTGCTCATCCTGAGAACGCTCAAGTTTTGATCGACAAAATATTAAGCACTAAGGAACGAAGCGAAGGCGCTCAGAGAAAGATGGCTGTGCTATTCGGTGTGTTGGCCCAGAGTCAAACCCCGGAAATTTCCGACGCCTTAGCTAAGCTCGCCAATGATTGCCCGGATAACTTTTGTAAAGTTCAGGCCATGATCGGACTCAACGATCATCCTGTTCCAACGGCGCAAAGTGCGAGCGAAATGCTAAGGATCGCGTCGCAGACGAATGACACTGAGATTTCGGGCACTGCGCTGCTAGCCGCCGGATCGGTGGCTAAGAAGCTTCCCGACGACACAACGGTCTCTAAAGCCTTGGTGGCGACGTTCAATGATTCTTCAAAAGCTACTAACAAAGACACGGTTGTAGCCGCGATGGGCAACCACGGATCTGCTGATTACTTCGGCCCGCTGCTCGATAGTCTTAAAAGTGCGGATGCGAGTACACGCGCATCTGCCGCCTACAGCATGAGATATCTTCCGAATGCCGAGGTTAACCCAACTTTGATCGGAGTTATGAAATCCGACAAATCGGTTGAGGTCCAGCGCGAAGCTGTGAAGGCTATGGCTTACCGTAATCTTTCGGGCGAGGAGTATCTCACCGTCGCTCAGCAGGCTATGGGTTCCCCTGATCGCGATTTGCAGCAGGATGCCGCGCGTATTCTGGTCTCAGCCTACCGCGATAATCCAGCCGCCGCAGGACCTGCACTGGATGCGATGCGAAATGGAGCGACCAATCCCGATATTAAAAATTATATCGAAGGCGAACTCAAACCTGCGACCTCGACACCGGGTGGTCCCGGCTTACAGTAGATCTATCAAGGGCGACAGAGGTCGCCCTTTTTTTTCGCTTTAATCCATATGAGACCGAAGAAAAAAAACCAATTGCGAGCTTTGCTGAACCCACGTAGCGTCACGTGGACTACTACCGGTTTGCAAGGACGCCTTATGAATATCCGATATATTGCCTTCTTCGTGTGCTTACTCCAGGCAACGCTTGGTTTGTCTCAATCCAAACTCACGCAAAAAGAAGCCGAAGAGAGGTTTGGCCAGGTATCGGGTGTCGGCTATGACCTTTATCTTGATATTACTGGAGCAAAAACATTTTCTGGTGAATCGACCATCACTTTTGAATTAAAGTCGGTGAACGCGCCTCTTCGTATCGACTTTTATCAAGGGACAGTGAACGCGGTCCTTTACAACGGCAAAAAGATCGCGCACACCTACGATCAGCAAGCGATTTACATCAAGGCTAAAGACTTGAAGATCGGTAAAGCTGAGATCAAAGTGCTCTACACTCACGCCTTTGATAAAGACGGTGATGGTCTTTACCGCTTTGTTGATCCTGAGGATCAGCGTGTTTATGTTTGGACACAGTTCGAAGCGTTTGCGGCCAATCAAATGTTCCCGAGCTTTGATCAACCGGATCTCAAGGCCAAGTTCAAACTGCGTGTGCTAGCTCCTAAGAACTGGACTGTGGTGAGCGCCGTTCGCGAAGATGCGTTGAATACCCAGCCCAAAGGCAAACTTTGGAATTTCCCTGAGAGCCTACCGATGAGCACATACGTGTTCTCGCTTCACGCCGGCCCTTGGAAAATCTGGGAAGACAACAAATTTCGCATTCCCTTGCGCCTGATGGCGAGACAATCGCTTGCCCCTTATGTCAAGTCCGAGGAGTGGCTGGATTGGACACGATTTGGCTTTGATTATTTTGAGAAAGCCTTTGGTACGCCTTATCCATTCGGTAAATACGATCAACTTATCGTCCCGGACTTTGTAGCAGGCGCGATGGAAAACGTCGCAGCCGTCACCTTCAACGAACGAAGTGTCCCGCGTGGCGATCGGTCGGCTCGTCAGCAGGAGAGAACTTTCAATACTCTGCTCCACGAGATGGCCCACATGTGGTTTGGTGACCTTGTAACGATGAAGTGGTGGAACGATTTGTGGCTGAACGAAAGTTTTGCCTCCTATGCTGCCGCCCATGCAATAGCCACTCACCCAGACTTTGGCCATGCCTGGGTTAGTTTCCACTCGGACAAAAGCCGTGGTTACTTCGCCGATCAATTGCCTACCACCCATCCTATCGTCGGCGACATCCCCGATACCCAAGTGGCCGAATCGGTATTTGACGGAATCACTTATGGCAAAGGCGCCTCTTGGCTCAAGCTCCTCGTGTTTCGGGTAGGTGAGGAAAGATTCTTTGCCGGCCTCAAAGACTATTTCAAAAAGCATCAATACGGCAACACAACTGTGGACGACTTACTTTCCGCCCTGGAGGAAAAAGATAGTCGAAAAACTCAGGAATTTGCTAAACCGTGGCTGCATACCGCTGGATTAAACCGGGTGAAAGTTCAAGCCGTTTGCAGCAAGGACTCGCGCCTTACGGCTCTTGAAATTGAGCAAACCAGCCCAGAAAAACTCGATCAACTTCGTCCTCACTCGATGAATGTTGCGATTTATCTTGATCCCGGAGAGCGAGAGCAATGGACGGCCAAACGTGTGATTCGAGTCGATTATGATGGCGCGAAAACATCTGTTCCTGTGAGCGAAAACCTTGAGTGCCCCACTCTCGTCTTTCCCAATGCGACCGATGACGATTACGTTCGTCTGCAATTTCCCAGCGACACTTTTCTCAAGTTAAGAAACGAACTCCCACGACTGGCTGATCCTGTCCACCGCACGTTAGTCTGGGATTCTATTGGTTGGGCTATCGAAGACGGTGAGATGTCGCTTGAAGATGCGATAACCCTTACCTCTCAAGTTCTCCCCTTAGAAAAAGATTTTGCCGTTCTAGGACATATTGAGCGATTCATGCGCTTTTCGATCCAAGAACGCATCGAGGACTTTCAAGATCGAGATCTTCGTATACGCCTTGCAAAGCCCATTGATGAAGCGGTTGAGAAAATTCTGGTGGATACCAAAACCGCCAAAGACTTTCGCCTCTCGGCCTTTGACTTTCACATCGCATTTTTGACTCTTAGAGAAGATCGAGATTCTCTTGTCCGAATCTTTGAAGGCAAAACCAAATTTCCCGAACTCAAACTGGACCAACCGAAAAAGTGGGCTATTCTTAAGGCTCTTGCCGAACTCGGCGATACGAGAGCGGATACTCTGGCCAAGACAGAAAAGGACAAGTCCGCGGAAGCTGAGCTAGCCAAACGCGCAATAGCCGCAGCGCTCGCACCTTATCCGGAAAAACTTAAGATCATCGAAGCTATCATCAAACCAAACACCCAGACGACACGAGCCGAAGCCCGCGCAAGTCTCGAGGCGATATTCCCCGCGCAGCAATCGGACTCACGACAAAAATTCCGTGAGACCTATATCAAAGGTCTAGCTGAGGTTCGCTCACATAAGCAGGAGTATATTCAGGTCGTCTATGTGCTCTCGCTCCTGCCCTCGGGCTGCGATGAGAAGGACGACGCTTTATTCGCAGAAGTCTATAAAGTCGATTGGCCTGCAACGATAAAAACCGATGTAATCGAGCGCGAATACGGTCTCAAACTTTGCCGATCGATACGCGCGAACGCATTGTCGAAGCCCCCAATTAAAGGCTGAGCGTTTCAGGGTGTGAAGTAGTAGTCATCATTACAGATGGCACTATCACTTTGAATCTGAAGTTCCGTCGGACAATCCACGAGGGCCCAAGTGACTCGTAGATTGCCTTTGGCTTTGGGTCCGATTTTGACGAAAGCCTCTTCGGCCATATCCAATTGATGAGTGGTCTTATTCGATAGACTCCCGCCACAGCATTTATCGACCGCACGGAGTGTGATCGACTCCCCACTCTCAACACCCTTAACCCGCACGCAGCGCGCTTTAGGGTCATAGGGACCACCACGTTTTCCAGCCTTAGTCATCGCTGGAAATCGCTCATGAATGCGAGTGGAAACTGCCGTCACCATGCCGGCAAATGCCGAGGGATCAAGGCCAAAAGCCGTCCTACATTTGGCGACGCGCGTATAAGGATGATATTTCGCAACGCCCTCTCCCCCAAAGTAAACCTTAGCGGGATCGAAGGGCTGATTTTGAGTCGTTTGACAACCGAGCAAAAACAAAAAGATCAAACCAAAGCGCTTCACTTAGCTGCCTCAAGCTCCGGTTTTAAAACCTTGGTGTAGACATCCCACTCTTGAACATAAGGTTTAGTAAGCTGCTTACGCATGGCGTCGAGGGTTTTATAAGGCCATTCCTTTTGAAAGAAATTGATTAGCCAGGCGGGAACTGAACCTTTAGGATCGGCAAGATACTCTGCCTGAATCAAGGTTTTGTCGCCCTGCGGTATCAAAATATATTTACCCCGAACAATCTCGCCTCGAACCGTACCGCTCTTCTCCGGCTGACGCTTATCGACGACAGATTTTACATCGATGACGACGCCCTTGAGGCTCTTATCCACCGTGAATTCATTACGAAAGACAAAGTCCCTATCGGAGACCGGGAAAGGCAATTCAAAAGCCGAGTACTGAATGTTGGACGAAGGTGGAATCTCTTCGACCGTATGAGCTTCCTTAAAACGATTGATCCACTCGGGTTTGTGAGGATGATCGATCATGATCCAAAGGACTTTGCCGACCGACGCATCAACGAGCGTTTCGCCAGCCACGCCTTTGATATCTGAGTTGGGATAATTCTTAAGAAACACCTTGATGCCGTTACCTTCGGAGACAAATTCCCAGCCGTCTTTCGCCCAGTCGCGCGCGTTGGCCTGGGACGAGAAGAATGGAGTCAGCGCTAACATTAGACATGAAGTTCGTAAACAATTGGCCAACATGTGAACGTCCCTAAGATGAATTTGAATGCGTGTGTCCTGAGCTGGAGCATACCCGTAGTCTATAGAAAATAGAAACCCCGCCGAATTCAACTAATCCGCCCAGATGCTTTTTAGAATTGAGCTTCGTAAATAATTATAGGCACATAGTTACAAATAAAATCCAACATAAATGACTTAGATCTTTTAACCAGAACGTGATTCCAGTAACCTCGGAGCGTAGACTATCACTGATATATGACAGAATGCCCAACGAGTTTTCGTAACAAGTCGAGGACAACTATGAAACAAGCTGTCGGTACTCGAATCAAGTCTCGTGCACGAAGAAGCGGAGCCTCGGGCGCTTCCCCCGCCTCCCCAGCCGTTAAAGAGAAGAAGGCTGCATCGAGCACATTCAGAGCGCCGCAGCGCAGATCTGCCCGCGTTCATGAGGATGAGTGGGATCAACTTTCCACATCGAACAAGGATGAGATCGAACAGCTTGTTGAGGTTTTGAAAATGGTGAAGTCGGGCGACTTCAGCGTTCGGTTCAATTACGAAAAAGGCGATATCCTAGGCCGCGCTGGTGAACTCCTAAACGACATCATCGGTTTGAACGAGCATTTATCCACAGAACTCGTTCGCGTCGGAAAAATCGTTGGTCAAGAAGGGCGAATGACCGAACGGGCCTCAGTAGGCCCTGCTAAAGGCTCCTGGGCGACATCGGTGAACTCGGTGAACCAACTGATTGGTGACCTTGTCGCGCCAACCAACGAGGTTGCGCGCGTAATCACGGCCGTGGCGAAGGGTGACCTCTCGCAAAAGATGTTTCTTGAGATCGAAGGCCGGCCGGTTCGAGGGGAATTCCTTCGCATCGGTACCACGGTAAATTCCATGGTGGATCAGCTCAACTCCTTTGCGGCGGAAGTTACCCGTGTTGCGAAAGAGGTCGGTAACGAAGGTAAGCTCGGCGGCCAGGCCGATGTTAAAGGCGTTTCGGGTACTTGGCGAGATTTGACCGATAACGTAAACGGTCTCGCCGGGAACCTTACTGCCCAAGTTCGTAATATTGCCAAGGTGACGACGGCTGTTGCGAAAGGCGATCTCTCGCAGAAGATTACGGTTGATGCACGCGGTGAGATTCTTGAGTTGAAAAATACGATTAACGTCATGGTGGATCAGCTCTCATCTTTCGCAGCCGAGGTAACACGCGTTGCAAAAGAAGTCGGTAACGAAGGGAAACTCGGTGGGCAGGCGGAAGTCAAAGGCGTTTCGGGTACCTGGAAAGATTTGACCGATAACGTGAACGGTCTCGCGGCGAACCTCACCGCCCAAGTTCGTAACATCGCTAAGGTAACAACAGCGGTTGCGAACGGTGACCTTTCACAAAAGATTACGGTCGATGCGCGAGGCGAGATTTACGAGCTTAAAAATACGATTAATACCATGGTGGATACTCTTCGCTCATTTGCAGCTGAGGTAACACGTGTTGCGAAAGAGGTCGGAACCGAAGGGAAACTTGGTGGCCAAGCGGACGTAAAAGGGGTTTCGGGTACCTGGAAAGATTTGACCGATAACGTAAACGGTCTCGCTGGCAACCTCACCGCCCAGGTTCGTAACATCGCCAAGGTAACGACGGCGGTAGCCAAAGGTGACCTTTCGCAAAAGATTACAGTCGATGCCAAAGGCGAAA
>JAZKGL010000293.1:15506-23107 GCA_040385935.1 Bdellovibrionota bacterium
AAAGGCGTTGCGGGGACCTGGAAAGATTTGACCGATAACGTTAACGGTCTCGCCGCAAACCTCACCGCTCAGGTTCGAAACATCGCCAATGTAACGACAGCGGTTGCGAACGGTGACCTTTCGCAAAAGATTACGGTTGATGCCAAGGGTGAAATACTTGAGCTGAAAAACACGATTAACGTCATGGTGGATCAGCTCAACTCCTTTGCCGCTGAGGTAACACGCGTTGCCAAAGAAGTAGGAACCGAGGGCAAACTCGGCGGCCAGGCGGATGTAAAAGGCGTTTCAGGAACCTGGAAAGATTTGACCGATAACGTAAACGGTCTCGCAGCAAATCTAACCACTCAGGTTCGTAACATCGCTAAGGTCACAACAGCTGTTGCCAAAGGCGATCTTTCACAGAAAATTACAGTCGATGCCAAAGGTGAGATCCTTGAGCTGAAAAATACGATCAATACAATGGTGGATCAGCTCAACTCCTTTGCAGCCGAGGTAACACGCGTTGCAAAAGAGGTAGGGACCGAAGGAAAACTCGGTGGCCAGGCGGAAGTCAAAGGAGTTTCCGGAACCTGGAAAGATTTAACGGATAATGTTAACGGTCTCGCTGGAAACCTCACTGCCCAGGTTCGTAACATTGCAAAGGTGACAACCGCCGTTGCCAAAGGCGATCTTTCACAAAAGATCACGGTCGATGCGAAAGGCGAAATCCTCGAACTCAAAAACACGATCAACGTCATGGTGGATCAGCTCAACTCCTTTGCAGCCGAAGTAACTCGCGTGGCAAAAGAAGTAGGAACCGAAGGCAAACTCGGTGGCCAGGCGGAAGTCAAAGGCGTTTCCGGAACCTGGAAGGATTTGACTGACAACGTTAACTTCATGGCCGGAAACCTTACCAAACAAGTACGTGGTATCGTCAAAGTTGTAACGGCTGTGGCGAACGGGAATCTCAACGAGAAGTTCGTCCTCGAAGCCAAGGGCGAAGTTGCGGCGCTCGCCGAAACGATCAATTCCATGACCGACACGCTTCGTATTTTTGCCGACCAAGTAACAACAGTCGCACGTGAAGTCGGTATCGAAGGAAAACTTGGTGCGCAGGCCCGCGTGCCGGGTGTTGCGGGAACCTGGAAAGATTTGACCGACAACGTAAACTTCATGGCCTCAAACCTCACGACTCAGGTGCGAGGTATCGTTAAGGTTGTGACCGCGGTCGCTAACGGCAATCTCAATGAGAAGTTCGTCCTCGAAGCCAAAGGGGAAGTGGCGGCACTCGCCGAAACGATCAACTCGATGACCGACACCTTAAGAACCTTTGCCGATCAAGTTACCACGGTGGCTCGTGAGGTAGGAATCGAGGGGAAACTAGGCGGTCAGGCGAAAGTTCCGGGAGCCGCCGGCACGTGGCGCGATCTCACCGACAACGTCAACCAACTCGCCGGCAACCTCACCTCGCAGGTGCGCGCGATTGCGGAAGTTTCCACTGCGGTGACTAAGGGCGACCTAACACGCTCGATCAATGTCGAAGCGATGGGCGAAGTTGCAGCGCTCAAAGACAACATCAACCAGATGATCGCAAACCTCAAAGACACGACCCAAAAGAACAACGAACAAGACTGGCTTAAAACCAACCTCGCGAAGTTCTCAGGTATGATGCAGGGCCAGCGAAACATCATCTCCGTCGCCCAGCTCATCATGTCCGAACTCACGCCTCTGGTCGGCGCGCAGCACGGCGCGTTCTTCATGATGGAAACATCGGAGAACGCCCCTATGCTCAATCTCATCGCGTCCTATGCCTTCACTATGCGCAAAAATCTTTCTAACAGCTATCGCCTAAAAGAAAGCCTGATCGGACAGTGCGCCTTTGAGAAGAAACGAATCCTGCTCTCCGATGTGCCGGAAAACTTCATTCACATTTCAACCGGGATGGGCGATGCACCGCCGAGAAACGTCGTTGTCCTCCCTGTACTCTTTGAAGGTGAGACCAAGGCGGTCATCGAACTGGCGTCCTTTAAAGTCTTTAGCGACAACCATCTAACCTTCCTCGATCAGCTGATGGATTCGATCGGTGTAATCCTCAACATGATCTCCTCCTCGATGCGTACTGAGGAACTCTTGCAAGAGCTGAAACGTTCCAACGCAGAACTCGAGGCGCAAGCCAACGAACTCAACGACAAAGCCAAGCTCCTCGAAGTCAAAAATCAAGAAGTGGAGCTTGCGTCGCGAAGCGTCGAGGAGAAGGCCGAGCAGCTGCAGCTTATCTCCAAATACAAATCCGAATTCCTTGCGAACATGTCGCATGAACTACGCACGCCGCTTAACAGCCTTCTTATCCTTTCGAAAATGCTCTCTGAGAACAAAGAGAAAAATCTTACGCCCGATCAAGTTAAGTTTGCATCGACGGTCTACTCATCCGGAAATGATCTGTTAGGTCTGATCAATGAGATCCTCGATCTTTCGAAAATCGAAGCCGGTAAGATGCCGATCGATCCGAAGCAAGTCGATCTCCCGGAAGTCACCGATTACGTCGAGCGCACCTTCCGTCACATGGCTGATCAGAAAGGCCTCGACTTCCAAATCATTATGGAAAAAGGTGTTCCGCGCACTATGTTCACCGACGTGAACCGTCTGCAACAGATTCTCAAAAATCTCTTGTCGAACGCCTTCAAGTTCACCGAGCGCGGCAAAGTCACGATGAATATCACCCCAGTCGGCCGCAATCAAAAGGTCGCTGGCATTGTGCTGCCGACCAATCAAACGATCGTCGCATTTGCTGTTCAAGATACCGGCATTGGCATTCCTTTGAACAAACAAAAGATGATCTTTGAGGCCTTCCAGCAAGCCGATGGAACAACTTCACGCAAGTATGGCGGAACCGGCCTCGGTTTGACCATCAGTCGGGAGATCACAAGGCTCCTCGGTGGGTGGCTGCATGTGGAAAGTGCTCCAGACCACGGCAGTACCTTTACCCTTTATCTACCGCAAAACTACAATGGCGTTGACTTTGCGCCAGCGGCTCTGCCAGAGTCCAACACGGAAAACAATGTCGATGTTCCGCCGCTTCCTGCCGATGCTGACTTTACAGGCTGCAAAATTTTGGTGGTCGATGACGACAGTCGAAATATTTTTGCTATCGATAGTGTTCTCGAAGATAGACGAATGATCGTTCTTCATGCAGAAAATGGTAAAGTAGGTATCACGCAGCTCAACGAGAACCCCGACGTTGACCTTGTTCTCATGGACATGATGATGCCGGAAATGGATGGCATTCAAGCGACACGAACGATACGCAAAGACGCGCGTTTCACGACACTTCCTATCATCTCACTCACGGCAAAAGCCATGAAAGGCGACCGTGAAAAGGCGATTCTGGCTGGTGCGAGTGATTACGTGACAAAACCTGTGGATCCTGAAAAACTCTTATCGGTGATTCACATCTGGCTCGAAAAGAGTGGTCGAAAAAAAAGCATGACCCCTTTGAGTTAATAAGATAAACCCGGGTCCACTCTGAGTGAGGGATCCGGGCCTGTAAGGTCAGTGTTATTTGGAGAACGTGAATGGATCCCTTGGTCGATGTGGTCAACATACTATTAGTCGACGATAAGCCGGCCAATCTCATCGCCCTAGAGTCTTTTCTCAGCCTACCTGAATACAATCTGGTTATGGCAAACTCAGGGTCTGAAGCCCTACAGCGTGTTGAGACTATGGATTTTGCGGTCATCCTCACCGACGTGATGATGCCGATTATGGACGGCTTTGAGCTTGCGACTCGCATCAAAGCCGTATTGCGATCGCGTAATGTTCCTATCATTTTTATGACGGCGATGGATTCAAACGTCTCCGATATTTTTCGTGCCTATGATGTAGGCGCCGTCGACTATTTGCAAAAACCTTTGGAACCTGAAGTCGTTAAAGCCAAGGTTGCTGTCTTCGTTCAGCTTTACCGTCAAAAAATGATCAATCAACGTCAGGCCGAGACCGCACTCCGCGACTACGCTTATAAAAAGCGAATCGAGGGCATGCAGCGTATACAGCTTGATGTGACTAAGATCCTGGCAGAATCCTATACCCTCAACGAGGCCGTCCCTAAACTCCTCGAAACGGTAAGCGATGGATTCGGTTGGAAGTGGGCGGCCCTTTGGAATTGCGACCCCGAAACCCAGACACTTTATTGCCTCGATATCGCGTGCAAAAGTTCGACAGAAGACAGCTTGAGTGAACTTGATCGAACATCTCGCACATTAATTTTAAAGTGCGGCGAAGACATTCCGGGATTTGTTTGGCAGCAGGGCGAGGCGGTGTGGATTACCAACGCTGAACAATTCTCTAAGACGCCGCGATTTGAAAGCTTTGAATCTTTGGGTCCACATGGAATTGTGGCGATTCCTGTCTGGGCCGGCGATAAACTTGCAGCCGTTGCGGAGTTTATTAATCCTCTCTTGGAAGAGGAGGACGAATTAAAACTGACTACTCTCAAAGACATAGCGGCGCGCGTTGGACAGTATATCCAACGTAAGCGCACCGAGCAGACTCTGCGTGAGAGTGAAGATCGTTTTCGACTCCTCGTCGCGGGAGTCAAAGACCACGCGATCTATATGCTCGATCAAAAAGGCTGTGTTTCGACTTGGAATGATGGCGCTCGCCGCATCAAAGGTTATGAAGCGCATGAGATTATCGGTCAGCATTTCTCCTGCTTTTACACAAGCGAGGCGAAAGCGGAAGGCATGCCGGCTATCGATCTGGAACTCGCCATTCAAAACGGAACTCACGAAGTCGAGGCTCTGCGGCACAGAAAGGACGGCTCCTTATTCTGGGCCAATGCTGTTCTTACAACCCTTCGCGATTCTGAAGGCATGCTCAAAGGCTTTGCCAAAGTCACGCGCGATATTACCGATCGCAAAAATGCCGAAGAGACTCTTCGTCGCGCTTACTCGGAGCTGGATAATAAAGTCAAGGAACGCACCGCCGAACTCGAGAAAACCAACTTCGCTCTCCGCACCGAAGTCGAGGAACGGGAGCGCATCGAAAAGCTTCTGCGCAAAAAACAGGAAGAGCTGCAGGCGGCCAAAGAACAGGCCGAAGCGGCCAACACCGCAAAGAGTTCATTTTTAGCTAATATGAGTCACGAGATCCGAACGCCTCTCGGCGCTGTCATGGGCTTTTCAGAACTCATCTTATCGACCGAGCAAACCGCTTCCGAAAAACAAAAATGCGTGGAGGCGATCAAACGCAACGGCAAGCTACTGTCTAACATCATCAACGATATACTCGATCTGTCCAAGGTCGAGGCCGGCAAACTCGATGTTGAAAAGGTGGCTGTCCCTCTCGATGAAATACTCACTGACATCAACATGCTCCTTGATCTTGAAGCCACGGAAAAAGGCCTCAAGCTCACCTTGGCGACCAAGGGCTCAGTGCCCTCTCGGATCAAAACTGATCCCCTTCGCCTCAGACAGATCCTTTTTAATATCGTCGGTAATGCAATCAAGTTCACCGACTCCGGATCGATCAGTGTCACCATCGAGAATGAAATCAATACCGAGGGCGTCGCGGCCCTGGCCTTCACGGTAAAAGACTCGGGTCGAGGCATTAGCGCGGACCAAGCGAAGCGACTCTTCGAACCTTTCGCCCAAGCCGATAGTTCGACCACAAGGCGTTTCGGTGGGACAGGTCTTGGATTGGTCCTCTCAAAGAAACTTGCGCGCACGCTCGGCGGCGATGTCATTCTAAAGGAAAGTGATCTCGGTCACGGCTCAACCTTTGTTGTCACGATCGATCCAGGCGAAGTGGAACTCACCACCAAATCCTTTGTCCCTATGAAGGCCGTGCCCGAGTCGAAAATCGAGGAGCCCTTGGTTCAGCTCAATGGCATGCGCATCTTGCTAGTGGAAGACAGTCACGACAATCAACTGCTTATCACCCGCATGCTTAAACTCAGCGGCGCGCATATCGATATCGCCTCCAATGGTCGCGAAGGTGTAGAACAGGCCTTAAGAGCTGACTACGATGTAATCTTGATGGATTTGCAGATGCCGGTCATGGACGGGCACAGCGCGACACAGGAGCTGCGCCGTAGCGGTTATCAGGGATTAATCATCGCTCTTACCGCTCATGCGATGGCCGAGGAGCGTCAGCGCTGCGAGAGCAGTGGCTTTAACTCCCATCTTTCAAAGCCCATCCATCGAAAGACTCTGCTCGAAACACTCGCAGGCTTTCGCGACCACTTTATTCCCGGCTATCATTCGGGATTTGTCCCGGCGACCAAACTCGTCGAAATCCTGGCTATGCGCTAAGACACTAATTCAAAAAAGTCTCGGCATTATCAGCGTCTCGGCGCTCAATGGCCTTCATCGCCGCGATGCAGATCGTCGTCGCGGCTGACTCGCCGACGGCGGCTCCTGAGTGTGCAAAATCAGCTGTTTGAAGATAATTGATAAAGTCGGCTGGGCTCTCCCAACCTTTGGCGTTGCCGACCAGAGCAAACCATCCCTGCTCAACGGGGAGGATTGAGATGCCCATTTTTTCAACGACTTCCCAGGCCGCGCCCATGTCCGAAGAATAACTCCGCAGCGGCCGCGATTGGCCAGACTCGAGCATTTCGCGCGCCTGTCCGTTCTTGTCGTTGTAGGTCTTGTGCCCCAAAACCCTTTGAGCCATGTAGAGATCGAGTTCGCGGGTCTTTTGCTTTTGAGTCTGATTCTCCATGTCGCTCTAACCTTTCCACCTTAAATGCTGCGCCTGTTCTTATCGATAATCGCAAGAAGTATCAGTATGAATGAAGCAAGTCGAATAAGTATGACACTACCAACCTTCTCGTTAAAGATCTCATTCACATTGATAAAGATCCGCTCAACCCCAAGCATGACGAATGCGAAAGAAAAACAGAGAAAAAGGCGATCGCGGCTTTTGACATAAAACCGAAGAAAAAACAGAGCGACTACGAGACACATTGCGGTCAGGGCGCCTGAGAAAAAAAAGTTGGCCTCCGGCCCGCCAGGAAATGTCATGTCGACTCCCATGTCAAACCAAAGATCAGAACACTAAGGCTACCGAGTGACACAAGCAGTCGGGCCGTTGAAAGGTCCAAGAGTTCGCGCGAGGTGTTGACATCGATCGTTGCGAACGCATTGTTCACGGCCAGCCCTAAAAAACAAATCCCACTCCACAGTAGGAGGCGGCTGCCCCCACGTTTGTAGGACCGCAAAAGGAGTAAAGCACAGGCGAGACAGGTGATAGTCGAAAGGAGATACACGACGGTTGCCATCATTTGTCTTTCTCCCTGAGTCGAAACGCTTCGGAAAAGTCTTTAAGTACGTCCTGAGGTCTAGAAAATATGAGATTGATAATCGCAACACGGTGCGTGCTATATAAACCGACAAGTTGATCAATTATCGCTTTATAGCGTTCGGGGGGGTCATAAAAATACGATATGTGGCCGCCCGTTTCCTGTTTTGAAATGAGGTTTTTGCGAGCGAGGTCTTCAAGACGCTTTTCGACCGACGTGAGCGAGGTTCGCAGTTGGCGGTTGATGGTCTCGGCATCGAGCTGGTGCGTTTGACGAAGGAGCAGAAGAATCTCGAACTGCTCAACTGAGTTGATACAATTCA
>JAZKGL010000294.1:0-2873 GCA_040385935.1 Bdellovibrionota bacterium
CCACAGTAAACGATCTGCGTATCGGTATCGGTCTGATCAAAGGAAGCAGACGCTAGCCAGGGTTTGAGTGTCCAACCGAAGAAGTCTGCTGCTGATTGATTCTGACTCATCTTAATGTCCTCTTGTAGGTCGGCCGTCGTTTCCGGTCCCGAAGCCAATGAGAATAACACCTTGGCAGAATTTTCGTAACATCTCCTAGGAGCATTTTAGTGCGGAGAATTGTATAGTGAATCCGGATAATAGTCTGCGAGGCGGCGAAGTTCTTGGAAAGTTATGGACTTTTAACGCTGCGCCTTTATATTGGCGAGTCCTTGGCAAACCACATTGGCAATTCGGCAGGAGAATCGTATGCCAAAAGTAAATATTAAGACAGACAAGCTCACTCTAGACGTCAAAGATGGCTATGCCTTAATTGATATGTGTGAAGAGCATGATACCTCTATTCTTTTCGGCTGTCGTGATGGAGCGTGTGGCGCTTGCATGGTTCGTGTCATTGATGGCGCAGATCATTTGAGTCCGATGCTCGATGATGAGAGAGATTTCCTTGAGACTATGGCCGCTGAACCGAACGAGCGCTTGGCTTGCCAATGCAAAGTTTACGGTGATGTTACGCTTGAGGTTTCTGAGTAATTTATCTAGGTGGTTTGGTGTGAGGTTTTTGATTTGAAACTAATGTCGCTTTCAAAACGAAAAGAAGCCGCTCGCACCATACTGCATCGATTGAATGAAGTGAATCCAGACCCCCGCTGCGAGCTGTTTTACAAAACGCCCTATCATTTGCTCGTCTCCGTTGTGCTCTCCGCACAGACCACTGATAAATCCGTGAATAAGGTTATGGAACCGCTTTATCGAGCTGGTTTTAAGCCCGAGGACGTGTTGCGGCTTGGCGCCGATGGGCTGTTGGCGAAGATTCGATCGATTGGCCTTGCGCCGACCAAGTCCAAAAATGTTTATCGACTGTCGGATATTTTGCTGCAGAAGTATGGCGGCAATATACCTTCGACGCGTGCTGAGCTTGAAGATTTGCCGGGCGTGGGTCGCAAAACGGCGAATGTTATTCTAGGCGAAATCTTTCGTGAGCCGACGCTTGCCGTGGATACTCATGTGTATCGGGTGAGTCGGCGGCTTGGACTTCAGGATGAGAAAACGCCGGAGAAAGCCGAACTTGAGCTTTTGAAGGTTGTGGATCCGTCGCTCCTTCCCGATGGTCATCATCACTTTATTTTGCATGGCCGTTATACCTGCAAAGCGATGTCGCCGCTTTGTGAGCAGTGTGTGCTCGCGGATATCTGTCCGAGTTTTGAGGATTTGAAACCGCGGCCTAAAGAGAAGGTTGTGAAAAAGGTTTCCAAGAAGGTTAAGAAATCTCCTGCAAAGTCCAAGGCCCGTTCGGTGCCGAAAGCACGTTAATTCCAAGGTCTCTTAAATCTTTGAGCAGGTGCGGAAGCGGTAGGCCGATGATCGTGCTGATATCGGCTTCGATCGATTCGAAGAGATTCATTCCTTTGTTTTCGTATTGGTAGCAGCCCGCGCAGCCTTTCCATTCGTTTGTGTCGAGGTAGGCTTCAATTTCTCCTTCGCTGAGTTTTCTCATGTGCATAGTTGCGGGGACGACTTCGGTTTTTAGAATCGAAGGGCCCTTGGGCGTGTAGAGAACGAGGCTGTAGGCGCTTTGAAGGGTGTGAGTTTTGCCTGAGAAAGCGCTTAGCCTGGCTTTAGCGTCCTCGCGCAAGTGAGCTTTGCCAAACGCCTGACCTTCAAAATCGAGGACCTGATCGGCTGCGATGGCGAGGAATGGTGTGCCATCGAAAGGAAGAGAAAGGCCTTTCGCTTCGCTTCTGGCCCAGGCTAATGATGCAGGATCATCGGCCGTGATGGAATCTTCATCGACTTCAGGTGCGAGTGAATGGTGAATTATGCCAACCTGATCGAGTAGTGCGCGGCGATATTTAGAAGTGGATGCCAGAACCAGGCGATTGATCTTCATAAAACTCTCCTATATTATGCGTCGGATTCTCTATGCCCTTGCGACATGAAAAGAGCTTTGAAATGCACTTGGGAACCGATTTACCGACCATGACAGTAGCACCTATACCAGCCGCTTCGGTGGAGACGGGTGACGGCACGGGTTTTTATATTCCAGAAGAGTTTTTGCCACTAGCGGAAGATCCGAATTCTTTGACTTCGAAGATGGCGGCGCGGTTTGGTGTCGAGCCTCGCGCGTTTTTAAACTGGCGTTGGCATATGAAGAATCAGGTGACTGATGGTGCGGCGGCGGCGAAGGTTCTTGATTTGAAGGAGCAGGAGTCGCGGGGCTTTCAGGAGCTTGGGCATTTGTTTAACGCGGGGATCACGCCTTATTATATGGGTTTGATGCTGCCTCGACTGGATGAGGATGAATGTCCGATTCGGTTGCAGGCTTTGCCACGAATTGAAGAGTTGAAGGATAGTTTGGGCGTTGCTGATCCGCTGTCGGAGGTTGCGCATTCACCGGTTCGCGAAGTGGTTCAGGTTTATCCTGATCGCGTGGCTTTTTGTGTGGCTCAGCTTTGCCCGGTCTATTGTCGGTATTGTTTTCGTAAGCGCAGGGATGAGGAAGTGGGGCTGCATTTTAATCGCGCGATTATCGATCGCGGGATTGAGTATATTGCGGCGAATCCGGCGATTCGGGATGTGTTGATTACGGGCGGTGATTCTTTTGTGGCTTCGGATGCGGCGATTGAGAGTTTGCTTGAGCGGATTCGGGCGATTCCTCATGTCGAGATCATACGGTTTGGTACGCGGACTCCGGTTACGCTGCCTTATCGCGTGACGGATCGCTTGGCGAAGATCTTGGCGAAGTATCATCCGGTGTTTGTGAATACGCATTTTAA
>JAZKGL010000295.1:0-4128 GCA_040385935.1 Bdellovibrionota bacterium
TATCCCGAGGGAAAACGCACAGTATAAAGCCCCACAGTCTTAAACCAAGTGACATTGCCTCCTCAGGAAGCCGCCTTTGTCCATTTATTCATGCATTCAGGGCAACTGTAAGTGTAACTATCAGTACCCGCCGAACTAACCTCGGGACCTTTGTGCTGGCAACGCGGACAGGCTTCGTTTCGGTGATTGTAGGCGCAGATGGATTTTCGGCAGCGAAGTGTTCCGTTGTCGGCCTGTTTCATAGGTCCCTGACAGACGGGGCATCGATCCTGACCTCGGCGTTCATCCATCCTGTACTCCTTAGACAAAAACCTTATCGTTTTGAGTCGAACCTTTCAGATGATACCAGAGGGGAATGATCTGGCGCAAAAGAACTGTCGCCTGCTCGATGGAGAGCTGAGTCGCAGCATCGCTCTTGGCGTTATTCGGATCGGCGTGAACCTCGAGGAAATAACCATCGAGATAACCTGTGGCTGTGGCTGATCGGGCAAGCACAGGGGCAAAGTTACGAAGACCGCCCGAGACTTCGCCACTGCTGCCACCGGCGGCCGGGAGCTGAAGACTGTGCGTGATGTCGAAAATTGTTGGTGCCCCCATATCACTCATGATCTTGAGGCCACGCATATCGACGATCAGGTTTCCGTAGCCGAAGGTCACACCGCGCTCGGTGAGAGCGTAATTCGGCTCAAAACCCTTTTCCTTCGACGCGGCTACCATCTTACTTATGATGTGCTGCGCATTTTCGGGGGCGAGGAACTGTCCTTTTTTGACGTTCACCGCACGACCGGTCTGCGCAGCTGCGACTAGAAGATCTGTCTGCCGACAAAGAAAAGCGGGAATCTGCAAAACGTCGATGACTTCCGCCGCTTCGGCAACCTGAATGGTCTCATGGATGTCGGTGAGGACTGGCAGGCCAGGATATTTTGACTTAATCGCATCGAACCATTTTAAAGTTTGTGAGAGACCGGGGCCACGGTAGCTGCCGATCGAGGTTCGATTCGCTTTGTCAAAACTTGCCTTAAAAATAAGGTCGAATTTGAGTTCTTTGCTGAGGGCATGGAGAGGTGCTACGACAGTTTCGAGTAGCTCCAGCGATTCGGCCATGCAAGGTCCGGCGATGAGTGTAGGACGCTCAGGATTTTTTTTGAAAGCAAAGGCCATGGCTCTCTTCCTTGTATCTCTAGGGACGTTATTCGTAAAATTTTTCATTTACGAACTAGGATGCGCGACGCATTATCTGATAGCCTAGAAAAGTTGGCCTCGGGTAGTCAAAAGTTTTCGGAAAGCAAAGCGTGCTTTGCATCGAGAAAGTGTTTGACAAGATTTGTAGGCTACTTTAATTACTAGTCTCCCTTTCGGGAAAGTGGCTTCTTAGCTCAGTCGGTAGAGCAGTAGATTGAAAATCTACGTGTCCCCAGTTCGATTCTGGGAGAAGCCACCATCAGTTTCTATCGGTGGTGATATGGATATTTTGCTCACAACCGTTCATACACTGGCTGCTTTGTTTTTGATCTTCGTGATCATTATTCAAGGTGGTAACTCAGGTGGCGTAGGCGCTGCTTTTGGCGGTGGTAACTCGACTGGCCTTTTCGGCGCTTCGGGTGCAACATCGTTTCTAGGCAAAGTCACATACGTCATGGCCGGCATCTTCATGGCTTCTAGCATTGTTCTTTCGGTTCGTTCTGGGACTTCAGGTAAAACTGGTCTTGGTTCACGTCTCGAGCAAGCAGCTGGCAAGACTGAAGCGCCTAAACCAGCGGAACCCGCAGCTCCGGTTACTCCTCCGGCTCCTGCAGCAACTCCTGCTCCTGCAACCCCAGTTGAAACTGCTCCCGTAGCTCCATAAGCACTTCTTGTTCACTGAACAAAAGCGCAAATGCTCAGGTGGTGGAATTGGTAGACACGCATGTTTGAGGGGCATGTGCCGTAAGGTGTGGGGGTTCGAGTCCCCCCCTGAGCACCACGACAAAATCTCAAAACCCGGCAGCTGTAAGGCTTCCGGGTTTTTTATTTGTTTATTTTTTTCGTTCGATCTGAGCCCTGGTCTCATGAAGCACGGCTTCATCCTCATCCACGATAGCCGATAAGGCCTGTTCTAATCGTAGATCTTTACTCTCACACATCGCTATCAAGGCATTGCGCCTAAGACCTGAGCGCTTCGCGCGCGTAGCAGGCGTTCCTGCAAACATTCGTACATAGTCCGCTTGCGTCATACATGCGATCTCCATCAGATCCATCTGTGCGCTTAATATCGTTTCCTCCAAAGTCTTGGACGCCGCGCGGTTATACGGACAGGCGAGCTGGCACAAATCGCAGCCAAAAATATAGGTCTTCACATGAGGCCAGAACTCTTCGGGAATCGTCCCGCGATGCTCGATAGTCCAATATGCTAAACATTTGCGAGCATCAAGTCTGTAGGCCTGATCCAGAGCGCCCGTGGGACAGTAGACCTGGCAGCGCTTACAGCTTCCGCACCCACCCTCATCCGATCGTGTGGATCGATCGACAGGGACCTTTTCATCGATTTCAAAAATATTCTGATCGAGCAAAATCTCTGAGAGCAGAAATAAGCTCCCTTTCTCAGGATGAATAAAACATGTGTTTTTGCCGATAAAACCGCGCGCGGTGCGATCAGCCAGCGCCCGTTCCAGTAAAGGAGCACTGTCGACCATCACGCGGGAATTTAACGATGGATGGGATTTTTTAAGTTCATCGCAGATCAACTCGCCTCTTTGCTTTAGACTTTTATGATAGTCCTTAAGCCTTGCGTATTGGGCGATACGCGGGGCGCCATTAAGCACCTCACTCAGCTTATCCCCTTGGTTATAGTTCAAACCAAAGATCAAAGCCTGTACGCCACCCTCGATAAGAGTGCTGGGATCTTGCCGGCGCTCCAGATAATTCTTCAAAAAATCCATCTCAGCATGAAAGCCCTGGTCGAGCCACTCCTTGAACCAAGCAAACGTCGGCTCCGGCCCAAGACGAACGACGCCGAGGAACTCAAGGTTATGCTTTTGAAAGAGCTGTTCAAGAAATACGCGAGACAAGACGAGGTGCTCCCTGAGACGAAGACTATATGCGACGCGAAGCTAGATGCGTCGCCATCGCCGCCTTCATAACAGAAAAATCGGCCGACTGCCCCCACCAAAGTTTCTCAGATAAGAGAGCTTGAGCTAAAAGCATAGGAATACCATCTTGGCTTGGTACTCCCAAATTTTTCGCGACGCTAAGAAGAGCCGAGGGCTTCCCGTAAACTAGGTCTACAAAAGCACCCTTAAGACCTTTAATCGATGGGCAGAAACGGGATAGATCATCGCCTTTGAGGGGAGCGCTTGTACATTGGATCACCAAGGCATTGGGATACTCAGAAATAAGCTGGGACAAGACTTCGGGTTCGAACCCTCTCTCAGCCCCATCACCCTGGCCCCCGCGCTTTAAAACAAAGATAGGACGCTCAGGCGCTTTTTGAGCGAAGCCATCGATCAGCGCTTTGGCAGCCCCACCATGCCCGAGGCAAATGACGGCTGAGAAGTCTGAGAGTTCGCAGCCTATATCCTTCAGCCCTTCCAAAAAACCTTCGGCATCTGTGCTTGCCATCGCCCAGCGATCGCCGCGCGGGATCAACGTATTGCAGCTCACAAGACTCGAATCCCCGAGCACCTGTCCTACGAGTTCTTTGTAGGGAACGGTTACGTTGAACCCATAACAGTTGGAGCGAAGTAGGGTCTGAAAGAACTCAGCACCCGGTGCCGTAGGGCAGTCAAAACTCAGATAGACGAGATCCAGACCGAGGTGCGAGGCGGCGGTGTTATGAATAAAAGGTGACAACGAATGACCGATTCCTCGTCCTATTAACCCGCCGAAGCGAGTTGCCCCCGTGATCGGTTTTTGCAGGAATAAGGAATTGTCTGTCACCTGAAGCCTCACAAATCGGAGCTATGTTATAATTTCATGGCTGAGTGGCCTGCCATAGGCGATTGCAGACCCCTCACGAGGATGCTAGAAATCCCGTGCATGGCTGCCCTTGCCGCCACTTGCATTATGCCTTGAAACGGTTCCGCTCGACCAGCGAAGGGTCAGTCCTTGAAAGTAATTCAAAGCCAGGATCTGCAGAATCATTCGCTCCTC
>JAZKGL010000296.1:0-17151 GCA_040385935.1 Bdellovibrionota bacterium
ATGAGTTCAAAGCCACTGTTAAGCCGGAAGACGGTTACGGTGAAAAAGATGATTCATTGGTTGAATCCGTGCCACGCGCTCAGTTCGCTGGCGTAAAAGGCCTTGAAGTCGGCATGCAGCTTCAAGCTCAGACGGACGACGGCGTTGAAGTCGTTACAGTTGTTGGAGTCACAGAGACTGAAGTAACTGTTGACGCAAACCATCCACTCGCGGGCAAGACTTTGCACTTCGATGTGAAGGTAGTCGATGTTCGTCAGCCAACCGCTGAAGAATTGCAACACGGCCACGTGCACGGTGTTGGTGGACATCACCACTAAGAATTTCTTCGAAGATGAACCAAACAAAAAAAGGCACTCTTGAAGTGCCTTTTTTTATTTTCATTTCTTGTTCGCTCAGACGTTTCTCTAAGTTCGTCTGATTCTCAGGGACGTGTAACGAAAGCAAGGCCAGTGCGGTTTTGTGATTTCATGCGGGCCATTTGCGGGATAGTGCCTTCGTAGCTCAGAAGCGAAGCTTGGTTTTTGTTCTCTAAGATATCTCGAAGGTCTAAAGTCTGTTGGCCGATTTTCACGAGGTTCGATACGAGTCTGATTCCGTGGCTGTAGTCTGCGTAATCCGCCGAGTGAGCTGTCGAGAGAGGCTGGATCGGACTCTCGCTGTTTCGATGCCAGCCGTAGATTGCTATGGAGCCTGGCTTTCTTAGAATTCTTCGGCTCTGAACCACATCTTTTTTGTGACCGGCTGTGAGTTCACCGGCATGGTAGCGTTCGCCAAATTGAGCTTTGAGCATATCGTTGTGGGTTTGGATGTTGGATGTCGACGAGATCTTAAGTTTGTTGACGACAGGTTGTGGAGCGAATTTTTGCTTAGCATGAGCATAGATATCATCGACCATTTTTACTGTGGGAAGCGAGAGATCGAGCTGTTCACTGAGCTTTTCTACCGAGTATAGGTTGAGTGGGACACGCACGTAGTCTTCATCCGACCCTACAGCCAGATAATCTGGTAAAGCATAGTAACGAAGAGTTTGGCCACGGTAAATACCAGCTGTGAGCTTAGTGTCGATGGGCGTAAGGCGGCGAAGAAAGCTTGGGATATTGCCTTTAAGAATCTCGGCGACCATTGCGGTCTCGCGGGCTCCCCCATCGAGGCGAGCGATCTTCTTCATGAAGGCGGAACCGCTTAGGGCGTTTGCTGGGCGGTTTGGTAAATTGATGAGCTGATCATCCTCGGCTCTGGCCAGGGTTCCCCATAGGAGGAGAACAAGATAGAGAGTGATGACTTTCACGAAAAACCTCTTAGTCTCTATGTAAGGGACTCGGGTGTGACCGAGCATGGACTCTAACCCCATCGCACTTTTTATGAAGAATTCAAATGTTTGTGGATCTGACAGAAATATCAGTTAGTTAAAGGCCCTCTTTTTCCTCTGCAGCCTAGCGCCTTTGTGGGATTTTTACGGGAAAGTGATGAAAGTCCCAAAGGCTCTTCTATGATAAGATTTGCAAATCTTACTGAAAGACATTTTGCCTATCTCGCGAGGGTTTCCTATGGAAAAATGGTTGCTGCTGCCCGTGATTTTGCTGAGTTCCGTCTCATATTCTCAAGTATCCACTCAGGATGAAGAAGCTTCGCCGTCCTATGATGTGATCATTGGAGGGCAGAACACGAATGTCTCTATAGGTGTGAACGGCAATTTTCCATTCTCGGGTTATCTGAATGCGAGTGCCGGTATTGCAACGGCATCGATAGGTTCCACGAATATATTGGATTTGAAAGTTGGAATTGGGACCTTGGAACCCAAGCAGACCTTAACCAGTGTCTGGTCGCATCTATTTGTTGGTCAATCGCAGATACTGACGGAAGACGTGATTGGGCTTGGCAAAGGCGATACGCGTTACTGGTTCCTGGAAGGTTTCGTGGGTCTAGGACCAATCGGCGTCGGGTATCGCTTTAATTTTATGGATGACGAGGATGGGATATATATTCGCAAAACGCATATTCCACGAAATTTGATGTTTCCCTTTATTGCGATCACTTCGCGTCAATGAGGTCAGGGTAGACCCAGAGGCTATCTGTGGGAGAGTTGTCTGAGAAAGTTTGCAATCTTAGTCCAGGACTCGACTCCTCAAGGCGCAGGGATTCAATCTCTTGTAATTCGAAGAACGCAAATCAGCCTTTGAAAGCAATGACAGTCGTTACTTTTGCCCTATTTACCTCGACTTTACTCTTCGCTAAGGGCCTTGCAAAGGGTCCTTTAGTTCCTCGGAACTCAGAAGTACCGGTCTTGGTCGGCAATCCCTCAGTGGATAAAGATCATTGCTTCCTCAGGGCGCTCCGTTTTGCGAACCGGGCTTCGGCCCGGACTTCGAACCTTTTTATTTTAGAACTTTCCTGAATTGATATAATCGCAGATTTCCGCCGAGGTGTTGATCACCCTCGGCGTGATTTTTATCTGCTGATCAAAGTAACTAAACATCTGTAGAGAAACCTTCGATCCCGTCGCAAAGCGAGCTGTCAGGTCGAAATTGCTGTTTTCATATTGACCAAGGCCTTTGTTTGTTTCGTTATTTGCGCGGTGACAGCTCGCACAGTCGGTATCCAGAGTGGAATGCAGGCGTGGGTTTTCAAGCGCGTTCGCATCCGCTGTTATTCCGAGCGGCATGGGCTTGGAAAGAAACGAGCGGCCCGTCATCCTTTGAATCTTGGCATGGGCTACGGGAATATCTGTTTCGTAGAGACTCTCGCCCGATCGATCGAGGCGAAACATAGGCCAGTTGCCAAGCGTCTTGGATGTGTTTGCGAAGTAGGCGATCCCGATCAAATTTTTGGTATTGGCTTTCACCAAGGATAAGAGGCCCTTTAAATAACTTGAGTTTGGACCTTCTTTTTCAATTGTTGGGCTAGGAAGTAGGGGGAGATCATAGGTCTCATGCTTTGCGTTTCCTTTTAAAACCCTCAGCTGTTTTACGATCGCAGTAAATTCCTCGGATGCGACAGCATGAATTGTGTGAATCACATTGTCGTCGAAGAAGTAGTCGGTGTCGGAAGCCTTCACCGCTCTTTGCCAAACCAGTCTAATCTCGGCCTCACAGCTGGGTGTCGTCATGGGCGAGAGAACGTTCGCGCAGGGATCAAAGCGTATCGAAACCAAGCGATAATCAAAGTAGCTTTGATCGGTTCCGATTCTAGCCAATGTCGTATTTTGATCAGCCGTTTCATTGTCGGATCTGAGCGTATTATCCAAGGCTTTGAGGTGCGAGGATGGAAAATAGTCGAGAAAGCTCGGCATGGTTTTGAAGAGCGCCGGATGCTTAAAGTAAGGGATAAGAATTGAGACATCGTTCAAACCCAGCTTGATCTCGGATGGGCGCGTCGGAGTTTGCTGTTTAGAATCTTGCTGTGGGAAGTCATTTCCGATCGACACCTCAGGATTATGGTCAGTGCTTTCAGGGGCTTTTTCATATTGAGAGTCTTTAGTACAGCCGGCGATCAGGGTTAAGACTGCGAGTAGGAGTAGGTTTCGCATAGATAGTAGTCCTCTGCTTAGCTGCACAGGAGATACATCATTTAGGCGCGGCAGGGAAGTGCGAAATTTGGATTAAAAAAAGGGTGGCGATAGACAGCCACCCTTGAGAACGAGAAGGGAATACTTACTTAACCATACCCGCTTCAACCGCTGCCGTAAGTTCTTCCGGGCGATGGATGTTAATGCGTTTGTTGTTGAGGAAGAATGTTGGAGTGCCTGTAACGCCAAGCCCGTTCGCAACGTCTTTGGCTTTGTTTACGAACTGCTTAGGCTCGTCTGTTTTCAAGCAGGCTTCCCACTCAGGGATTTTAAGACCAGCGGCTTCGGCGATAGGCTTAACCTTTGCGATATCGTACTCATCCGCGAATGTTCCCCATGGCTTCGAGAAAGCTGTTTCGTGGAATTTCCAGAACGCTTCGTTGCTTTGTTTCGAAGCACAGAATGCACCTTCAACTAGTGCGCCACTGAGCTTGTCTGGGCGAAGCGAGAAGTTGATCTGAATGACTTTCAGATCTTTTGCGTGTTTGTCTTTCAATGCTTTCACTGCAGGCGCAACTTCTTGGCAATGAGGACAGAGGTAGTCCGAGATTTCAACCAGAACGTTTTTGCTGCTGTCGCCGACTGCAGGAAAGCCATCGGTTGGAACGGTAACAACAGGAGCTTGTGGCTCTTTGACGAGCAAAGTGAGCTTTTTATCTGTCGTCAACTTTTGCCAAGTGGATTCGAAAGACTTAGCGCGACCTTCGTTACCGAGGAGGTCCTTGATACGTGGGGCGAGCTGCTCATAAGTTGTTCCCGGAGGAATCTTGTCTTTGTTGGCTTCAAAGAAAGCTTTGGCTTGAGCGTCATCGACTTGACCCGCAGGAAGAAGGTCTTCTAGAGGAGGAAGTTTATCGACGGTCGTGAACTTTTTTTGCTCTTGGGCTAGTGCGAGACGAACCGCAAATTCACGAACGACAGCTACCTTTTGGTTATAGGTTTCCATCTCTGCCTGATAAAGATTCGTTTGAATCTGAGTCGGCAACGAACTAGTGCTGTATGTTTTGCCTTCGTATGTAAACCAAGCAGTATCTTGAGCAGGGGCGGACGCAGAGCTAGTCGCTTTGCCTGATGCTGTGCCAGTACCAGCGACATATCCGACAGCCCCACCCACACCAAGGCCACCAACTAGGACAGAAATAAGGAGACCAGAACTCATACCTTTTGACTCCATGGAAGGAATAAGGGCGCCAAGTCGTTTAGCTTTGTGGCGCCAAAATAGCGAATGGGAGCATGATAACGAAATTCAGGTGAACTGGCGATGAGAAAGCGGGCAATTTCTCAAAGAGATTTGGGATTTCTCTTTAAAAAGCGGTATTAGCTCCCCTTTGGATCGAGGATTTTAAGGGATGACTGCGATGACGAATGAGCAAACATTCGAATTGACTATTTTTCCAGGCACAATGCGAATGGACGTGCTCGCATTCATTCGCGCGCAAGGGATAGAGGATTTTGTCGAGTCGGCGGGCGAAGTCAATGCTGATGAAGACGATTGGGACCTTGCTTTTGACGATTGGTCAAAGGCTGACCTTGGTCCAATCCTAATTTATCGCTCATCTCGTGATGAACTTTCCTCACTGATACTTCAGCTCAAAGAAAAATTTTCGGTAACGATCCATGAAAAATGGATTGCCGATACCCTCTGGAAAGAGGCCTGGGAGCCTGGTTTTTCCTCACTGGAAACCGAGAGATTCTTCATCGCAGCACCATCGATCGAAGGAGGCGAGGGAAAGATTCGGCTGCGGCTTATTGAATCCCAGGTGTTTGGAAGCGGTCAGCATGCGACCACTCAGGCGCTGATTCGATTGCTGGAGAAACGAACTGGTCTTGGTCGATTTTTGGATGTCGGAACTGGAACAGGAGTGCTCTGCCTCGCAGCTCATCACCTGGGTTTTGACACTCTTTGTGGGACCGATATCGAAGACAGCGCTATTTTAAATTCCCAAGAGAACGCTCATCTCAATGAAATTTCCATAGAGTTGTTATTAGGCAGTTTGCCTGTCACCGACAAGCCGTGGGATGCCATCGCGTGTAATATTTTACCGCCTACACTCACCGATCTGCTCCAAGACCTCAAACATCGGCTGGCGCCCCATGGATCACTTTATCTTGCGGGATTTAATGAAGCAAACGCCGAGGGTGTTCTCGCCGAAATCACTCGTTTACATCTCACTGTCGCTGACGAGTGCAAAGTGCGCGGCTGGATAGGCTGGCTCGTCACGCACGCGAAATAAGGAATGATCAGAAACTCTCGAAACGCGAGTGCGATCGATTCTTTTGGACCTTATCGGGGCTATGAATCTGGCCGTTCATGACGATATATATCCCTGGTGCTAAAGTCTGGACTGCGATAATCGCGCAACCGACATTAAAGAAGGCATCAGAATTTCGAATCCGCGTGGGATTCATCGCCCCGGTAAAAACTATGGTTTTGCCAGCGATGCTCTTTAAATATTGTGCTGTCTTAATCATCGTATCCGTGCCGTGCGTGATCAGCACACGCCTTTCTTTGCAGGCGCGAACAGCTTCCGCCACTGCTTCACGATCCTCATCAGTGAGATCCAAGCTGTCCTTTTTGCACACCTGTTGAACGGTGTAATTCACCTCGACATGCGCCTCTTCGAGGATCTGGCCAATGGTGGGTTCGCCTACCTGATAATCACTTAATGCATCGAAATAAACCTTATCGATGGTTCCACCGGTCGTGATAATCCTGATGTTCTCGGCCATGGCAAAGTCTCCCTCTCTAATCTCTTCGAATTCTTCCTGCAAATTGTAAGTCTGTCAATGAATTGGAGCGGTAATCCTTGGCTCTTTTTCAAAACTCGGGGTATGCTCCCCGTGACCCCCCCGGCCTCACGCAAATGGGAGATGAGCGCATGTATCACGCCTATAATCATTACGTGATTAAGAACGTCGAACTCTGGACCGAACGCGGAGTCACCGCGCAATGTGATATTGAAGTTGAACACGGACAGATCAAAGCCATCGAACGCGAACTCGCGTTGCCCCGCGGCGCTCATCTTATCGAGGGGCACGGTTATACGCTGATTCCGGCTGGTGTGGACCCGCAGGTCCATCTACGCGTGCCAGGTCAGGCTGAGAAAGAGACGGCTGGGACAGGGCTGCTCGCTGCACTACGCGGCGGTATAGGTGCTGTGCTTTCCATGCCTAATACCAAACCCACAATCGATTCGACAGAAGTGTGCGAAGCCGCAATGCTCGAACTCGAAGAGGCCGCACACTTAACCGGTGTGAAGGCTTATCTTACAGGCTGCATCACGCACAATATGAAGGGTAAGGCCTCGGTTCCTTATCAAGAGCTTGCAAAGTGGGGCGTGAAAGCTTTCACCGACGACGGCGTGGGCGTGGTCGATGATAATTTGATGCGCGAGGCCTTTGCTGCAAGTGAAAGCACGGGTCTGCCTATCCTTCAGCATGCGGAATTCCCTGGTCACGGTGGGGTTTTAGCAAGTGGTCCTATGCAAGCGAGGCTTGGAATACCGGCTTATCCAGCGAATGCGGAATCCGATATGGTTCAACGCGATATTAAGCTCCTAAAAGAGTTTCCTCGCGCCCGCTACCATGTTCTCCACGTCTCGGCGCATGAGACGCTTGAGCAAGTGGCCTCGGCGAAACAAGCAGGTTTAAGCGTCAGCTGCGAAGTCACGCCTCATCACCTTTGGTTCTCCAGCGACGATATCAAAGACGACAACACATCCTTCAAAATGAATCCTCCGCTTCGAGGCAAAGACGATAGACGCGCGCTTCGTCATGGACTCGCCGAAGGCATAATCGACTTTGTTGCGACCGATCATGCTCCTCATGAATCCGGTGCGAAAGGTCAGAATTTTAAGACCTCGGCTTTTGGCACAACAGGGCTCGAAACCAGTCTTCGTGTTCTCCTTACCCTTGTGCGCGAAGGCGTGTTATCGCCCCAGCGCCTTGTTCAGGTGTTCTCCACCAAACCAGCGGAATTTCTAGGCATCTCTTCGGAGTTCGGAGATGTGTCCCCGGCTAGGCCGATGGCCGCCGTGCTAGTCAACCGCGGCGAGAGCGAGACGGTTAGCGAGAACGATTTATACAGCCTCTCGAAAAACAGCTGTTTTCTCGGTGAAAGACTCGATGGCAAAATCGTTTCGATGTTCCTCGGTGATCGGTATTACGCATTCTAAGTCTGGCGAGGATTTTGCATCACTGCTTCCTGCTCCTTGGAAACGTTATTGTGCGGCATAAGAATCCCTGGCTGTTGCGAATTAATCTGTATTGGAATTCATACAGCTAATTCTTAAGCTCATCACAGCTGTCTGAGAGAAAATTGGTTTTTCTCAAAGATGGTCGGGATGTAGCCTTCAGACCTTCAGTGAAGGATTATTGCTACAGGGACAAACCGAGGATTGGAAAAGGTGGCAGCCTAAAATTCTGTGCTAATTTGGAGTCCTTATGGATAACAATGATAAGGTCCTTGAATCTCTGAAAGTTCTGGTAGTCGAAGATGCCGAAGACATTCGCGTTTTATTCTCCAGACTCCTTGGCCGTTATGGTGCAACCGTCGCAACCGCTAAAGATGGCGAGGACGCGCTGCAAAAAATGGATGAGACAACTTTCGACATTACTTTGATGGACCTTGAAATGCCTAATATGGACGGCATGGAGGCTGTGATTCAGCTTCGCAAGGACGGTTATGCCGGTAAAATCGTAGCCCTCTCCGGTCACTCCTGGGACAACCTGGAAGAAGCACTGGCGACAGCGGGCTTCGATGGTTACCTCGTTAAACCTATCGCACTTGAAGAACTCGTTTCCAAAATATTATATTACTGCGGACGGCCCCAGCTGAAGACCAACGCCTACAGCTCAGAGCCTATTGCAACTATGTGAAGGCTCAAAGCATGAGTGTTCTCGCCCAGGTCCGGACAGCGACTGGTTCCATTCACAAGTCTCTCGATGAACATCCCTTACTTGTCCGTTTTATGCGGTACAACGAAGCGGATGCTTATCGCGGTTTTCTCGAATCCTTCCGCGCGTTCATCGCTCTGCAATTGCATCACGATCAAGAGTACATCCACGATGATGATCGCGCGATTCTCGACTACAGCGACTGGCGTAAAGCGCTTGAGGACGATCTACTCGCTATGAATGCTCTGCATCATCAAGCTCGGATTCCCAATGTTTCACCGTTGATTCCGGCCATTCATAATCGCTCTGAATTCTGGGGCTTTCTCTATGTGATCGAAGGCTCGGTGCTCGGTGGCCGCGAGGTCGCCAAGTCCCTTCCTGAACAATGGCCCAAAGACTTTCTTTTGCGGGGAAGTCAGAATCGTCTGCGCTGGCCGTATTTTATGCGCCGGTTCAACGAACTCGAAAGTGCGCGCGAAATTCTTCCTGATGCGGTACAAAAAGGTGCGGTGCGATCATTTGAATCTATGATCGCGATGTTCGATACCTTTGAGTTTGGAAGTCGGGAGTCTATCGCTCATGATTACAGTTCATCACCTCAATAACTCGCGTTCTCAGCGCATACTCTGGCTCTTAGAAGAACTTGGTCTACCCTACGATATCAAATATTATCAACGTGATCCCAAAACCATGTTAGCGCCGCCCGAGCTTCGGGCGATCCATCCTCTCGGCAAATCGCCCGTTATCACCGATGGTGATCTGGTTGTTGCCGAATCGGGTGCGATCATCGAATATCTGCTCGAGAAGTATGGTAAAGGACGCTTTCAGCCCACGGCACTGACGCAGAGTTGGGTGGATTTCAAATACTTTATGCACTATGCCGAAGGCTCGGCTATGCCTCCTCTCCTCCTTTCGCTGGTGTTCACTCAGGCGCCGAAGGCTCCAATGCCATTTCTTATTCGTCCTGTCATCAAAGGCTTTGCGGGTAAGGTGAAATCCTCCTTCGTCAATCCTCAACTTAAGAGTCACTTTGAGTTTATTGAAAAACATTTGGAGAAGTCTGCTTGGTTTGCTGGTGAGGACTTCACCGCGGCTGATATCCAGATGAGTTATGTCGTCGAGGCTGCGTTGGCACGCGGCGGCGCGAGTGACAAACCAAAGATGAAGGCCTGGCTGGAAAAGATTCATAGCCGAAAGGCTTATCAAGAAGCCCTCAAACGAGGCGGGCCGTTTTCTATTCCGGGCGCTTAAAACCGACAAGCTCACTTGGCTCAAATAAAGATACGGCTTTAGCTTTCAGATCGTATCCAAAATGAAAGACTCACGCATGACTATGAGTTTGAAAGCACTTTGCGCGCTCCTGCTCGCAAGTCTATTTTTTATTTCACCGGTTGAGGCCTTACCCAAAAATTCAGATGCGAGTCTAGAAAATTCGGGTTTTATGATTCTCGATGATGGCTTAGAGGCCTTACATGTGCGTTTAACTCTCATCCGCGAAGCCAAACGCTCACTCGATCTGCAGTATTATATCTGGCACCAGGACAAGGCAGGCAAACTCTTGCTTTCCGCTCTGCTGGATGCAGCCGAGCGAGGCGTCAAGGTTCGGCTGCTCTTGGATGATATGAACCTTGGGGATGACAGGGATCTATATCGTCAGCTTGATCGACATCCTCAAGTTGAGATTCGTCTTTTTAATCCCTTGAAGTTCGATGGCAAGGGCATCTCGAAGGTTGCGCGTTCCGTCGAACTCATGGTTGATTTCAAAGATAAAAATAGACGAATGCACAATAAAATGTTGCTCGCCGACTCATCCATGGCCGTTCTAGGCGGAAGAAATATTGGCGATGAGTACTTCGATCTCGCGGTCGATGGGAGCTTTCGTGATCTTGATATCTTCGCTCAGGGACCGATCAGCGAGGAACTGACACAAACTTTTGATAGTTATTGGAAAAGTGAAAACAGCGTTCCATTTTTTTCGGATAAAATCAATGTCGCCTTATCCGGTGCAAAATCAGAGGAATGGTCTAATCTTAGGCAAGATTTTGCTCTTGATCGAGGCAAAAATTCGGGTGGTTTCCTAGCGCAATCGAAAAATCTTTTTACTCTCCCCGAAATTCATAAGCAGCTGATATGGGCCCCCGCTGATGCTATGGCGGATTCTCCAGAAATTTTTAGTGGCGATGCGGAAGGCGTCGAGGATCAGCTCAAAGATTGGCCCGAGCCTCAGAAAAGTCTGCTTATAGAATCAGCCTACTTTATTCCCACACACGCATTGTTGAAGCAATTTCAAGGATTTCTTTCCCGAAGTGTTCACATTCAAGTCCTTACAAACTCTTTGCAGTCAAACGATGTTCTCATGGCTCATGCGGGCTATATGGGAAAACGCGAAGACATTCTTAGAATGGGTATCGATTTGTTTGAGTGGCGGCGCGACTTAAACAAATCTGGCAAGAGTAAAAGCGCAAATCCTTATGGTTCGCAAGCAGGGCTTCACAGTAAAGCGTTTGTAATCGATGATGAGTATGTTTTTATCGGGAGTGTGAATCTAGATGGACGATCGATTCATCTCAATACCGAAAGCGGACTCATGGTTCACAGTCGTGAACTTGCGCGACGCGTGACGGATTATATCAAAGGTGGGATGAATCCCCAGACAAGCTGGAAGATTAGTTTGGCCTGTCCGCAGTTGCCATGCGAAGAAAAGGATAAAAGAGTCCTTTGGAAAGGGCAAAAGGGAGGGCAGGAGCTTACCTTGGATGATGAGCCGGAGGAGGGGTTTTGGCTCAGGACGAGTGCAAAGATTCTGAGTCACCTGCCCTTTAAAAGCGTTTTATGAAAAATTTTCATGCTAAGATTAGTCTTTAATTAACGAAAGGCTGATTTGATGACAAAGACTGTAAAACTCTATGCCCAAGCCTATCAGGATCGTAGCGATCGCGTTCGTTGGTTACTCGAAGAGCTGAAAGTTCCCTACGAGAATATCTGGTTGAAAAAAAAGAACGGTGATCTCACTGCGCCTGCCTATCTCGAACTCAATCCCCAAGGCCGAACACCGACCCTCGTCGACGGCGACATCATCCTTTTTGAATCGACAGCTCTTTGCCTGTATATCGCCGATGCTTACGGTTACGGAAGTCTTGCGCCACGCACCGAAGACAAGAAAATTCGTGCTGAATATATGCAGTGGATGACTTGGTCCACGGGTTCTCTAGAGTGCGTGATTGCTCGAATGTTTACTCATGTTTCGACGCCCGAGGAAACTCTGGTGACCAAAACTTATGTAAAAGAGCAGTGTGAAATCTTTAAAAAGCTTCTCGTTCCGATCCTGTCTAAGCAGGACTATATCTTATCGAGCGGTTTTTCTGCGGCCGATATTATGCTCGCGGCTATTATCCCTGGGGCCCATGACTATCTGGTGGAAGGCGTTAAACCACTCGAAGACTATATGAATCGGCTAATGAACCGCGAAGCTGCGGTTCGTGCGAAAGTTTTTGAATAACGAACAGAAATCCCACCTCATAAAAAAGATCGCTCCTTGGTGGCCAAGGAGCGATCCCAATAATCAAGTCTTAGAAGTTCTGGGCGTAACCTAAGGTGTAAGCCCGACCTATGAAGTCGTAGAGACTCTGGTTGTTCGTAGGGATGTGCTTGTTCAAGAGGTTTTGAACGCCTGCTGTCACTTCACCTTTCCATTCCGTATCGTACTTCACGAAGTAGTTGAGGTCGTGGTAGGTGCCTATGTTCGCATTTTCGTTCTTCTGAGGACCGATGACGTCAGCTGTTAAACTCGTGTAAACAGGGCCGACTGCATAGGATACGGTCGTCTTGTTTCTCCAGGCCGGACGACCTGAAGTGTTAAGACGATCGAGCAAAGGACCGTTCGGATAAAGGGTTTCTTTGTTTTTTAGCTGAGTGCTGTGAGCCGAGCGAACGCCGTAGGTTCCGCTTGTGGCTCGGAGCTTGTAGTCGACGGCAGTATCAATACCGGAAAGCTCGGCTCGACCGAGGTTTTGATAGGAGTTGCTGATCGTTTCGAGTTCGCCAGTCGGACGAGAGATTTGCGCTCCGAACGAGTTGACGTCAACCCCATTGGCTTCGGCTCGAAGGAGAGCGTCGGTATCGATATAACCAATTTCATCACGGATGATGATGTTCCAGTAATCGACATTTAGTGTTAGGTCTTTCAATGGTTCAAAGCCTAGGCCAAGGTTGAAGAATTCCGATGTCTCTTCTTCCAGATCCTCATTGCCACGCTGGGTAATGTAACCACTGCGCGATGGACAGCGGCTGTCGGCAACGTTGGTCGCTCGGCAGAAGGTGTAATCGCGGTAGCCCGACACATACTGAAGATTTTCGTTACGATACATTTCGAAGAGGGTAGGGGCTTTGAATCCTGTCCCGGCCGAAGCGCGTGCAAACATCCATTCGAATGGACGGTACGAAGCCGCAATCTTTGGACTCACCGACGTTCCGTAGTCATCGTATTTGTCGAGGCGACCCGAGAGGTTGACTTCGAGTTTGTCATAAGCTGGAATTGCGACTTCGGCGTAAATCGAAGAAACTTCGCGATCACCTTGACCACTGTTCCCTTTGAGCGTTCCCCAAGTGTTGTTCTTTTGCGTTTCTGAGTCGACTTCCTCGGAATATTCTTCCATACGGACTTCAGCCCCTACTGCGAGCGAAAGAGGACCGTAAGGAAGGTCCATCAAAGGCCCGGTGAAATTCACATCAGCACTTTTCGTGAGGGAAACTTTGCTCACGTGCGGTGTGTATTCGACGCCCGAGAGGGACCCGCGTTGGCCTTCGGCTGCGAAAGGATTGTAGGCGCCGGATGCAACTGCGGCCGTGAGCTTATCACGAAGGGCCACGCCGCTGCCGAGTTCGACTTCGTATTTACGATCTTGAGCGATCGAGACTTCATAGGTCCACTCTTCACCGATTTTGCCACGCACGCCACCATTCACACCAAAGCTGGTCGCTTCGATGCGTTTTTTCTCTTGGCCGAGTTCGACCAGGCGATACTGAAGTTCGATGTCTTCAGCGGCAGGAATGCCGGCGAAGGGATCGCGACCGGCTCCGGCAGCGAGTATAGGGCGGGATGCAGCTGGAATGATGATGTTGCGGTCATCACTGGTCGGTGACCAGTACCATTCCGAGTTCTTACGGCTCGCGAAAACCTGTGAGAAAAGTGAGACGTTGTTTGTGAGTTCGTGTTCAAAAGAACTGAAGAGACTCAAAGTCTTCACTTCAGGTTTGCGGATGGAATCGGCAGCCACATCATAGGAACAGCTGGTGCCGCGTTTGTTGAGATTCTCAGGTGGACAGGTTGGATCGACGACGAAACGCTTTGTCGTGGTCCCGCGATAGGTTCCTGGCGCGCCTGCGAATTGCCAGTTAGGGCCAAGGAAATCGCGTTGGTTCGTGTTAAGCGAATCGGATTCCCGATAGGAAAGCATGTTGAGAAAACTTGTGCGGTCGGTACTGCCGCCACCCGTGTAGCTGAAGTTACGGCTCTTGGCGCCTGGTTCTTCAGGGGTGATGAATTGCATTGCGTACTGGCTGCCTTCGAAATTCTTCTTGGTTATGATGTTAACAACACCACCCAAGGCATCCGAACCGTAAACGGCCGAGGCACCGTCGCGAAGAATTTCTACGCGTTCGACCGCAGAGGTCGGAAGCATGTTGAGATCCACCGCTCCGTTTTGAATGTCGCGAGAAATACGTTTGCCATTCAATAGAACAAGTGTGCGCGAGTCGCCGACACCGCGAAGGTTGATGTAAGCGGCGCCCGATGCGTTTCCGCCGGAGTTCTCACGGCGGGAGCCGAACGAGTTATAGACTTGTTTACGAAGAATGTCGCCGACCGACACTTCGCCAGTCTCTTTGATCTGCTCGGCATCGATTGTCGAAACTGGCGATGCTTCTTCGGCATCGAGTCTCTTAATACGCGATCCCGTAACGATAACTTTTTCTGTTTTCTCTTTAGGCGTTGTCGCTTGAACGCTGGAAGCCGGATTGGGCGTGGGCTCTGCGGGTGCTGGGACTTCTTGACCCAAAGCGATTGACGAAAGTAAACCAAGGCCAAGCACGTATTTCATCGGATTTATCCTTCTGCGTGAACATACGGGCTCTCTACTAGCACGCGCACGAGAGGTGGTCTAGCTATCCGTGACGAAAGAATGGCAAAGATTTGGTAAAGATTGAGATGTCAATTTTGCAGCGGGATTACGAAGCGATGATTTGGTTTCTTGAGTTCTCAAAGAGTTTGAGGGGATCAAGCAGCAAAACCGAGAGACCCTTCCAACTTGCGATGCCGATGAAAATGCTATCAGAGGCGATGGGCAGCGCATCTTTTTCCGTGACCGTTTCCCATTGATCCGCATAGAGGTCAACCACGGCATGCACGCGATCGACAAGCGTAGTCTTTAAGCCCGATTGGCTTTTCAGAACGATGATTCGTGCATCGGTTGTTCGCACACTCTCAAGGCCAAGGCGCGGCCGTAGATCGTAGAAGGGAATGGATTCATCGCGGAGCGTGGCCCTTGAATCAGACGCGTGAAAGTCGTCAAGCGGGTGATTGATCTCTTTGATGTCGCTGACTTTAAATGCACATAGATATGAGTCGAGATAAAACGTTAGGAAACGTTCGGTCTGTAGCTTCATTCAGATCAGTCCTGGGAGTCTTAGGTGGGCGAGAGGGTTTGCTCATCTATTCTAACATGAGTGGGAAGGGATCGGGTGGCTGGGTAAGATTTGCTTATAAGAGAAAAGTTTGGAGATAACGAAGGAAGATAGGCGGGTTACCGCATAGTGGGTTATGCGGCATTGTTTGATTAAATTGCTTTGCGTGCAAGGAGATCGCGAATTTCGGCGAGGAGAACTTCTTCGCGTGTCGGTTCTGCAGGCTTTGGAACGGGTGGTGCGGGCTCGGTCTTTTGTAATTTTGTGATAAATTTTAGAAGAAGAAATATACAAAATGCGACGATAATGAAGTCGAGCGAGGACTGTAGGAATTTTCCATAGCCGATAACAACTGCGGGACGAGACTCGGTTGCGGCTTTTAAAGTGATCGCAAGCTCCGAGAAATTAAGGCCGCTCATGATATAGCCGAGAGGTGGCATGAGGATATTCTCGACGAGCGAGGTTACGATTTTGCCAAAGGCTGCTCCGAGTATAACACCCGTTGCGAGATCCACGATATTTCCGCGCATTGCGAATTTCTTGAAATCCTGTAGAACCGTCATCAAGGTTTCCTTTCTGTCTAGCTTTGATCCACTGTCCGATGGGTTAAATAAGCCCCCGAGGCGAGTCGATGCAAGGCTTTAAATATTTCACGAACTTTTCTGGGAGCATAGGGAATGGATTTGAAACTCGTCGTGCTTGCGAGCCTTCTTTCGCCTCTTACGGCATTTGCCACGCCACTCGCTGTTAAAGATGGGAAAGTGACATTCCTTGCCAAAGGAAATCCCGGCTTTTTAAGTGTCGAAGGCACGGGCGCGGATGTGCAGGGCAAGTTGAATCGTGAGGGTAAGAGCATTACCGGAGATTTGCGTGTCCAGATGGATAAGTTTTCTGTGCCGATCGATCTGCGGAATTCGCATATGCGCGATACGTATTTGAAAGTGAAAGAGTATCCGGAGTCGACTTTGAAGTTGACTTCGTTTGAAGTGGATGCGGCTGGTTTGGCTAAGGAGAAGCCATTTAAGGGCACTATGAAGCTACGTGGGGTTGAGAAGCCTGTGGCTGGTGTGGCGTCGCTTGATAAGGATGGCAAGCTTACCGCTGAGGTTGTGATTAGTTTGAAAGAGTTTGGTTTTGAGCCGATTAAGTATGCGACGGTTAAGATTTTGGATGATGTGAAGATTAATGTGGAGTCGACTTTGGTTGAGGAGAAGGTTGCGGCGGTTGTTCCGGCTGCGGTGCCTGCTGCGGCTCCCGCGGCGGCTGCGGCTCCCGCGGCTCCTGTTAAGCCCGTTAAGCCTGTTAAATAGTTTTTTTGATAGAGTTGGTTTGAGTTGAAGAGCCAGGGCCTTGGATGGGGTTCTGGCTTTTTCTTGTTTGGGTGTTGGGCCTAGCGGCCGGTTGTTTGGCTGCTAGGTTGGGATGGTTGTTGATGCATGGTGCCCTGGTTGGTGCATTTGGGATCGGTGGATGTTCGACCATTAGCGTCGGGTTTACATTCCATGTTGCCTTGGTTGGCTTGGGTGTTTGCTGGTTTCGTTTGTTTGGTTGGTTGAGTGTTTGGGTTGCCTTTGGTTGGGTTGGTGGTTGTTCCCGTGCTCGAACTGGTCCCCGTGCCTCCGGCGCCGCCTGTGGTGCCGGTTTGGGCTCGGACGGCGGTTGAAGTTAGTAAGGTTAAGAGGATGAGAGTTTTTGGGAGTTTGGTTTTCATTTGGGGCTCCTTTGTTTGGTTATCGTGGTGATATTAGTTTGGTGGAGTGTGTGAGTTTTAGAGATATGATTTGCTTTTTGTCTTTACGGCTTGCGCCATGGGTATTTGCGGGTTTTGTTGGTATTTGAGGTTATGAGATGCGGGGGATTGGCTTGTTGCGAAATCATGAGAAAATTGTCTTGTGAGGTTGGGTTTAAGCGGTTATAAATGGTGACCTCTTTGAAGGGCGCTGTGGCGGAAAGGCTACGCAACGCATTGCAAATGCGTACCATACCAGTTCGAGTCTGGTCGGCGCCTC
>JAZKGL010000297.1:0-7876 GCA_040385935.1 Bdellovibrionota bacterium
AGTCCAAAAACTCTGCATTATATCCCATGAATATCCGCGACTCGGCGCGAGATCTTAAGAAAGATCCCGCGCTGCCCGTCTCTCTTCATCGGAAAATCGTGCAGCGAAGATTCCTCAAATATCAGGAAGTCTACTATGAACGCGAATCGACTTTTAACACTGTGTCTGCTAGCACTCTCATCCTTTTCGTGTCACGCGTCCAAAGTTTTGTCTGCCAAATCTTGGGATGGTCGAGGACCTAAGTATTCTGTCACGATTTCTACGACTGCGAAATCCATCGCCGATCTACCCGAATGCAACGGCAACGTCGCTCAGATGGAGGCTTACGTCTCCGGTGGAGATAGCTTTGTTAAGTGCGACGGCTATCGCTGGCGCCTTGTCAATCCAGGTGGTTTTGATGGCCGTTATCAAGCACGCGGACCGATCAGGTTTCACGAGTGGGAAGACTCCTCCTCGAACAAACGTTGGAGCATTCCTATCGAGCGTCCTATCGCATCGAGCGATGCGGAGAAGAGCTGCTCAAGCGGTTATAAGCTTCCCTCGGCCGATGAACTCAAAGAGGCTTTTAACAATGGTTTGGTGGAAGGCATTCGAGCCCATGGCGGAAGGCGTTTTGATCGCGCCTGGACTTCAGATTTCATAGAGTCCGGCGCCGAGAAAGAGAGGGTTTCTCTTCCACTCACAAACCAACCCACAGAGCCAACAGCTCATGCCGCAGGCGTGTACTGCGTGAGCTTTGCGAGCCACACGTAATCGGCTATAATAGGTGGAGGAATGTCCATCCATTTTGATTAAGGCCTAACCGATGCGTACTTCTCTATCGATCCTACTCGGTTTTGCCATTTCATTGACTTTAAGTTGCGGAAAGAAAGCGGACTCCTCGTCGCCTTCGGGTAGTCTCATCGACTTTACGAAATACGACACTCTGCAATTTAAGGCTTCCGCATCATCCTTTGGTGTGTCCGGAACACGCTATGACCTTGATCTCTCATCGAGCACTGTAAAGAAATATAATATTGATAGCACCGCGGGTGTGTATACCCTTGTGAGTGAGAAATCTCTTTCGGCTGCGGTCAAAAGCAGCCTGAGCACCAAATTGCAAAAAGTCGTCTACAATCGTCTTTCGCAATGCTCAAATTGTTCGGCAACTCGCGCCTCGGTATGGATAGAAATCACGGATCAAACACCGCCCCTCTACTACTTTTCCAACCAAGGCGACTGCTCTTGTCCGAGTGACAAAGACAACGCCCCGACTTTGCCTTACGACACGCTCAAAGCCGTTTACGATCAAATTTTAAGTCTATTTTAAGCTCTTCTCGGGATCGGATAAGGGCTGAGTTTCTGGGCTTACGAGAACCGTTCCCACGCTTCGGCCTTCGACTGTGACGACATCAAAACGAAAATTCTTATAGTGGACGCTATCGCCCACTTTTGGCAAGCGACCGAGCAAAGTCATAATCAATCCGCTCACGGTATCAACGTCTTCGTGCTCCATATCGGTCCGAAGTCTGACGCCGAGATCTTCGATACGAACCATACCGGCAACTCGAAACTGACCGCTGTCCTTATCTTTCACGATATCCGGCGTATCGCTTCCGCCCTCGCCTATTTCACCGACGACTTCTTCAAATAAATCTTCAATCGCTAAGATGCCGGCCGTACCACCAAACTCATCGATCACCACAACCATATGAGCATTGTGTTTGCGCATGATTTTGAGAACCTGCTCAAGGCTTGCCGCTTCGGGCACGTAAGGCACGGGCCTAAGCAGTTCAGCCACAGGCTTTTTATTGCCGGTAAGCTGGGCGCGAAGAAAATCCTTAGTATGAATCGTGCCGACGATATTATCGAAGCTGCCATCATACATGGGATAACGAGTATGTTTGGATTTGGAAAGCACGGCCTTAACATCAGCTGTGTTGGCCGAAATGGGTATCCCCACTATACGCGTGCGAGGAACCATGACTTCGCCAGCATTGAGATGACCGAAATAAAGTAAGTCTTGCAGAATTTCCCGCGTTTTCTTGCGAAGCTGACCACCCTCCTGACTTTCTTTGAAGACGTGTTCCAGTTCTTCAGCGGTGTGCGAGGAGACTTTGCGATCGTCGGGATTGATCCCTATCCAGCTGAGGATGCCGCTCCCCAATTTGTTAAGAACCAAGATGAGCGGATAAACAAATTTTTGAATCACAACAACGAGCGGCGTGATCCACAGGGAAGTCTGCTGAGGTTTCTGCAGGGCCATACTCTTTGGGACCATCTCACCTAGAACAATATGGAGGAAGGTAAGGAGACCAAGGCTCAATATACTAGCCAATGTATGAGCCGCGCCTTCGCTCAAAGAATCGACAAAATACGACATGAAGGATTCGGCAAGCTTTCGCTCCGCATACATACCGAGGCCAAGACTTGCGAGCGTGATTCCAAGCTGAGCGGTTGCTATATATTCGTTTTGCTTATCCGGATTCCGCTGAATCGTTTGGATGACTTTGGCCACCGTATTGCCTTGATTCACCGCCTGGTCGATTTGAGTGCGCGGGGTTCCGATTAACGCAAATTCTGCCGCAACAAACAAACCGTTGATCAGAACAAGCACGATAACGATCAAAACCATTACGATATCGATCATGATTGGGCCTCACTGATCTTTTGCGTGGGTTTGACCAAAACCGACCGCACAACCCGCTCTTCGACATCTTCCACTTCGACTTCAAGCCCCTGAATTTCGACACGATCACCGGGTGAAGGAAGCATTTTCAAAGCCTCTGTCACGAGACCTGCGATCGTGTTGGATTCACCCTTCCAGAGCAGACCAATCCAGCGCTGAGCCTCGTCGGGACGCATCATGCCAGGCAATCGAACACGCCCATCCGCAAGCACTTCAGGCAGCGGCTGACCGGCTTTAAATTCATCACCAATCGCTCCGAACACTTCGCTCAAAATATCCTCGACCGTAACGATTCCGACGAAGGTTCCGTATTCATCGATAATCGACATCATCTGCGTGCGGCGTCTGCGCATCAAATTCAAAAGCTTATCGGCCTTCATCACTTCAGGCACGGCATGAAGTTGTCTGAGCATAGGTTCGATCGAATCGATCGTGCCCTGCGAGGCTATAGCAGCGACCACATCCTTGGTATGAAGAACCATAATTACGTTATCGCTACTGCCTTCATAAACGGGCAAGCGCGTATAGTGACTCCTGGCTACCGCAGCCACGATCTCGTCTATCGGAGCGTGGCGATCGATAGTTTCCACCGAACGTCGAGGCACCATCAGCTCGGCCGCCGACCAAGCATCCAGGCTCAGTGCTCGTTGCAGACGAGCATGCTCATCGGGTTCGAGCACCCCATCTTCATGCACTTGCTCAAGAAGAATCGCTAGCTCGTCGGAGGTGTGAATGTGTCTATGAGTCGAGGTTTGAAAGCCAAACATCTTTAGAATCAAAGTCGCGCAACCGTTGAATAAAACGATGGGCCCTTTAAAAACAAAGGTGGACCAGGCGATAGGAAGATAAGTGACGAGCACGGTGCGTGTGGGATAGAGCAGAGCCAAAGTTTTAGGAACGAGTTCGGCAAGCACCATCTGGACGATCGCTAAGATCACCAAAATAACAATGACTGCTGCAGAATTAGCCGTTTCATGGCGGAGGTGAAAGAGTCCTTCGAAGACCGGTGCCAAGCGGAAAGCGAGAGTATATTCAGCAAACGCACCGAGAATCAGACTCGAGATAGTAATCCCGATCTGGCAGGTGGCGACGTAACGATCCAGCCTCACACCATCTTCAAGGATAGGGAGCACGCGTTTGGCAAAGACATGGCCTTCGCCCGCCATTTGCTTGATCGCGCTTTTTCGCACGCTGACAGCAGCGAACTCCGCACCTACATAGAGGGCGTTGAACGCAATTAAAAGGACGATGACTGCGAACACAAAAAGCAGCATTGAACTATCACCATTCGACAGACTTCACACGAATTTCAGATCCATCATAAGCTTTTGCCGACCAAATTATCAATGCCTGTTACGCGAAATTCGCCTGAGTTTTCACCCAGAAAACTTCTATAGACAAAACGCTGTCCACCGCATCTGCCCCTGACTCCACTGGGATCTCACCGAAACCAAAGGGAGGCATGGTAAAATGAAAATTACGGAGGTAAAGGCCCATGCCGACTTATGAGTACCGCTGCACTAAGCCGAATTGTGGTAAGAGCTTCGAAGTGAGTGCGAAGATGAGTGATGCCGCGCCTGAGAGAGCGCCTGACTGCGATCAGTCGGGCTGCGCGATTGAGAAGAAGTTAAGCCGTGTCGCTGCCTCTGTACGCGGCGCGGCCGTCGCCAAGGAAAGTGCGAAAGCCGCGATCAAAGATCGCGTTATTTTGCAAAACGTGGGGACGGAATCACCTCGCATTGTGGAAACCCGCGAGTCGGTAGACCCGGTTCATGTCTGCTCAAAATACTGCAGTCATCATACTAAGACGGATTGATTAATGTACGGGCGCCGAATGCAAAGCCAAACGGGCCTGTATCGCACGATAAGATCCAAGAGCAATGAGCAAACCGACCATCATGATCGCCGCAGTCAGGTAGAGAGACCTTGGACCGTTTAAACGTTCGTAAAGAATGCCGAACGTCAGCGGACCCAAAATGCGAGCCAGAGAGCCAAGCGTCTGCGAGAAGCCAAGAGCAAACCCTTGCAGACCCTCCGGCGCAAGCCGACTGGAAAGACTAGAAAGGGCTGGGCTAGCAAAGGCCGATCCTGCCGCGACCAGCGTCAGCGAGATCCAAAGCATCGGTTGATTCGGAGCGAAGTAGGGAAGAAGTAACATAGCGAGTCCGAGCATGAACTGTCCCGCCGTTAAAATCTTCGTTTCGCCGAGTTTCCCAATCAGTGGTCTCGTTACTCCGCCGTTAATCAAAATCAGCATGACACCAATGTACATAAAGGCGATGTACTGCTGCTTTGATGTAGCCAGTGCGTAGCTATCGTGAAGGGCAAGCGCGAGCACCGATTCTACACCGACGAATCCAAAGACCTGTAGAAAAGCGAGCAAAAGTACGACGGTGAAACTCTTATCACTCAAGAGGCGTCGCGCGTCTTGAAACCAAGTTCCGATATGGGACTGAGCCACATGACCTTTAGCCGCACGAACCAGTTCAAGAATAGGGCCTTTAGCAAAATTCACGTGAGTTTCGGGGAGACGTTTCCAAACGAGCAAAAGATTGATCGCATTCAAGACCGCTGCGACGACGGAAACCGCCAAGAGCGAATGACCCGCCGAGAACATCGAAATAAGCGCCCCCAGCGCCGGTCCAAGGGCAAACCCAAGTCCAAAAGCGATGCCGATTAACGCCATGCTTTTACCGCGCTGCTGAGGCGTCGTAATATCGGAAATACAAGCTTGAGCGACGGCTATGTTGCCCGAAGCAAGACCCGCGATAAACCGTGCGATGATCAAAAGATTGTAGTCCGGAGCAAGGCCGGTGAGAACTTGAGCCACCAAAGAAATGATGATGGTGCCCGTAAGGATCTTCTTTCGGCCAAATAAATCCGACCAACGTCCCAACATACCAACGGACAGAAGTGTGCCGACCGAATAGATACTTGCCAGAGCGGTAGCCTGAGCATCACCTGCTCCAAAATCGCGAGCGATCAAAGGCAGTATGGGAATAAGCATCCCAAAGCCGACCAGATCGAGAAATATCGTGGTGAACACCGATAAAAGCGCACCTTTGCGCACACTGTCCATCGGATCTTTGATTTTGTTCTTGCCGTCTGCCATCGTATCAAGACTCCCAGCTCTCGCTTTAGGCCCCGATTCTACGCAATCGCTAGAGGATTGAGAAGCCAAGAGATCAAGAATCTTTGGCGTGGCATGAGCGTGGGTTGCGACGTTTTACGAAGGCGGGTGAGCTTCGAGATACGCAAGGAGCTTCTCACGCCTCGTTCCGCCTGGCGCTGCATCGAGCTGACTTATAAATTCTTCGACACCTTCGGCCACGACGCCGCCGCCTTGCGTTTCAGCAATCGCCTCGAAGTTATCCAAAATATGATCGACATCAGTATCGGTCATCTCTTCGAGTTTTGAGATATCGAGAGCCCCGGTCTCCGTTACTTTCGTGAACTTTTTGATGTAAATAAGCGAGTAAGCCGTTTGATAAAACTGCAGCTGCTGTGCGGCGCTCGATGAGGTCTCAATCGCGGGATTGTCATAACTTCGATATTCGGCAGGCAGAAGCATGAGTGTCTCCGTTGCAAGTCGCAAAGATTCGATTTGCGCTTCGCTTGGTTCGGTCGGCAGAAAGTTGGAAAGCGTATCGATTAGGCTGCTGCCATTGCTATCGATCGTTCCTGTAATAGCCGTAACAATATCAAATCCGCCCTGTTCAGCATAAGCCGCTGAGAGAAAACGATAGCTTTCGTACCCCGTTGGATTCGCTGCGATCACCTCCTTATAGAGTCTGATCGCCTCGGGAAAGTCTTTCTTATCCAGCGCAACACGCGCCTTTTCCTCAGGCGTATATTCAGCGTAAGGCACGGCTTTGCTCTGCGTATCACAGGCCGTCGAGGCTACGTGAGTCAGGAGGAGGAGGAGTACGCATAATAATTTCATAGGGTGTCCCTTTCAAAAGCCAATGCTGGTGTAGACGCTCACAAGGTTTCGTTGCTTATCACCGGGATAGTTGCCCAGCTCGCGTCCATAAGCTGTAATTCCGAGCTTGATGAAAAACGCATCGAGGCGAACCCCACAGGTTGGAATACCCTGATAAAGTCCGACGGCTAATCCCACATGTTGAAAAAGCATGAGCCTTGCGCCGGCATATATCTTTTTAAACTTTTTTTCCTGATATTCATTCGTGACATCACGGTAATCAAGACTTAGATGCAAAACATTCGTCATTCCGTGAAACGCGAGACCAACTCCGACATGGGTCGTTTGAGGCAGACTTTCTTGGTTATTAGACAGTTTGGTGCCGCCCATATCTTCTACTTTCACACCGAGACTCAAGTCCACAAAGCGGTTTTGCCAAAGAAACAGTGTTCCAATATCCGTACCGATTCCTTTGCCATATTGCACCTCATCCTTGAGTGAACTGGGATCATCAAGGAGCTGCTCAAGGCGTGTAGTGTCGGTGATAGGAATTTTAATATCCGGCTCGCCCATGTACAAATACTTGGTGGTCATCCCTATGGAAAACCAATCGAGAGGCTGTATGGCCGAACTCACCATGGCTCCGGCATACGCTTCACCACCAAAGTTTATCGTCGGCAATCCCCCATTATCATAGCGGCTACCCTCGACATCCAATTCCAGTCTATCGTAGAGACTAATAGCGAAATTTTTACTCACGACACTCAGTGAGGCTGATTGCCCAAGATGAATCGATTGATTGAAAAGCTTATCAATGTAGGCGCTGTTATCGGTATTCACCGGGCTTTGAAAGGCTTTTTGGCCTTGTTCAGCGAGGTCGCGATCAAGAATAAAGTTCGTCTCTAAACCAATCCAGCGAATATACGCGCCCCCAAGAGGAAGCAGCGCGGGATTTCCAAAGAGAACCCCTTCCTGACTGGCTCGTGTCAGCACCGATCCACCGGCCGCGAGATCAAAGGGCTCAGCGTAGATCAACTCACTCGAATTTTTCGCAAAAACAGGAGTTAACTCAGCCAAAAGGCAGGTCAGGATAAGTCCCTTTAATGTTTTGCCAAAAACCATGTTTCATGCTCCTTCTCTTCTATCGGAAGGCTAGGCAACAAAGATAAGGGGGAGTGCTATTCGCGGGCGGGGCAGGACTGTGCGATAATAGAGAAAGGATCCCTTTATCCGGAGAAATCGCGGTGTTTCGCATATTCTTAACGAAAAAGCTTTTGTCAGGCGAA
>JAZKGL010000298.1:0-5349 GCA_040385935.1 Bdellovibrionota bacterium
ATAACGAAGTCAGTCAGCTCTTTGTGCGAAACGTCAGGGCCGTGCTGAGTCGAGATAACAACCGCGTCAACACGCGCTACTTTGCCGTCTTTGTATTCAACAGTAACTTGGCTTTTGGCATCAGGACGAAGGAAATTGACAGCGTTTGCGCGGCGTTTGTCTGACAAAGCTTTAAGAAGTTTGTGCGAGTAGCTGATAGTCGCAGGCATGAATTCTTTGGTTTCGTTTACCGCGTAACCAAACATCATTCCTTGGTCGCCCGCACCTTGTTCAGTGTGGAGACCAGCGCCTTCGTCAACACCCATAGCGATGTCAGCCGACTGCTGCTCAACGGCCATGATGATACCGCAAGACTTAGCGTCAAAGCCCAAAGCGCCATCGTTGTAGCCGATTTCTTCGATCGTCTTACGAGCGATCGCCGCGTAATCGATCTGAGCTTTCGACGTGATTTCGCCAGCGATTACGACAAGACCAGTCTTAACGAGGGTCTCACACGCAACGCGTGAGTACTTGTCTTGAGCGAGCAATGCGTCGAGGATAGCATCCGAGATCTGGTCACAGATCTTATCAGGATGGCCTTCACTCACAGACTCAGAGGTGAAAAGATAGTTCTTTAATTGACCGCTCATGAGAGACCTCTCCTCATTCTAACGGCTACGCGTCCGTTGTTTTGCACAACTGCGCTGCCTATTCCAAAAGATTGACCACTTTTATCCATTAGGATCATATGGTCAAGCGACTTGATTGAACTTCGCTTAATAGCATCTTGTATCAAACCCGTCTCGAAACTTTTCATCTCAACATGCATTTCCTGACCCATCTTGAGTTTCTGGATGAGGAGCGGATCCTCTGCATGCCAAGTTGGTATTTCAAGGCGAATATCGTGAAGAGGGACTATGTATTGAGCAACTTCGCCCATAGCGCCTTCAAGCGTTTCAAGGCTTACCGATCGCTCAACGTTGAGATCGCCAGTCGCCACCCGAAGCAGGCGAGTCACGACACCAATCGTTCCCAAAGATTCTGCCACATGATGCGCAAGGACGCGCACATAGGTGCCCTTCGAGCAGTTGACTTTAAGGGTCGCAACACCGTTTTCGTAGCGTAGACATTCAAAATTGATAATGTTTACGACTTTTCGCAGAAGGTCTCGAGGCACTTCATCACCACGACCCGCGCGAGCGTATTCATAAAGCGGTCGACCTTGGTATTTGATCGCTGAGTAAATAGGCGGAATTTGAGTAAAATCTCCGACCATTCCCGAACAAATCGCCTGTATCTCATCAGCCGTATACTCACCGATCGGCCGTTCTTCAACGATGTCGCCATCGAGGTCGAGCGTGTCGGTCGAAGTTCCGAACTTTACATCGAATTCATAACATTTAGTCCCAGCGAGGAGAAAATCCTGGATACGGGTCGCCTTGCCAAAGAGCACGGGCAAAACACCTTCAGCCATAGGATCTAGAGTCCCGACGTGACCCATTTTAATGCGTGTAAAACGTCTTTCGAACCAACGCGAGACATCTTTAGAACTCATACCGCGCGGTTTATAGACGACGATCATGCCGTCTTGCAAGTGTGGCCGTGGCGGCCCTTCAGACTTTCTGTTCAAGTAATGTGTATCCTTTAAAACTTACTCGTCTTTTTTCGGCTTATTTGCGGCATCTTCTTTATGAATGATGTCGAGAACCGATTCGATGCGACCGGCATATTCGATACTTGCATCATATTTGAAATGAAGTTCCGGCACGCGACGAACATCGAGTGCATCGCTCAAAGTTTTGCGCAAACGGCCAGCGGCAGACACGAGTCCACGCATAGCTTTATCGGCATCGGCTTCATTATAGGTACGGAAGTAAACCGTCGCCTGTTGAAGGTCGGCCGTGAGTTTGACGGCCGTAACGGTTACGGTTTCAAGGCGTGGATCGCTCAGGCGTCCCCCTTGAAAATTCATTGCTAAAAGGTCGCGAATCTCATCCGCGAGCTGGTCTTTTCTTAGACCCATAAAAAATCCTTTCTACTTCCGAGCATAAAAGAAAGCCCTTCCCGGAGTGAGAAGGGCTATCCTTAGCCATCACTTTAATTACGCAGCCAATCGCATTCTCGAATTAGAGAACCGCGGCATGCTCTTCGATGATAAACGACTCGATGATGTCACCTTCGCGAACGTCGGAGTAACCGTCGATGCCGATACCACATTCGTAACCCTGAACAACTTCACGTACATCGTCTTTGAAGCGACGAAGCGATCCGATGCGGCCGGTAAAGACCACAACACTTTCGCGAATGAGGCGAAGCTGCGAGTTACGTGTAATCTTACCGTCAAGTACCGAAGTACCAGCAATAAGGCCAACTTTTGGAACTTTGATCGTCGCACGAACTTCCGCGTGACCCTGAATAACTTCCTTCTGAACAGGAGGAAGTCTACCGGCCATGACCGATTTAAGCGCATCGACGATGTCGTAGATAACCGAGAAGTACTTAACAAGTACGCCTTGTTTTTCTGCTGCTTCATCCAGACCACGAACCGCACGGACATTGAATCCGATAACGAACGAGCCCGAAGTGTTAGCGAGGGAGATATCAGACTCGTTGATACCGCCGACCGCTTTGTGAACGATACGGTTACGAACGCGATCGCTGTTAAGCTTAAGAATCGCTTCCGAAATCGCTTCCACCGAACCTTGGGTATCGGCTTTGATGATAATCGGAACTTCTGGAGTTTCGGTATTTTTAACCTTAGCGAGAAGCTGATCGAGAGTTGCGGCCGACGAGCGGTTCGACATACTCATGCGCTCAGTTTCAATACGCCAGTCAGCAACTTCTTTCGCTTGCTTCTCATCACCAACCGCATCGACCGTATCACCGGCCATAGGGACTGAGGCGAGACCGACCACTTCGACTGGAGTCGATGGACCAGCTTCTTTAACGCGTTTGCCCGACTGATCGTGCATCGCTCTTACGCGGCCCAAAGCCATACCGGCAACGACAAAGTCGCCGACTTTAAGAACACCTTTTTGGACCATGATGGTTGCAACGGGTCCGCGACCTTTGTCAAGGTGCGCTTCAACCACCACACCTGATGCCGGAACATCAAGAGGAGTCCTAAGTTCAAGAACTTCAGCTTGGAGAAGGATCGCTTCCAAAAGGTTATCAATACCGATGCCTTTGAGAGCGGACACTTGAACAAACTGGTTATCACCACCCCATTCTTCCGACTGAATACCGTGCTCAGCAAGCTCGCTATTAATACGGTCGAGGTTTTTGTTGGGCTTATCGATCTTGTTGATGGCTACGATGATAGGAACGCCAGCCGCTCGCGCATGACTGATCGCTTCAACCGTCTGAGGCATCACACCGTCATCCGCTGCAACCACGAGGACCACGATATCGGTGGCTTTTGCACCACGAGACCGCATCGCCGAGAAAGCTTCGTGACCAGGAGTATCGAGGAAGGCAATTTTCTTGCCGTCTTTATCAACCGTGTAAGCACCGATATGCTGAGTGATACCGCCGGCTTCGCCCGCTGCTACCTTCGCTTGGCGAATCGCATCGAGGATCGAAGTTTTACCGTGGTCGACGTGGCCCATGATCGTTACGATCGGAGCGCGCTCGCCAAACTCAGCACCTTCGTGAGCCTTACGTTTATCCGAGAGGATATCGTCGATCGTAACAAGGCTGGTCTTCATCTCGAAACCGAAGTCGGTTGCAAGCAAAGTCGCTGTGTCCACATCGATAGACTGATTCAATGTCGCCATTACGCCTTGCTGCATCAATTTCTTGATGATGTCAGAGCCTTTAACGGACATCTGCTTAGCGAGTTCGGCGACGGTGATGCTGTTACCCATTTTCACGACGCGGTAAGCGGCGCGAGGCATGGTAACTTCTGTCTTCTTAAGGTCTTTACGACGCTTAAGGTCGCGACGGCCTGAGCCACCACGGTATCCACCGGACGAATGATTTCCGCCACCTGGAGGAGTGTAGACAGTCTTCTTGATTTGAGGAGCTGGTTCCAAAGGAGCTTCAGCTTCCAAATCACCCACTTCCTCTTCAAGGCTTGCGGCCTGGTCGAGAAGCGAGCGCATATTCACTTGATCACGACGAGTTTTTTGCAGCTTCTTAGCGGCTGCTGCGGCTTCGAGTTCGGCCTCAGCGGCTGTAAGTTTGCGTTTGTCGCGATCCTTAGACTTAGTGACATCTTCCCAGCGACGGGCCGGCGCATCGGTTAGACCGCTTGGCGCTTCGGTGTCGAGGGTTGGAGGCTTACGAGAATATAGAGGTTCGCTGCCTGATCCACCGCGTGGTCCACCAGCTGATGGGAAACCAGGACGAGGAGCACCGGGTCCGCCGCCACCTTCGCGACGGATAGGTCCGCCACCTGATGGGAAGCCAGCCGGAGCACCGCCAACGTTAGGACGAATAATCATCCCGCCGCCGCCTGGTGTTACCGTGGCACGAGCTGGAGCTTCACGAGACATAGAGGCTCGTTGTTCCATTTCTTCTGGACTGGCACGACGAATAATCGTAGCAGCACCGCTAGGTTGAGGACGCGAAACAGCTGGAGCCGCTGATGCCGAGGCAGCAGACGACTGAGATCCACCCGACTGAGACAAAGGCTCACGTCGAACGATCTTGGCTGAATCGTAGTTCTCCTGCGCTTGCGCCTGAGACTGAGCTTGCGGGCGAGGCATGGTACGAGGCTCCGATGCGGGACTGGAAATAGGTTTCTGAGTCTCGCGAGCGACCTGAGGAACCGGCTCTTTGGCTTTTGGTTCCTGACTGACAGATACGTCCTGTGCCTGTTCGATCTTCGCTGGTGCTTCAGCCTTGGCTTCTACTTGAGGAGCGTCGGGCTGAGCTATTGCTTGGGTTTGTACAACTTCCTGAGCTGGCGCAGTAGTCTGTGCTTGCGTTTCAGGAGCCTTTTCTTTGGCAACTTCCGGTTCGCGCGCTTTTTCGCGGCGAATCGTTGTAGTCTTTGGCGCTGCGGCTGCGGGAGCAGCTTCTTTTGTAGAAGCGGCTTCTGCTTGGGGGGCTGCTTTTTCGTCCTGACCGCCGCCATCCTCACCATCCGCCGACTCTTCGGCGCGCTGACGGCGCCGGATAACCGATGGATTGCTGCGAGGCGCACTCGCCGTACTGCTTTCCGCCGCGCTGGAAGCTCCTCCAGATGCTGACGAAGATAGCTCGCGCTTGATCTTTACAACCTGATCAGCGCTTAAAGTACTTTGATGGCTCGACACCTCGATGCCCAAATCCTTCAGCTTATTGACGAGCAACTTGCTTTCGATTTTGAGTTCACGAGCTAATTCATAGACACGAATTTTTGACATTCGTTAAGAGTCCCCCAAT
>JAZKGL010000299.1:0-18879 GCA_040385935.1 Bdellovibrionota bacterium
GAAGTGAAAGATTTTCTTTGTTACTTCCGCCTTTCGGTGAATCCAAACGATAGACTTGCCTTCTGGCGCGTGATCAACACACCCTCGCGCGGCATAGGTATGAAGACTTTGGAGAGAATCGAGGCCAAAGCCTTGGAGATGAACCTTAGTCCCTTCGAAGTTTTGCATCAGGGCCATGTACCCCTTGATACTAAACAAAAAGCGGCCGCCAAGCATTTCACAGACGTTCTGAAAAGCATACAGAGCGCGCCCCTCACCGACCCGGCCGAACTCGAGGAGCGTGGGATTCGTATGCTCAAAGAGTTTGGTTTGGAAGACGAGATTAAAGTGAAGACCTCGCACGAGGGCTCACGCCGAAGAAAACTGGATGCTCTCAAGCGGCTTCCAGGCTGGATTCGCCAGCTCGCAGAAAACCGCATTGAAGAAAAAGGTCAGCTTCAACTGATGGATCTGCTCGATCAGTTGAGCCTGGATTCCGAGTCGCCGGAAAAAGATAAGGGCAATGATAACTACGTTTCGCTGATGACTATCCACGGCAGCAAAGGTCTTGAGTGGCCCGTGGTCTTTCTCTGTGGAATCGAAGAGGACCAGCTTCCACACAAGAACAGTCACGGCTCAGAGCTTGGGCTTTCGGAAGAACGTCGGCTTTTTTATGTGGCGCTGACGCGTGCCAAGGAAAAGCTGCATTTGAGTTATGCGCGTGAGCGTTTTTCTCAGTTTAAAAAGTCCTCGCGAAAGCCATCTCGCTTTTTGGAGGAATTGCCAGCCGATGGCGTTCTGTCTGAACTCGATGCGGAAAGACGTGAGCAGGTCGCGGTTGAGGATAAAAAGCAGACGAACATGGCCCGATTATCCGCACTGAAAAACTCACTGCGCAGCGGGTTTGAGCGAAAGCCGGGCGTCTCCATTCCCGCCGGCCCGAGAGACGAACTCTAATCAATATCAATAATACCTTGGGTTCTCACAAAGTCTCTGAGGCGCGAAATGACTTTCGCCTCCAGCTGCCGGGCGCGCTCGCGCGTGACCTTGTAACGATCGCCGATTTCCTGAAGAGTCAGCGGGGTCTCCGACATGATTCGTTCGTTAAAGATCTCAAGATCGCGGCCTTTGAGCGTTTGCCGAAACTCTTCGATATGCTCGGCAAAATGTTGACGAATCTCTTCGACCGCAATGTTCTCCTCGATCGTGGCTTCCGGCAAAGACAGCTGAGAGCCGCGCGTTTCACCATCATCTTCCCCAATGGGAGCATCGAGCGAGTAGTCCGGACCCTGAAGGCGCATTTGCATATCCGTGATATCTTTTTCACGAACATTTAGACTTTCCGCGAGCATCTTGGTGTCGACGCGATCGTATTCCTGAAGAAGTCGATCCATCTCTTTACGCAGGTTGAAAAAAAGCTTTCGCTGCGCTGCAGTCGTGCCAATTTTAACCTGACTCTTATTATCCATAATGAATTTTAGTATGTAGGCGCGAATCCACCAGGCCGCATAACTCGAAAGTTTTACGCCTTTGTAGGGGTTAAACTTTTTCACGGCCTGCATAAGACCGTAATTGCCCTCTTGGATTAGATCGAGGAGGTTGTTTTGTGCCTGCCTGAAATCATTGGCTATTTTGACAACAAGCCTTAGATTCGAGGTTACAAGACGATGTGCGGCTGCTATATCACCTTCTTCGAAATGCTTTTGCGCGTTATCTAATTCTTCTTCCGGTGAGAGAAGTGGGTATTTAGCGATTTCTTTGAGGTAAAGTTGCAGAGGTGTGAGTTTGCTAACGGATAGATCAGCCCGTGGCGTTGGTAGATTCTTAGACATTTGACAACAGCCCCCTGCATAAACCTGACAAATAGGACTCATATATGCCAGGAATCGGGATCATAGCAAATCCCCACTCTAAGTTAAATAAGCGTTCGCCTCAGACGCTAAGCCTTATGGCAGAAGCTCTTGGACAGGATGGCATATTCACTGTGACTCGCGACCTCGACCATCTGGACGAGACGCTGCGCGATTATCGCGACCACGATATTGCTATCGTTGGCATCAACGGTGGCGACGGTTCGATCTCGCAGATCATAACCCGCATGGTCGCCATTTACGGCCCTAAACCTTTGCCACTCTTTGCCGTCCTTCGAGGCGGGACTATGAATCTCATAGCCTCCCAGCTTGGTGTGACCGAAGGTCCGATCGACAATATTCGCCGTCTTGTCGAGATCAACAATTCAAATCGCGCACTTCCTACGCAAAGACTCTCGACGCTTAAAATCAACGACATCTACGGCTTTCTTTACGCCGATCAAAGCGCAACGGCGATTCTGGAGGAATTCTACCGGAAAAAGTCGGGCCATCTGGGTGCGACGTGGCTAGCAACCAAGGTTGTCTCGAGCTTTATGGTCAAAGGCGAACTCATCAATCGCCTCATTCGCCCCCATGCCCTCGTCGCGCGTTTTAAACCCACGGGATATCTCGACCGCTCGGTCCTAGGGTGCTTTGCGGGAACGATCACCAAATTTCCTCTTGGCTTTCCTTTTCTTCCTTTAGCGCGCCGTTATCCAGGACACTTTCAAGTCACAGCCATCACCTCCAGCGCCGAAAGTCTTCTTTGGAACATGGCACCCATCCTGCTTTTGCAGCGAGAGGGTCGCTCGGTCGGCAAAGAGAGTTTCTGCGTACGTCACGCAGCGCTGAGCTACGAAGGCGAAGCCCATTTCACGGTAGATGGGGAAATTTATATAGCCGCCGATGGCAAAATTTTGATCGAGGCGGGTCCTTCTCTTCGCTTTGTCTCTTTATGATGGGATGTTCCTGCCGGGCAAAATTTGCCATAATAAAAGGAAACCCGAGTCGACGCGTTTTCCTATGCTGCCCAAAGCTTGGTCTTTGAGGGAAAGGGGTCATCGCTCATTCTTCGGCACACCAAGGCATTGAACAGTCTGACCCCACGGAAAACACCCTCATGAACGTCACCAGCAACGCGAAAAATTCTTCCCTTTCTTTGGTCTCAAAGCCAGAATCCTCCAAAGCTCAATCCGCCTTCCTCACGACAGGGGACTCCATGCGCTCAAACACGCTTCCTCCACCTCCCGACGCGGCTATTGCCAAAGCCCTTGGTGTTGATCAGGTAAAAGTTTCCTGGCTAGCTGGCGACGGCTCAGACCGCTGTTATTATCGCATTCAAGCGGGTGACAAGTCTTTTGTCCTTATGCAGTTGTCGGGCGACGATGCTGTTCAGCTCAAAAACAACGGCTATGAATGGGTGAAGATCGGTCGCCTTTTGCATGATCATGGCATTCATGCTCCGCAGACCATTGCTACACTTCCTGATTTTGCCGCCTTGATTATCGAAGATTATGGCGATCTGATGATGGAAACGCGCGCTCTGGATGGCCTGAATGCGTCGCGTCGCGAAGAGGTTTTATCCCTCTACAAAAAATCCTTTGATATCCTCGCTCGTTTTATTGAAATTACCGAACGTGGTGATAGCAAGTGGTCCGACCGCTCGTTCGATGCGGCTCGACTGGATTGGGAGCTTCACTTCTTTCAAGAGCATTTCTTAAAGAATGTTTTGGGTTGGACTTTATCACCCGCAGAGCAAAAAGCCTTCAATACCGAGAGTCTAAAAATCTCGGAGTATCTCGCCTCCAATTCGAAGTATTTCGTTCACCGCGATTTTCATTCGCGAAACGTCATGGTCACGGGCGATAAGCTGGCTGTCATCGACTTTCAAGATGCGCGCCTCGGTCCGCCCACCTACGATCTTGTATCGATCTGCTTTGATTCCTACATTCCGCTTTTGCCCGCCGAACGGCGAATGCTTGTGGAAGAGGGCTTAGACCATCTGGTCAAGAAAAATCCTTCGTTAAGTCTTAACGAACTTTCCAAAGAATGGGGGCCTATGCTCCTTCAGCGTCAGCTCAAAGCCTTGGGCAGTTTTGGATATTTGACGACGCAGAAGAATCGCGGCAACTATCTTAAGTATGTCCCAGCCGCACTTGAGACTTTGATCCCTCAAAACGTTGGGCACAAAGACTGGAGCTTCATCTCGACCGACCTTATCCAGGGTATTCACCAGCGCTGGAAAAACAAATGAAAGCCTTACTCCTCGCGGCCGGTTACGGCACGCGGCTTAAGCCTTTGACTGATCACATTCCAAAGCCTTTAACCCTCTTTATGGGGAGGCCTATCCTCGATATCGTCTATGATCAGGTGACATCGGCAGGTGTTGAACAGGTGGCGGTGAATACACACCACCTTGCATCTGTTATAGCCGAACATACGCTAACGCTTAGTTTGTCTAAGCAGCCTATACACATTTCGCATGAAAAAGAGATTTTGGGCACTGGAGGCTCAATCAATCCGCTTCGCGATTGGCTTGATCATGATGATCTCTTGATCTTCAATGGTGACATCGTGAGTTCGGTGAATTTGAACGCTTTGATCGCAGCTTATAGGGCGTCGAAGGCTCAAGCGGCGATGGTACTCATTCCTCACAAAACCGGCACTACACCTGTGTTTGTGAAGATGGACCGCGTGGTCGGAATCGGCAGTGGTCCAGCCGATGCGGAGATGAAAACCTTTGCCGGTATTCATATCATCTCAGACGCATTTATAGGCGAGATGCCGCGCGAAGGCTTCTTTAGCGTGATAGATACCTACCAAACGCTTTTGAAGGCTCAGGAGCCTATTTTAGCCTTCACGCACGATGGCTACTGGGCTGATCTTGGAATCCCGCGCGATTACCTCGAAGCCCATGAAGACTTTTGGCATTCCAAGAGCCGCTCGGAGCTTGCCAAGGCCTTGCAAATCGATGAGAAATTGTGGGATTGGGATGAGGCGCAGAAGAGTCTTTTCGTCTCGAACCAGCGCATTGCGGGCGTTCAGGCGAGTTTTGTCTTTGGACCGTTGAAGGCAGGCGCGGCGAGTCAAATAACAAAGTGTATAGTCTATCCCGGTGTTGATCTGACTAAGCATAGTCAAGAGCACGGAAAGATTATCAGTAAAGATGCGTGTTTAAACTTGTTGTGAGTAGACAGGGTGTTTGATTAGGCAGTCGCGTGGGGATGTATAAGCGGAAAGAGATTGCGGGGGCGGATCTTCAGTAGGAGATTGCTACGATGGCGAGTTTTTAAAATCGGCGTCTGCTATAAGTCTTTTTGCAAAGTCATTGCGCAGTGATTTTTAAAACAAGCTTTCGGCGCTACACTTTTCGGGGTTACTGGATACTTAACGATCGATACTGTTTGGATTAGGTGTCGATTTTGTTTTGAAACAGACTGCAGAGTTTAAGATTTTAAGAATTAGTCTTTATCTTTAACGTTCAGTGTTTCTGGTCTTGGGTTACAAATACTTTTGTTGTGTGTAGGTCCGTGCTTCAGATCAAACGTGCGACTAGGTTTTGGCTGTTGATGCTTGTGAATTGATCGATAACTGAGTCAGTAGCAACTTCAAGAGACTTAGAAACTTCAGATTTTACAGAGTCAGACTTGGAAACGTTAGACTTAACAACTTTTTTCGATTCTTTTTTAACTTTAACAGATGCGAACTTGGCAGAAACTTCTTTGTCAAAGGATGCGAGCTTAGCTGAGTCGATGTAGTAGAGCTTGGTGCCGGCTGTGAGTTTGTCTGGGTTCGAGATTTTATCGTTTTGACGCCAGATCAATTTCCAGAGAGTCGAGTTACCGAATACTTTGTTCGAGATCGTAGCAAGAGTATCACCTTGAGAAACTTCAACTTCAGAACGAACGACTGATTCATAAGTACTTGCGAAAGCTTGTGTGGTTTCGGTGAGTTGGTAGTAGACGATGTCGCCTGGGTAAACAAGGTTAGGATTCGCGATGCCAGTGAAGTCCGCGATTTCTGTCCACTTGTTCATGTCGCCGTAGACGCGTTGAGCAACTTTAGCGAGCGTGTCACCCTTTTGAACGATGTAAACCATTTTCGAACCGAGTTCTGGAAGACCAGGAGCAGCCGGTGCCGAAGGAGCAGCAGCTGGAGCAGCGCCATCAGCTGGAACGGCGGCGGCATTGCCTTCAACAGGAGCTGTGTTAGCAGCGAGGTTTTCTGTGCCTTCAGCACCCGGGACAGCAGCGTCAGCTGGAGCGCCGGTGTTGTTCATTTCTTCGATGATTTGATTGACAGCTTCATCACCTGTGGCTGCATTGCCTTCAGCTGCTGCGAGGTTGTCGCCAGCGCCTGTGCCTTCAGCACCATTACCGAATTCATTGGTGGCCGCTTGGTTGCCTTCGTTGCCGAAGTTGTTAGCACCTTCTGCGCCTTCTTCGTTGTTTGCCACGTTTGCGTTGGCGTTTTCAGCACCCTCTTCGCCATTCGCAACATTGCCGTCTTCGGCATCCGCTGCTTCATCGCCTTCTTCAGCAACAACTTCTTCACCCTCGGCTCCTTCTTCAGAGCTCGAGCATGAGATTGCCATAAAGTTCGTGGCAATCATTAAATACGAGAGACTAATTAACTTGACCAAACTTCTCTTCATGAGACCTTCTCCGTAGTGACGTTCTCCAACGTCCATGTGTTTAAAAAAACTTAGGGTCTTATCCCTGCTTCTTCCTCGGAAGAAAGAATTCGATCCTTTAATCATTTAATTCCGAATTCCCAAAGCTCGCAACGAGCAGCAATTTCCTTCTACACGCTAGAAAGTATTGACCTTCTCAGCCTTATTCACATTTGTCTGTATAGGTGTGAGGACTGTGAGGAGACGCTGAATACGTGACGAGAAGGCAGAAATTACCTTGTCATCAATTCTTTGAGGCTTTGAGGAGGAGTCATTGACCGGCAGACAAAGAGCCGGATAAGCTAGAGATACAAAGACTTTTCACTCTCGTGTTGCTGATTCCAATCGGCTGCATTATGACAAGCCTCCCACGTAAAAGGGAGACAGCACTATGACGTCATCCGTTTCATTTGAACATATCACCGTCCTTCGTGACGAACTGCTCGACAGCCTAGGCCTAACCCCTGGCGATTATGCAGTGGACTGCACAGCTGGCGGTGGTGGTCATACAGCAGGGCTTTTGGATCGAGTGGGTGAGACAGGAAAAGTCATCGCGGTTGATCGTGACCCCTGGGCGCAGGATGTTTTGCAAAAACGTTTTGCCCAAGAGATCAAAGACGGCCGCCTGGAACTTATTGCCGAGCCTTTCTCTCGAATTTCGGAAGCCCTCAGCGAGCGAGGTCTCCTCGGTCGCATCCAAGGACTTTGCGCCGACATCGGTGTGTCCTCCCCTCAGCTCGACGCTGCCGAACGCGGATTCTCCTTTGCCAAAGACGGCCCCCTCGATATGCGCATGGATCAATCGCAAGGTGAGACAGCGGCCGATATTGTGAACGGGTGGTCGGTTCCCGATTTGACAAAACTGTTTCGCGACTACGGCGAAGACCCTCAAGCGCGGCGCATCGCGCAGGCGATCGAAAGGCAGAGAGCCAAAGAACCTTTGACCCGAACCCTCGATCTTTCGGACCTCGTCGCCTCATCTGTTCATTATAAAGAGAGAAGCCGAAAGCATCCGGCCACACGAGTCTTCCAGGCGCTTCGCATCGAAGTCAATGGTGAGCTCAGAGAACTCGAAGCTTTACTCAAAAGTGTGGGACCCTCACTCAAAGAGAACGGCCGCTGCGCCATCATCAGTTTTCACTCGCTCGAAGACCGCTTGGTGAAAAACGCATTTCGGCAGCTCGCAGAGGGTCATCTCAAACATATCGATAAGCGCCTGCCCCTCACAGCTGTTGAAGTCGATAAAATGAAGGCGTTTACAATAATCAAACCTTTTCCGGTTATTCCTGGCGACATCGAGCAAAGCGAGAACCCAAGAAGCCGAAGTGCCAAACTCAGAGTCATAGAAAAACGTGGAGTCTAACGCGATGAAAACCGTCTTGAAGAAACTTTGGTATCAAGCTCCGCTCGCAATTCTTGCTACACTGTTTGTAGTCGCAAGCTTGAAAGCCTACTTTCGCATTCAGACTACTCTGATTGGCTATCGCATTGGTCAGTTCAAGCAGATGGAATCGGAACTCTTGGAAACCCAAAGTACTTTAAAGATGGAACTTGCAAAGATTTCGACGAAGCAGAATCTGTTGCAAACCGTTAATCAAGGCAAGGGGGACCACTCTAACAGTGAAGGCTGGGCGGTTCATTGAACATCCAATCCCTAAAGCAGGTCTGGCGCCAATGGACGCGTCCAAACCAGGCGGTCGAGTCGTTTCGAAGTCAACGTAGTATCTTCCTCAGTGCTATTTTCTTCGTCATTTTCTTCATCGTTGCGATACGGGCTATCACGATACAGGTTGTTTCTCCCAGTGCTGACATTTTAGAGAACCTCGCGCGTCGCCAATACCAGACTAAGATCGATCTCGCGCCTTATCGCGGAAATATTTATGATCGCAGGGGGGAACCTCTGGCGATCTCGATTCGTCGTCCCTCCTTTTATATCAATCCCCGCGTTTTTGATCCGACCCGTGAGCAGATTAAAAAGCTGGCTAAGATCCTTGAGATGCCAGCGCCTAAGGTGAAGGCGATTGCCGACAAGAAAAGCTATTTTGCGTGGCTCGCGCGCAAGATCGAACGTCCGCAGGCTGATCTTCTCAACGAAATGAAAATCGATGGTCTCTGGGAAATCTCCGAGCCTTCGCGCTATTATCCAAGCGGCCTTGAGATGGCGCCGATCCTAGGCAGTGTCGGGATCGACAACAATGGATTGAGTGGGCTTGAGTTGGCGTTTGAGAAGATTTTGAAAGGGGATAACCTTACAACCTTTCGTCACCGCGATGCGCGCGGCAAGCCTATTTATTCGGACTCGATCCTCGCCTCGCCTGAAAAAACCGGCAAAAATATCGTCTTGACGATCGACAGCGCGATTCAAGATATCGCCCAGACCGCACTGGAAAAAGGTTTGGTGAACGCCCAGGCCAAGAGCGGTTTCGCGATTGTCTCCGATCCGCATACAGGCCGTATTTTAGCTTTGGCGAATCACTCGAACGGCAAACGCTTCGGTGCGACGCAAGATGAAAGTCAAAGAAACTTTGGTCTAGCCGATACCTTTGAGCCCGGTTCTGTTGTTAAGCCTTTATTAATAGGCAAAGCGATGGATGCCGGACTAGTGAAAATGGACGACGTGCACAACACCTACAACGGTTTCTACCGCGAAGGCAGCATACGGATCCATGATGATCACGGCGCTCCGACGATGACGACCGAAGATGTCATCACTCACTCCTCCAATATCGGAACCTTTAACATCGTTCGCCGCCTGGGCGCCGAGGGTTTGTATAACACCTACCTCGACCTTGGATTTACCCGAAGCGAGCAGCTCCTCGGCATCTCAGGTCAAAGCCGTGGCCGCCTCACTCACTTTAATAAATGGGCGCCTTCCCGTTTTGCCAACCTCGCCTTTGGCCAAGGGATTGCGGTGACCGCCTTGGAAATGGTTCAGGCCTATGGCGCCATCGCCAATGGTGGAACTCTTATGAAGCCTTATATGATCGATCATATTGAATCGGCCGAAGGCGGCATGCTCGAGGCACGCTCCTCCGAAATTCTTCGCCGGGTCTATTCCCCTGAAGCCGCCTTTAAAATCCGTCAGGTCCTACAAAAGACGGTGGATGAAGGCACAGGTTCGCAAGCCAAGCTCACCGAATATACGAGCGGCGGTAAGACGGGGACTTCGCAAAAGTTCGACATCACCACGCACTCCTATTCGGCGAACCTACGCATTGCCGGCTTTATTGGCTTCGCTCCGGTGAGTGATCCCCACCTTGTCATCTATGTAGTGGTCGATGAGCCCGGGGCTAAGACGGGATACGGCGGACTATGGGCTGCGCCTGTGTTCCGTGAGATTGCTGAAGAAACTCTTCGATATCTGAACGTCGCTCCTGATAAAGTTGTAGCGAAAGATATCATTGCCAAGGGAACCCCGGCTGATGCAAAAACGAGGTCCCAAACGCAGCAATAATCTCACGCGAGACTCTGGAGGATAATAGCCGTGCATTCATTTGCGTCATTTATGAGTCAAAGCGGATGGGATGCAGGCGACGATCACCGCAGTTTCAAAAATCCTGAGACCTTTCCTGGTTTGATCGAGACCGACAGCCGCAAAGTGAAGGCGGGCCAATGGTTCGTCCCTATCGTTGGCGAAAATCATGACGGCCACGCTTTTATAGAATCCGCTCTGAGTGCCGGTGCCGCCGGTTTTCTCTACGCTCGTTCCCACGCCAAAGATCTATCGGAAGCATCGCGAAAAAAAGGCATCGCTGTCGAGGACACTTATAAAGCGGTGCAAGATCTTGCCCGTTGGTGGCGAGCGCAGCATAAGACTTGTCAGGTAATAGGCATCACCGGATCAAGCGGCAAAACCAGTGTCAAAGAGCTTTGTGCCGAGACTTTGGCCTCGCTCGCCCCTACCCTTAAGACCGTTGGCAGTTTAAATAATGAGCTTGGCGTTCCTTTGACCCTTCTCAAATTAACCTCCGATCATCGCTACGCTGTCATTGAAATGGGTGCTCGGCATAAGGGCGATATCGCCTTTTTAAGCGATATTGTTAAGCAGGATGTCGGCGTCTTGATCAACGTGGGCACAGCGCATGTGGGTGAATTTGGAAGCCCGGAGAAGATTCTGGAAGCCAAAATGGAAATCGCTGTAGCCCCTTCTACAGTGTACTTTCGCGATGACGTGCGCATACATGAGGCGATGGTCAAGGTTCACAAAAAATCGTTTAGTTTTGGGCGCTCGCCCTTTGCCGACGTGCAGGTGATCGATGACAGCTGTGATTCTGAAGGGCGCCTTTCTCTTTCCCTTAAGATCAAGGGCGCTGAGAAAAAGCTTGTTTTGCCCTACTTTCATGAAGTCTACGGGCTCAATGTCGCTTCCGTCCTCTCGATCGCTTTAAGTCTTGGCCTTGCGCCGGAAGACTGTTTCGAAGGTCTAAAGGCTTATAACGGAATCAAGGGCCGCTTTCAGGTTCATCGCCTTGGTGGATTTACCCTCATCGATGATGCTTACAATGCAAACCCTCAGAGCATGCGGGCGGGTTTAGAGACAGTTCGCAAGGCGTTTCCCGATAAAAAGAAGGTGATAGTCCTTGGCGACATGCGCGAACTCGGCGATCAGACCGAGGCGGCCCATCGCGATATCGGGACTTACTGTGCAGAAATTTTAAAGCCGGATGAGCTGATCACTGTCGGCGAAAGCAGTCTTCACCTTTCGAATGCGGCTCTTGCCGCTGGATTTTCTAAGGCTAAGATTCATCATTTTTCGCGCGTGGAAGACGTTCTCCCTAAGCTCGATGAGCTTTCGAAACGCGGAGACCTCCTTTACGTAAAAGCCTCAAATAGTTTAAAATTATCTAAAATCGTTGACCAGCTCTTGGCAAGCATAAGGCAGGGCTCCCATTGATCTACAACATCGTCCATCAGATTGCAGACCAGCTGAGCTTTCTCAACGTCGTGCGCTACATCACCTTTCGATCCATGGCGGCGCTCCTCACCGCTCTGGCGATCGGTTTGATGTGTTCGCCCTGGTTTATCAAAAAGCTGAAAAGCCGGCAGATCGGCCAACAGGTTCGTAACGACGGCCCTCAATCGCACTTCTCCAAGGCTGGAACTCCGACTATGGGTGGCGGCCTTATTTTAGTCTCGGCTATCGTTCCCGCTCTGCTTTGGATGGATTGGTTCAACCCTCACGTCTGGCTGATTTGCGCGTTGACCTTGGGATATGGTCTGATCGGTTTTATGGATGACTACTTAAAGGTTTCCAAAAAGAACACCAAGGGTTTGTCGTCCAAGAAAAAGCTCCTCTGGCAGTTCATCATCGCTGCGATCATCTGTACGATTCACTATAGGATCTACCGCAACTCTGAGCTTCATTTTCCCTTCTTTAAAGAGTGGATTATCGATCTCGGCTGGTTCTATGTCCCCTTCACTGTCTTTGTCATCGTCGGCGCAAGCAACGCTGTGAACCTCACCGATGGACTCGACGGTCTAGCTATAGGCCCAGTCATGACAACGTCGGCCTGCTTTTTAGTAATGGCTTATGTAGCGGGGAACGTGAAGTTCGCTGATTATCTTCAGCTGCACTACCTGCGTGATACGGGCGAACTCGCGATCTTCTGCGCGGCTCTCATCGGCGCCGGTATGGGCTTTTTGTGGTACAACACATTCCCTGCGCAAGTGTTCATGGGTGATGTTGGATCACTGCCTCTGGGGGGCGCTCTGGGCGCGGTCGCCGTGTTTACGAAAAATGAGATACTCCTCGTCATCGTTGGTGGTATCTTCGTCGTGGAAGCCTTGTCGGTGATCACTCAGGTGGCCTCGTTCAAACTCACGGGGAAACGCGTTTTCCGCATGGCGCCGATACATCATCACTTCGAACTCAAGGGCTGGCCCGAGCCGCGAGTGATTGTTCGGTTCTGGATTATCTCTGTCATACTCGCGATTATTGGACTTATGAGTCTTAAGCTTCGCTGAGTGTCTTAAGGACTTTATGCAGCATTATTTGATCGTAGGAGCGGGTCGCTCTGCTCTCGGCGCTACCAAACTCCTTCAACGTGAAGGGCATAAAGTTACGGTTTCCGATATCGAAGAAAAGTTTCCTGATGTCCTGGCCGAAATTCGCGCAAGCGGCGCAAAGACTGTGATCGGTCCGCAAGGTCCTGAGCTTTTGAGCGGCGTTGACACTTTGGTTGTTAGCCCTGGCCTTTCTCCGAAAATTCCTTTGTTAGCTGCGGCCCGTGCGCAAAATATTCCCATACTAAGTGAAATCGATATCGCCCTTCGTGCCTACGAGGGTCTCGTCCTAGGCGTGACGGGGACCAACGGCAAGTCCACAACGACGCTCCTTCTGGCCCATTTTCTGCAATCGGCTGGCATAAAAGCCGAAGCCTCAGGAAATATCGGCGTTGCTCCCAGTCTCATCCTGACTGAACGCACGCCTGAGGCGCTTGTCCTCGAGCTGTCGTCCTATCAACTCGATTATTCGGCCCCCATCGCAAACCGCGTAAGTCTTTTCATGTCTTTTGCGCCCGATCATATGGAGCGGCATGGGACGATGGAGGCTTATTTTATGGCCAAGTGGAAGCTGATCATGGCGACCACCGGTCTGATCGTGCTTCCGCGCAAAATACTGGAATTCGCCGAGACCTTTAAGGCGCCCATTCCAACGGTTCCTATCGTTCAGATTCTTATGGATGATGAGCCGCCGATCAGTTTTGGTCGCGATTATTTTGTGCGTATCGAATCGCGCGAGCAAACCGTTACCTCGGAGCTGTTTTCGCGAACGATCGAGCTTCCTGGAACGCTTGAACTTCATAACCAGCTTAATGTGACAGCGGCTATGATCGCCGCGCATTTTCTTAGACCGAATGTGGATGTGCTCTCAAGCCTCGTGGATTTTACCTGGCTGCCTTATCGCTTTGAGAAGATCGGAACGATTCGCGGCGAGCCGGTTTATAACGATTCCAAATCGACCAACGTGGAATCCACGGAAATTGCTCTACAGAGCGTGCAAAATCCTTGCGTGCTCCTGCTTGGGGGCGCTCCCAAAGGCGAAAGTTATGCGCCGCTTCTCAAACACGCTTTGAAAATCTCAGAACTTATAAGCTTTGGGGCCGCTGCACCCGAGATTAACCGCGATCTCAAAGATCTTCGTCCGAAAACCTATCCCACACTCAAAGCCGCCCTGGCCGCACTTCCTGAACTTCTGACAACCAACAAAGCGCCGCTCGTTTTCTCTCCGGCGAATGCAAGCTTTGATGAATTCGCAAACTTTGAAGACAGGGGTCAGGCCTTTAATGCGATTATGGCGCCTCTTCTCGATCCCAAAATTGGCTGAAGTGATGTATCTTGTTCTGAGCCCCTAAAAATCGGAACACTCCTCATCATGAGCCTTCAAAAGGAGAGTCGCGTGGGACCCATTGCCCGTGGCCGCTTTTACCGCAATGCATTGATTTTCACTGTGCTCATGCTGGTGGGTCTTGGCCTTCTCGTGATCTACACCTCATCGTCTATTCCGGCCGAAATCAAATTCAAAGATTCGCTTTTCTTTGTGCGAAAGCAGGCGATGTTTGGCCTTCTCGGATTTCTTGCGATCATCGCCATCCAATATATTCCGTTTCGTTTCTTCGAAAAGATCACTCTGCCCTTTATCGTCATAACGATCCTCCTCCTCACAGTGACACTTATCCCGGGCCTTCAGCACAAAGCTAACGGGGCATCTCGCTGGGTAAAACTAGGGTTTTTTACCTTTCAACCAGCCGAGGTGGGAAAGCTCGCCTGGATCCTTTTCTTAGCTAAGAGTCTAAGCCGATCGAGTTCGCGCATCGATAAAGACCCCAAAGCGATATTGCCGAACGTGATACTCCTTGGACTGATCGCCTCCCTTCTAATGATGCAGCCCGACTTTGGATCGACCGTGGTTTACGCATCGATGGGATTTGTCATGCTCTTTGTCGCAGGCCTTCCTATCCGTTACATACTCACAGCGGGCGCTCTCGGTCTCACAGGAGCCGTGGCCGCTATCATTCACGCGCCCTATCGTCTGAAACGGATAACGAGCTTTTTGAATCCTTGGGACACGATTCAAACCGGTGGCTTTCAGATCGTGCAGAGTTATCTTGGATTTCATAACGGAGGCCTACTCGGGGCGGGCTTTGGCGAATCGAGGCAAAAGCTCTTTTTTCTCCCCGAAGCACATACCGACTTTATTTTGTCGGTGATCGGTGAAGAGGCCGGATTGATCGGTGTCTTTTTAGTCGTCGCGTGCTTTGCCTACATCGCTTGGTTAGGTATGAAAATCACAAGCTTACAGACCGACCCCTACAAGAAATTTTTAGCTCTTGGACTAAGCGCTTTAATTTCGATTCAGGCTATCGTAAATATGGGAGTCGCAATGGGACTACTCCCAACCAAAGGCATGCCGCTCCCTTTCGTAAGCTTTGGCTCAAGCTCACTCTTAAGCTTTTTGCTGATGATCGGCATCCTCGCCAAACTCGCGACTAGCCCGGAATCAAGCAGCCATGGTAAAGCCACCCAGGACCAAAATCCAAGCCCAGCCCCAAGTCCGCAGCCCGCGTAGACTTCATCTCATCGGCATTGGTGGGACCGGCATGCGGCCCCTGGCCGAGATTGCATTTGAAACCGGCTATGACGTGACAGGCTCTGATCAAAGCCGCTCGATGAATGTCGAGCGGCTTTTGTCGCGTAAGATCGGGGTGACGATCGGTCATGCAGCGAGTAACCTTCCGCCGCTGCCTTGCGATGTTGTGATTTCATCCGCGGTCAAAGCCGATAATCCTGAGTTCAAAGCCGCACGTGAGAACGGGTACACCATTCTTCACCGCTCTGATCTTTTGAAAGAACTGATGGCCGGTAAAAAGCCGATTTGCGTGAGCGGCACGCATGGCAAGACTTCGACGACCGCGATGCTCGCCTATATGCTTCACGCTTTGGCGCTTGATCCCTCGGCCGCCATCGGCGGTGAGCTTGTAGGCCTTGAGCAGTCTTCGTTTGCCGGTCAGGGCGAATACTTTGTTGCCGAGTGTGATGAATCCGATGGATCGTTTCTCAAGTATGAACCTTTTCTTAGCATCATCACCAATATCGATCTTGATCATCTCGATCACTACGGTGACATCGAGGGTTTAAAAACCGCCTTTTTAGAATTTGCGCAAAAGACCCACGAAGATGGAACAGCGATCGTCGGCTGGGATAATGCGATCGTGCGCGAGATCATGGATGGTTTTGGGCCTCTTAAGCTCGCCTTTGGAACCCGTATTGGCTCTGAGGTTCGCGGCACGAAGATGGTCAGCCAGGGCCGAAGTTTTAGCTACGAAGCCGTGGTCGATAAAACGCTAGTGAAAGGCGAAGCCGGACTCGTCGGCAAACACAATTTTCAAAACGTACTTTGCTGCCTCTCGGTCGCGCACGCTTTAAAACTTAATCTTTTCGATGCCGCCCTAGCCTTAAGTCATTATCCGGGCGTTGGCCGACGCTTTTCCTTGATGGCCGAACACGGCGTCACGAAAATTTATGACGACTACGCGCACAATCCCGGAAAGATTCGCTCCTGCATAGAGGGCGCCCGCAGCGCTTTTCCAAATGAAAGAATCCTGGTGATCTTTCAACCTCATAGGTACTCGCGTTTGGAAACTATGTATAATGAGTTCATGCAATCATTCGGAGCGGCTGACGAGGTTTTTGTTCTTCCTGTTTACGCAGCGGGCGAGACGTCAACTCAGGATTTTTCACCCCTGCGCTTGGCATCCGATATTGAGCTGAAGAGTAAAGTCAAAGCTCACGCCTATGCTAAAGAAATCCTGAAAGAGCGACTCGGTCTACGCAGCCTTCCGACTGTTCTCATTACGATAGGCGCAGGCGATGTCTGGCGTCTTAGCGAAGAGTGGAAGGACTTTCTTCATGGGACAGAGTCGGAAACGAAAGACACTCCTATCTAGTCAAAAGCCCAAAAAGCGTTGGCCTATCGCGATCCCTTCCTACAAAAAAATTCTCCTGGGCGCTCTCGCTCTTTCGGCTCTTGGTTTTATCGGCTATCGCACCACCTCCTATCTTTCGAGCACCGCGCTGTTTAGTTTTGAGGAACGCCCTACCCTGCAGGCCCTACGCGGCCTCACGGAAGCTGAGCAGACATCCATCCTGCAAAAATACCGAGAATTAGGGAGCGTAAATCCTGAAGAACTCGATCGCTTTTCCCGCGGGCTTTATCGCACGCTTGGTCTGCGCTCGATACAGCTTATTCAAACAGCACCCGACCGTATCGCAATTGCAACTGAAACTTTCACGCCAAAACTTGTCGCCGAACTCGACAAGCTCAGATTTGTAACCGATGACGGTATAATTTTCGGCAGCATGGCGGGCGGTGAAACCTCTGGCCTGCCTGTCCTTCGGGGCCTTTATAAGAATGCGCCTTTCACCAAAAGTGAAAACGAAACGCTTGTTCTAAGTGCCGCCAATCAGAGAATCGTCGACGAGGCCCTACTCGCAATTCACGAGGCCTCGCGATACAATATCCAGTATCGATCCCTCACTTACGACGAATTCCGTGGACTCTCAGCCGAGATGCTAGAGCCCGCCTACCGCATCACGCTCGGGTTTCGACCGTTCAACGACAAGTATATTAAACTTGCAAAGATCATCGAAAGCCTGAAGGACCGCGGCCTCACATCGGCGAGCATAGAACTTGACTACAAGGGTAAGGCGTTCGTCAAAGAAACGACTCTTTAAGACTCAAAGGACGTAAAAGACGTGCACCCCAAAAACCTTTTTGCCCTAGACCTTGGGACAACAAAGTTTTGTTTAGCAGCCCTCCTCTGGCAAGGCGATAAGCCTAAGCTCGAGGTTATCGATATTCCCGCCGATGGCATGCACCGCGGTATGGTTGCAGACATTTCACGCGCAGAGCGTTGTCTCGGTGAACTCATCGATAAGGCCGAAAAACAATTAAATGTTAACATCGACAAGGTTGTCGTCGGCGTGGCCGGCTCGCACCTTCGCGGTTACATGGCGAGCCACTCGCTGCCGCTCAACCGGCAAAACTGTAGCCTTCGGCATGTGCAGCGCATGATCGAAGAAGTGGAGACCAAGGAAGAGAATCCTTTCCGGGAAATTCTTCACTGTGTTCCGGTTGGATATAAGATCGATCACCGTGAGGAAATCGATAATCCGCTGGGTTTCACCGGCTCTCAGCTCACGGGCCGCTTCTTCGTCATCGATTCCGACAAAGACTATCTGAAAGATATGATTCGTATCTGTAACGCCAACGGCCTGGAAGTGACTCGTCTCTACTCGGAGCCTTTTGCTTCGGCTTCGGTCTCAGTCGATGATGAGGCCAAGCAGCTTGGAATCGCCATAGCCGACATCGGCGGCGGGACGACCGACGGCATCATTTTCCAAAATGGTAAGCCTGTAAACGCTTTTACGATAAACATCGCCGGCTCGATGATGACCAAAGATATCGCGGTGGGGCTCAATTTAAGTTTTGCCGAAGCTGAGCAAGTCAAACATCATTTTGGTCTTACTTATCTTAAGCACCAAAGAGATTCCTCAACACCACTTGATCCTATGGCGAAGCGGGTTTTCGTTATTTTAGGTTCACGTATACATGAACTTGGGGCGCATCTTGCGAACGAGCTGAAGGATTACCGTGGGCTTTTGGGCGGCGGAATTCTACTGACCGGCGGCGGCGCACAAGTCCAGGAAATCGATCAGTTTATGGCGGATCGCTTCAAAGTTAAGGTGACGACCCGCACCCCTCATCTGACGGCGGTTCAGCCCCTTGAAGAAAACGTGAATTCGCGTCACGCCACGGCCTTGGGCCTTTTGAATCTGGAGCTTGGACGGTATTACACCCAGCGCCAGAACCAGGGTTCACTCCCCCGTCGGTACATCGATCATTTTGTGAATTGGATTCGCGAACTTTCCTAAATCCCTTCGGTCAAAAATTTGACAGCGCTCCTTCTTCGTTCTTATACTAAAAGTAGTCCTATCGTTATTTTCAGCAACTTATCCTCGTGTTCACGCAGAGCTAGAGAGCCTCACCCCCAGGGTTAGGCTCTTATGAATCCGTGCGCACTCTCATGTGATTCGTTGTGAAGGAGCAAAAGCTATGTCCGATTCAGAAAACCTTGTTCCTCCTGGTGCAAAAATCAAAGTTATCGGTATCGGCGGCGGCGGTGGCAATGCTGTCAATACGATGATTCGTACGGGCATTGAAGGCGTGGAGTTCATCACTGCGAACACCGACGTTCAATCCCTGCGCTTTTCTCTCGCAGAACGTAAGATTCAAATTGGTAAAGAACTGACTCGCGGCCTCGGTGCCGGAGCAGACCCGGATATCGGTCGCGATGCTATGCTCGAAGATCGTCATGC
>JAZKGL010000299.1:18979-21759 GCA_040385935.1 Bdellovibrionota bacterium
CCTAACCAACGCCTCCTCGAAGTGAGTTCGCCCGAACTCAGTATGATCGATGCGTTTCGCATGGCCGATAATGTTTTGGTGAATGCGGTTAAAGGCATCTCCGATATCATCAACGTGCCGGGTAACCTCAACGTTGACTTCGCTGATGTGAAAACGGTTATGTCGAGCATGGGCCAAGCCCTTATGGGTATTGGTATTGGAGAAGGTGCAAACCGTGCTAAGGATGCCGCTCAACGAGCCATTTCTTCTCCTCTTCTCGAAGATGTATCAATCGAAGGTGCGACGGGCATTTTGATCAATATCACAGCCAACGAATCGCTTGGTATTCGTGAGGTCAATGAAGCCTGCTCACTGATTCAAGAAGCTGCGCATGAAGACGCGCATATCATCTTTGGTACCGTAATCGATGAATCGGTTGGCGATCAAATCCGTGTAACCGTTATCGCGACTGGGTTCCCACACCTTGATCGCGACAGTCGTCAAGCTAATACTACGTCCTCGCTCTCGCGTCAGAACCTGAGCAAACGTCCTATGACGCCGCAAAAAGCTCCTCCTTATCAGGCTCCGCAGCATCACGTGCAGCAGCCGCAGCACTTTACGCCGCGTCCTCATCAAAACGATAGCCGTAGCTTCCGCGAATCACCCGAGCGCAGCTACGAGGAAAATCTAGCAAAGATGACGATGGGCGGCCTTCCGGGGCGTGAACAACCTCAGCAGCAGCAGGCGCCTCATTATCAGGCTCAGCCGGCCCCTCAGTCTCAGTACGAGCAAAGAAATCCTTATGGCGAACCTCAGGTTGGTCAGCATGGATCGCCTGCACAACGTATAGGCGCAAGTTCGGCTCCGGTTAATCTCGATGATGAAGATCTCGCTGCGATCGCGCCTCAGCATGTGCGTGAGCCTCAGCCTCAAACCCAGGTGCAGGGTGCGCGTGCAGGCGAAAGCGAACCGGCAAATGATGAGATGGACAGAAAGATCGATGAAGCGCTTAAAATCGCCGAACAGCTGAGCAAATCACCGGCTCAAAACGAAGACGATGATCTCGATATTCCATCGTTTTTGCGCAAATCGAATAAAGACCTCTCGCTCTCCTAAGAGCTGTGTGTAACTTCGTTTAAAAAGCAGTCTTCCTTTCTAGGGAGACTGCTTTTTTATCGTCTTGCGCAAATGGTTTAGTTTAATTCAGGCGTGTTGTTCTTTGATCGGCCCATGGCTTGATCAAAGCTGTGAGCTACGCTTGGAAGCTTTTCGTTGATAGGACTGTCGCCATCGGCATCACGTTTTGCAGTGGCAACTGTCAGCATATCGCGAAGAGACGGTCCCTCAAAGCGTTTGCGGCCATGAAGCTTTTCGAAAAGTGGAGTGAGGGCATCACCAATAAAACCTTTAAGGGCCACATGATGACTCTTACCGATGCCTTGTGAAACGCTTTTAAATATCTCATCGAGGGCGAGCGATTCTTTGCCGATGAGTTCGATTAGCTGTACGGGTGTGGGCAAAGGCACTTCGATCAATTTGATAAGAGTCTCAACCAAATCGTTGACGTGCATCGGGGTGATCTTATCCGTTAACTTTGGGATAGGATAGACCCAGGGCATAGTCATAAGTGATTCAATGGATTGGACAAATTTGTCTTTTGCGTTGAGATCACTGTAGAGGATCGGCGAGCGGAGCAAAATCTTTTCGGGGATATTCGAATTGATGATGACGCTCTCCGCCATGTACTTTTCTTTAAGGTAGTGCGACTCGGCAAAACGCGAGGCTCCGAGTGAACTCACAAAAATTATCCGCCGACTCCCCTGCTGCTCCATCGCGTGCACAAGGTTTCTAAGCATTAAAATATTAGGCGAATCGTTATTCGGTGCCGCTTGCGCTTTAAGACTGCGCAGAGGATTCGACCAGGCGAGATAAATCACTTCATCCGATTGACGAACCATAGTCTCAAGTTGTTCAGGTTTCAAAAGATCCGCAAATATAGGCGTAATATGAGTAAGCGGCTCGGGTAGATGCGTGTGATAAAGGCTGTAGGCGGAGCGGCCGTCTTTGGAAAGTTTTCGCATCAGAGCTTTGCCGATGAAGCCTGCAGAACCGACAACGAGAATCTGTTTGGCTTTTCCTTTAGCTTTCACGGGTGCCCCCTCAGAAGGTCAGTCATTTGCTCATCGTATCATAAAGAGTCTTCAGTTGCCCGGCTACTTGGGGCCAGGCCGTAAGCCTTTGCCACTGCTCTTTCGCAAGGTGTAGGTAATTTTGAGGGTCAGCTGCGACTGCCAGGATTGCATCCGCCCAATCATCGACATCACTCGTTGCAGTGAGCCTGATACCCGCATCGGCTGTGACTTCGTCCACTCCACTTCCACCTGTGTAGAGCGTGGGAACACCAAAACTCAATGCACTCACGGCAGGCAGACAGTAGCCTTCCCAAAGACTAGGGTGGACATGAATATCGGTGTGTTGCCAAAGTTCTTCAACCGCTTGATCCGTAAGGCTTTGATGAAAGAATATGTTTGGGTCAGACGACATTTGCGTGCGCCCTCGCCCATCGGTAAGAACATGCCATTCAAAATTTTTCGGTAAACGTTTTTTCATCTCGGGGATGAGCGAAAGACGTTTATACGTTTCGCCGCGACTGATCGTGAGAAGTCTCACTTTATCAGGACTTAATATTTTCTGTTCGAAACGTGCCGCCGGCTTACCGTTTGGAATCACTAGTATCTTATCTTTAACGTGCGGAAATTGATTTTGCACGCTGCAGGCTGTCCATTGCGAGACGCAAACAA
>JAZKGL010000300.1:0-6535 GCA_040385935.1 Bdellovibrionota bacterium
GCGTGAAGAAGTTCACTGGCCGGAAATAAACTTCGGGTAAATTCGAGCGGCGAGCCTTCATTCGAAAGCTCGCCGCTCTTTCTTTTCACGCGCAAAAAGCCTATAATCTAAACAGATTTCAAATTATCTATTTTCGTTATTGGCGAGGCCAATTCATGGTGGACAACGTTATTCCGCGTATAGTCGTTTGTGAAGACAAAGATTCCGTGAGCTACTCAATCTCGGGCGATATCAACGCTGAGTTCGTCTGGCCGCACGCGATCGATGCGGGTGATCGTATGATCCGCATCAATTTAAAAGGTGTGCAATATATAAATTCGGTAGGCGTAAAGAACTGGCTACGAACCTTTCCTTTTAACGCGAAAAAGGTCGAACTGTTCGAAGTCAATGTTCACGTCATGGATGCTTTCAATATGGCGCCAGCAATGCAGCTCGGCTGTCAAATCAAAAGTTTCTTTGTGCCGGTGTACTGCGAGAATTGCGAAGAAAAGTTTGAACTCATACAAACCAAAGATATCGATTTCTCGGGCGAGACCAAGATTCAATTGAAGCCATGCTCTTGCGGACTGATGCCCCAGATCGACACTGATCTGGATATGTATTTGACGTGTATCGGAGAGGATGCCCGCGAAGCGTCGTGATAAACATTAAGGCTTTTTTAAAGCTTCAGTGATCTCTGCGATCTCCTCATCTGTCAAGAGTCCCTTAAAGCTCGGCATGGTTGCCTGATAGCCTGCCGAGACTTTAGCCCGAGGCTCCAAGATCGACTCGCGAATGTAGGCAGCGTCGGCTGTGACCTTAGATCCGTCCTGCAATGTCACCTCTGATCCATACAGACCAAGAAGAGTCGGTGCACGAAAGTTGTTATCCGCTTGATGACAGGCCATGCAGCCGTTGTCCTCAATGAGCAGCCAACCGCGTTCGGCCGGTGAAGCCGCTAGGCGTTTGGCTTGATTTGCTGCATTGAGTAGATAGATGGCCGAGGAGGCCACGATAAAAAAGAGGATGGAAAGTGCGATCCAGGTTCTCGTTTTCATGTGGGTGACCTCGGGCGGTTGGTTGGGCAGACGTCTAGTGCGACGTTTCGTTAGGAACGACATGCATGCGATGACGAGCCGCGAGACGCAAAATCTCACCTCGGAACTTACGAATGTCGAGAACGATTCCGCAACGCTCGTCACCCAATCGGAACGAAACGTCGGTGAGTATTTCTCTAAGGACAGGATGTTCGTCCAATGGAATAGACGCGACGGTCAAGTACTCTTCAAACTTGGTTTCATCGCTGAAGATACCCTCGTAGTGCGTGGGCTCGCTCTTTATATAGTCAAGGTGAGGAATGTTGTGGTCAAGCGCTTCCACTCTGATGTTTGTCGGCTTACCTGTCTTCAGATCGCGATCGATACGGATCTTATAGACGGAAGTGATATCGGTGATGCCTGTGAAAGCGGGCAAGGCCACGCGCACACCGAGCAACGCTCCACGAGCAATGCTTAGATTCATCCACTCATCGTCGATTTCGTCGGTGACGATATAATCGGTTAGAAATCCAACGAGCGATTCGGCAGCAAATCCCAAGGCTTCTGAGAGCGAATGGATACGTCCTTCATCATCGACAAAAACGTCTTCCGCCACTTCTCGGTCTTCGGGCCAATAATCGTCTTTGGTGTCCTTCCAAAACTGAATTTGCTCAGAGGTTCCATGCATAGGAAATGGAGGGATATCCTTTACATCCGGAACATAGAGTTCTTTATAAGGACCTTCGTAAATACGGCCGATACGATCATCGGAATATACCAAAGAATCTTCAAAGGACGTCACGAGTTCGTCGATAGTCACGCCTAAATATGAAATCATGAGTCACCCCTAAAAAGAAAGAAGACTGAGACAGACAGGAGTTAATCCCATATCGCAGTCTTCGATGCATTTTTGTTACAGGAGGACAATAAGCTGGTCAAGCGCTTCAGTCGTTTTGGGAACGATCTTTTCTTCGAGTTTCGGCAAAGCAGGGTCGGCACAATTTGAAATTCGCCGGCTTACCCATACTTCTGTGACATCGTTCACAAATTGTTGGCCATGCAATTTTGTCAGATTCCTTGGCGCCTTTGCCTTGGCTTAGCAGAGCCTCGGAGCGGTTATCCAGTTCAAGTCGATGTGAAATAGTGTGAGCCCGCTCCTCTTCCGTCAGTGACAGATGAAGATAGGCCGTCACGAGTCCACGCTCGAGTTCGCAGGCCTTGAGATCGACGCGTTCGACGTGATCCAAGTGCTGAAACGCTTCTTCGGGTCTTAGGTGCGTACCCCGGATCGCAAAGGAGCGAATAAGGGAGCGGAAGAATTCGTAGTGAGAATCTTCATTCAGACGCAAGGGAAGGCGCGACAGAAAGAATTTCTGATGAAGAGTCATCGGATATTCGAGAGCATCCTCTTCGCGAAGTTCTAAAAGATAATCCTCAAGACAAGCGGCGGCTTCGGAGAGAGAAGGCGAGATGTAGCGGCGGATACTGTCATCGCTCGAGCGATAGGTAAACGCATCAAGAATATCCACCAGATCATCGGTCTTCAGCTCTTCACTCAAAACGTTGATGTGAAGCATCAAAGGTTCTGCGACCAAACTTGAGAGAGGTAGCGAGTCCATATCTTTAGAAAGCGCACGTTGCAAATAGGGAAGATCGCCTTGGCCAATGACAGCGGCTAGTCCCGTCTCGCCCGTCACTACCCCGTTCGACAAGGCATATCGACCTGCACGTCCAGCGATTTGTAGGAACTGCGAATGCGAGAGATCGACGACTTCCTCGCCGTTGTATTTTTGCGTTTCAAGAAAAATAATTCGGCGAATCGGTAGGTTCAACCCCATGCCGATTGCATCCGTGGCGATAACCACATCGGTCTCGCCTAAACGGAATTTCTCGGTTTCCGCACGGCGAACTTCTGGCGAGAGGCCACCATAAATAACCGATGCTTTCAGACCGCTCGTGCGAAGGAGTTGTTTGGTACGCAAAACGCCATCACGACTAAACGTGATCAACGCATCGCCACGCTGCAAATCCCGCACGGAGTTAAGCGCTTTGGTTTCGATTTTGAGAGGAGAAAGACGCTCTTTGAAAACAAAGGTGATCTTTTCTTGCGTCAGGCTCGTCAGACGTTTGAGGACTTCAACCGATGCGGCCGATCCTAAAAGGTAGATCTTGCGCGCGCGTATCCCGAGTATGGCCGCCGTCCAGCCGGCGCCGCGATCGGGGTCCGAGAGCATCTGGACCTCGTCGATAACCGCCACATCGAAATCTTTATCGTAAGGGCATTTCTCAACCGTCATGGAGTAGTGAGTCGCCGTGTCGCGTGAAGCGCCAAGGCTTTCTTCGCCGGTTTCCAGTCGCGCTTTTAAGCCTGCGCTCTGGAGGCGCTCGAAGTTCTCAAGGGCTAAGAGTCGAAGGGGAGCAAGGTAGATCCCGCTCTTAGCGGCTTTGAGTGCTTCCATCGCTTCGTGCGTTTTGCCGGAATTGGTTGGACCTAAGACCGCAACATGTTCGCGGCCCATGTGATGCGCTTCTTCAAACACGCTTTCATAAGACGAGAATCGGCGATCCCTCGAGATAAAGAATCCGCGAAGCGTCGAGGTCAAAAGCGTTTCGGTATTCTTGGTCATCCGTGTGATGGCCGCGAGTTCGCCTGACAAACCCTTGAGAGCTTGCGCGAGGTGATGCTCCTGCGTGTCGAGATAAGACTTCGAATTCTTTTCCTCGGCGATCTCGGCCTTCAAACGATTGACAAGATTCACGGAGCTGACGACGCGATGCTGCGCTTTGCGCAGATGCGGGTAGCTCTTCCAGAACTCGGCAAACGCTGTGTCGACGATCATCTTGCGATCGCCAGCGGCTTCGATGGGGCGACCGATCGAGAGGAGTTCATAGAGGCTATTGATCTTCATAAAGAAGCGTTCGTGCATGTCGTTGAACGCTTTGCGCACACCGGCAGGAAAAAGCGGAAGAGACGTATAGTGCGCGCCATAAAACGCGACCAAACGTAGATCCTCGGCCAGCCAGGGCGAGAGCTTATGAAAGTGGATGGAGGGTGGGGCGCCCTTTTCCACGTATTGGTTATAAAGATCGATAAAGGATTTATCCTCGAGGAGACGTTTGGCCTCGAGACGAGCGGCTTCGAGGCGCGCGCGTTCCATCGTCTGGGCGCGTTTCGCAGCCCGTTCCTCGGGTGACAGTTTTGGTTTTCTGGGAGCGGAGCTATTATTTTTGTTTTTTGAAGGCATTCTTAATCGTTATGTCAGAAGGGAAAGAAATATAGTCATTAAGACTGAGGGCACTCACCCTTATAAATCTCTTTTTCCAAACTGTCCATAAGACATCTTCTAAAGTCCTTTCGGCTTGGGATCAGTGAGTTGTCGAGACTTGAGTTTCCTGCGAATAGATAAAGGTCAGGAGCTTCTTATTTTCCTTATCGGTATTGGGAGAAATACGTAGGCTGCGGCCAAATTCTGGATTCGCCTCAAGGTGGGCGAAAAAGACATTTTGTGAAATATCCTTGTCGCTCAAAGGTTCGACAAGAACCTGACAGCGAAGTTCTTCGCAATTCACCGATTGAATTTTGGCCTCTCGCGTCACGTCCTTGGTCTGATTGAGGCTCGCAAGGAGGTCATTTTCGAGTTCGGTGTCGCTCAAAAGCGTGGTCTGAGTTTCCGGTGGAGTGATCTGCCTAATTGACCCCAAAGGAAGCGAAGTCAAAGGAACAGGGGGAGTCGCTGCTTCAGAAATAGGCTGACTGGGGCTAAGTGCGGTGAGGGTTGGCTCAGACGGGTGAATGGAAAGGTAGACTGCGGAGGCACCCAAAAAGCCAAAGAAAACGATGGTCATCAGATTTTTCATAACAATTCCCGTGTTATCCCGATTTTTCCAGCAGCGAATGAGGGCTGACTGAAAAAATCTTATGGTTTACTTTCGGGGTAGCGCCCATCCCGGGGCTATGAAAAGTTTCATGAGATTTCCCTGTGGGCCTTGGTATGAAAGAGTTATAAGGGTTTTCGCCAGAAAGCAAATAAAGGCCATTGACGATGTCTTGGGCTGTGCAAGTGTCGCCTCGAACCTTGCGAATTCAGCGGATATCCACTATGTATCCTTCTTCCTTCATGCCTTAGATAGAGGTGTCCCATGGACAAACTTTCCTCACTGCTTTTGCCGAATGATCCGCTCCTTCGTCCGGTAAAGATCGGTCCGAATCAGTTCCCCGGTATATGGGCCGAAATGATGCCGAAGGAACTGTTCACGCTAACCTTTCCCAAAGAGCGTCAAGCGACGTGCATGAATTGTCCAAAGTCTTGTTATGGAGATTTCCGCAGTGATTATCGCTGCTGCACATATCATCCCAGAATAGCCAATTTCCTTTTAGGTCTAGGGTCTGAGACACCGGCTGGCGATGCGGCTATCGACAGGTTGTTAGATCTAGGAATGTTAACGCCGGAGGGCATGTATTCGACACCGGGCCAGTGGATAGATTTTCTAGACGATCAGAAAAACAAAGATTTCGGTCGCAGTGAGAAAGTCTTATGTCCGATGTTAAATCCGACAAATGGATTTTGCGATGTCCATGCGTTTCGCAATTCGGTGTGTTCCACATTCTTTTGCTTGTCCGATCATGGTCAAACGGGTGAGAACTTCTGGGTCCAGGTTCAAACACTTGGGAGTCAGATAGAATTGGTGTTAGCCCAGTGGGCTCTAAGGACGATAGGCTTTGATGTCGATGCCTACATAAGGGCTTTCGATGAGTTATCGCACTCCATAGATTCGGTCTCCACGCAAACCGGTTGGACCGACGAAGCACTGGACATCCTATGGGGCACGTGGAGAGGAAGAGAGAAAGAACTCATGCGCGCCTGCGCAGCATTAATAGTCGAAAACAGAACCAATCTTTGGGACATCGCAAATAGTCACACAATAATAGAATCCAGGCTCTTCGACGAGGCCATGGACACTCTTGTTCCCGATCATCTGGAAGACGAGGTTGAGGAAAAAAGCGAAGATGTGGAAGAAGACGGCGACGTAATCACACTAAGGCCAGATGAAACTTGGGAAGAGTGTTTAAATGCTCATGAAATATTGTGGGCATTACCGAAGGCCGTTTATAAATTGAGTCCAAACGTCCAATTTGAAGTCAATAATCTTAGATCACATGAAGAAATTTATCATAAGGATTCACCTTATTTTATGGTTTATCGCTTTGCGGCGAATGAGGCTCCTCAGTGGCGATTGGCTTGTTCTCAGGAAGAGAAGAATTTTTTGGATGTTTTTCGTGATGGAGTGATGTTGGATCGGTTGGTTTTGGAGCGGGAGGAGGCTTTGGTTTTGGGGGATGCTCGGACTTTTCTTCAGGAGGCTTTGAATCGGCGGGTGCTTTGGCCGGTGCGTTAGGTTTTTCTTTTTCTTTTTCTTTGTCTTTGTCTGGCTTTATTGGGTGATTTTGAATTCCCTCGGGATGGCGCTTCGCTGGTGCCTCCGGCGGCATAAGAGGAGAGGCTCCGCCTGCCCCCCTT
>JAZKGL010000301.1:0-6840 GCA_040385935.1 Bdellovibrionota bacterium
CGAAAAATCTGTGAAATCAGTGTCTTGAAAACACTCTCGCCTAGCACATCTTTTGCTTAACTCTCGGATGAATAGGATCGCTCATGTTCATCCACAGAGGCCCAAGATTATGAAACGTACTGCTCAGCTTATCGTGATCGCAACATTGACGACGTTTGCGTGTACCAAACAAAAATCCCAGCAGCCTGATGTGAACTCGACACAGACAGATGCTCGCCATGATGTATCTAATCAAACGGGCACAGTTGCTTCGCCTGACAACTCAGGACAGGAACCTGTGACGACGAATCCAAATTCGGCGCGCTCCGGTACTGATTCCACCATCAATACTTCGCAGGGTGCTGCCGTTGTCGGTGATTCCAATATCAACCCTAGAGCAGAAGGTGAGGCGGGCAAAACGCCAACCTCTGTTGATAACGCGCCTGGAACCGAGCCCAAGTCGGATGCGACCGTGCAGCAGGCGAACTGTAAAGACACAAAACCTGGAACTAGCTGTCCTCCGACAGCTCAGTCTCCTATGAAAAACGAAGAGACGACCAAAGACATTCCTAAGCGCTAATTTTGCTCTTCTCCCCTTGTTAAATGCTCGCTAGCGGGGCCTAAGCCGGTCCCGCTCAATTCGCCAGTCATATCATGCCTTTGTATTTCGAATTCGATTTTGACGTGTAATTCGGGAGATTTAGCGCTCTCATCCAAGCGCGAATTCAAAAATATTCAACTTACCATAACCAATTATTTTGTAGAGTGATCGGAAAAATCAGATTGGCCATCTGGTCAAGGTAAGTGCCTGCCACCGCTTTTGAATTTCGCGGCGGCAGGGCATTTGCTGACGATCGTAGCTCTAAAACTGACTACGTCATTACTACGGTTGTACATTATTGCTTACTATCTTGGGCGTGAATAGCCGATAAGCTAATAGTAAAGACAATTGTGCAAAAAGGAGGTCTTTATGTCTCATAAACTGACCATTTCCTCCGTAGCTTACCTTTCAGACTGTGTACTGGAAGAAGGAGCGACGGTTTACGTGGAAGACTCGGGCAAAGTCTTTCGGTGCATCCAGGGCTACTCGGGTCAACTGATCTGGGAGATGGAAGCAAGTCGCCACTACGGTTTCCCTGAAGCTCAACTACAGCTCCAAGAAATCGAGTTCTCCTCGTCTAACGAAACTTTGGGCAGCACACGCGAAAGCACTCCGCTTAAACTTCGCGTAGTAAAATCGGCTCCCAAATATCTGCACTAAGCAGATCGCAATCAAAGAAGCTCCCATTTCAGGAACCCTTAGAGGGGAGCTTCCCTTGATTTTCTCTCCTCAACACTCCGCCTAAACTAAACTCACTCCGCAGCCTTCGCCGCTTTCGGCTTCAATTTCTTGATCAATCCTTCACCCTCGAGAATGGCGACTTTGTCAGCCCCATTCACAAGCTTGCCTTTTTTCATAACCGCGTACTTGCCCGACTTCTTTTTGATCAAACGATACTCTTTTTTATCGCCCTTAGCCTTTTTCGATGCGGGTGCCTTGGCCATCAGAAGCTCCTTAATATTTCAGATTTGAAAAATCATCGTAACATCATGTCGTTCCATTTCTCAATGAGACCTTCTGCGACAATTGTCTTGCAAGGTTTTTGGAACCGCTTAGAGTGTAACGAGTTTTGTTCAGCGCCGAGGAATGCGTTTTAATGACACAATCGACATCGATGGCTTCTCTTCCGATCAGTTGTATCGTTGCCATCGGCGTCTCCGCAGGCGGCGTCAGTGCGCTGAACGAATTCTTTTCGAAAATCGACTCCAAACGGATGGCCTTCGTCATCGTTCAGCACCTGGAACCGGGTGGGGGTCCTCTCGCGATAGACGTTCTCAAGAGACACTGCCTCCTGCCCATTACTCTTATCGAAGATGGGATGGTAGCGCAGGCCGGCCTTATTTATTTTGCCCCGCCTCACACACTCGTCGCGATCGAAAACGCGATCTTCAGCGTTCAACCGACCGAGGGTCTCGATCAAAGACGTTCGACGGTCGATCACTTTATGAGTTCGGTCGCCGAGGATGCGAGACAAAAATGTATCGGTATTATCTTGTCCGGAGATGGTTCTGACGGAACTGAGGGGCTGCGTGCGATCGGTGATGCCGGTGGCATGACCGTAGCTCAAGATCCTCAGACCGCCGAACACCCCAGTATGCCTGAATCAGCGATTCGTTTTGCGACTGTCGATCATATACTCGCGATCGATAACATGGCCGAGGAAATCGCAAACTACGAAAAATATTTGATGCGGCTGCTCGATAAAACGCACATTTCTAAGCTTCGAGATGAGATCACCGCAGCTCTCGTCAGCATCTGCGATTTTCTTTACCGCTCAACCGGACATGATTTTAAACACTATAAGACCAACACTCTCGTTCGCCGGATTCAAAGGCGCATGCAGATACTTCAAATCGCTGAAGTGGGCGATTATGTCGAACGTCTTCAGACGCAGGCCGATGAAGGCGATGCCCTGTTTAAAGAACTCTTGATTAACGTCACGGCTTTCTTTCGTGATCCCTTGGCCTTTGATGAACTTCGTACCCTGGTCTTGGAAAAATCTCTCGCCAAGCACGCCGTTCATCAAAAGTTTCGAATCTGGATCGCAGGCTGCTCGACGGGTGAAGAAGCCTATACACTTGCCATCATCGTGCGGGAAATCATTTCGGAATTGAAACATCCGCCCGATGTGCAAATCATCGCCACCGATATTGATGAAGTCGCGTTAAACTCTGCGCGTCGCGGGTCCTATTCTGCGGCTATTGCCGACGATGTTTCGGCCGAACGCCTCAAACGCTTTTTCGTTCGTAAGGCGGGCCGTTATGTGGTGACGAAAGAACTCAGAGATATGTGTCTCTTCAGTTCTCATAACATCATCAACGATCCACCCTTCTCACAAATCGATCTTCTGACTTGCCGAAACGTGCTCATCTACCTTGGGCCGCATCTTCAGCAAAAGCTCATCCCTGTATTTCACTATGCGCTGAGGCCTCAAGGCTACCTCTTCTTAGGAACGAGCGAGTCGTTGACTGGACACCAAGAACTCTTTCGGACCGTCAGTGCCCGTTATCGCATCGCTCAAAGACGCACGACCGCGATTCGCTCAGCGATGACTTTCCCCACGCCGGGAGCCAATCAACAGCAGAGACCTCTTGAGCCTCTTGCGCCGTCGGAAGTCGATCTTAACCTGATCGGTCAACGCATTATTTTAGACGAATTCTCCCCGCGTTACGCGATCGTCAACGAGGAAGGGCAAATCGTTGCCGTATCCTCGGGCGTTCATCGCTACCTCGAACCGTCCGAAGGTCTTTTTCATAACAACGTACTCAAGCTCGTGAATCCAGCGCTGCGCACAGCGCTTCGATCGGTACTCTCGTCGGCTAAGAAACAAAAACGCAAATATACGAACGAACATTCCCTCATGGAATTTGAAGGCGGATTGCAGCGCATCGGCGTCACCGCTCAACCGATGCCTCAGCTCGGCGAACACCTTCAGCTCTTCATGCTCGTGTTTCAATACCTCGGACAGTTTGCAAAGAACGACATCGCGCAAGGCGCAGGCCAAGCCGGTTTGAATTCCGTGGCCGCGGTTGAGCAGCTCGAACGCGAGCTGACACTCATGCGTGAGGATTTGGATAAGACCGTTCAGGATCTGGAAGCCTCTAACGAAGAGCTGAAGTCCTCCAACGAAGAACTCTTGTCGATGAATGAAGAGCTGCAGTCAGCTAATGAAGAATTGGAAACTTCGAAAGAAGACGTTCAAGCTGCCAACGATGCTCTTTTGCAGTCGAACAACGATTTGGAAAACCTGCTTGCCGGCACCAATATCGCAACCTTATTTCTCGACGAGCAAAATCGCATCAAGAGTTTCACGCCGGCTATCGCGCGATTTTATCCTATCATCGCTGCCGACATTGGAAGGAACATCGCTGATTTCACCTCTCGCGCAATGTCGATGCCGCCCTTTCCTCTGCGACCGAATCTTGCAAACTCTAATCTCGGCGAAGCTGAGATTTTGATGCCGGACGGACAGATTTTCCTCAGACGTATTATTCCTTATCGGACGCACGAAGGTCATTTTGATGGCTTGGTCGTCACCTTTATCGATATCAGTGAACTCAGGCGCAGCGAGGGGCGTTTTCAAACCCTTGCAAACCTTGTGCCCTCGATTACGTGGATGGCTTCGGAAAACGGCGATATCTTTTATTTGAATTCGCGTTGGTTCGAGTACACAGGCGCGACTCAGGTCGAGTCCTATTATAAAAAGTGGTTTGACTTCGTTCATCCAGACGATGTGGACGAGATGCGCAAAACCTGGGGTTCATTGGCCGAATCCGCAACGGATCTGCATGCCGAGTTCCGGCTTCGTCGCGCTGATGATACCTATCGTTGGTTTCTTGCTAGCGGTGTGGCGACACGGGATTCCAGTGGTGAGATTATACAGTGGTTTGGAATCTGCACTGATATCGAAGAGCAAAAAGCTGAAGTCGATCTGCTCAAGGAAAGTGGAGAAGGCTTAAGAACTATCGTAGAAACGATACCGCAATTCATTTGGCGAACCGATGCCGATGGATCGGCCGATTACTGCAGCGAGAGTTTTGTTCATTTCCTTGCCAGCCGAAAAGAAAGTGTTTTGGGCTGGGGATGGACAGAATTCATTCATCACGACGATCGCGCGCATGTTCAAGAAGTCTGGTCCGAAGCTCGCCAACGGCAGGATAAGGTGAACGTCACCTTCCGCATCGTCGTGAAAAAGGAATTGATCTGGGTGCGTTCTGAGGGCAACCCTTACTTCAATATGCAAGGTCAGCTCGTCAAATACTACGGAACTTGGACCAACATCACCCAAGAAGTGATGGCGGAGCAGGCGCGCAAAGAAGCGCTGGATCTGTATCAGCTTGAGAACAGTAAATTTGAGGCTCTATTTGCGGATGCACCATCGGCCATGGCGCTGTTTAAGGGCTCCGATTTGATCGTCGAGAAGGCAAATATTCGCTTTCAAGATTTACTTGGTCCTCGTCTTAAGGTGGGCCAACCCTACTTTGGTCCTTTTAAAGAGCGAGCGGAAACGCCCCATGCGCGGATGATGCAAAGCGTCTTCACGTCGGGTCAGCCTTACTTTGAAAAGGAAGCGGCATTTACTCTGCCGGAAGATTCAAAGTTTCTTGAGCAGCAGTGTTTCCTTGATATCGCCTATCAACGTGTGAATGATCCAGAAGGCAATGCTTACGGGCTCTTCGTGCATGCGAATGATGTCACCGATCAGGTTCGCGCGCGCTTGTCCGTCATTGAGAGTGAGAAAAGGTTTCGCCTACTCGCTGACGCTATGCCGCAGATTGTCTTTACTGCCGATGGGGAAGGTAATATCAATTACTTCAACTCGCGCTGGGAAGAATTCACAGGCTACACGTATGAGCAGACGAAAAACTGGGGCTGGGGCCCGGTGCTTCATCCTGACGATTTGCAGCGGACGATTGATACGTGGACAAATAGCGTAAAGAACTCGATTCCCTACGAGATCGAGTATCGTTTAAAAGGTCGGGACGGTCAGTTCCGCTGGCATTTGGGGCGCGCGTTTCAAATTCCTGAAAGTGTGGATAGCGCGACACGTTGGTTTGGGACTAACACCGATATCCACGATGTGAAAATGCTCACTCAGCAGCTCGAAACGGCTAAACACAACGCGGAAAGCGCCAATCAAATCAAGAGTCGTTTTCTTGCCAACATGAGTCACGAGATCCGAACGCCGCTCGGTGTGATCATCGGTTTTACGGATTTGCTCAAGGAACAGATTCACGGGCAGGTCGAAGTCGAGAGTTATGTCGATCGTATCGTGACCAACTCGCGGCAGCTCGGAACGCTTATCGATGAAATTCTTGATCTCTCTAAGGTCGAAGCCGATCGTCTCGAAGCCGATATCTCGGTCTTCAACCTTCGCAACCAGCTCTCCGAAGTATTTTCGAGTATGGGAATGCTCGCGCGGGATAAAGGACTACGCTTCGAAGAAAAGTGGGTGTGCGCCGATCCTGGTTTGATTACTTCGGACCCTACGCGCTTTCGTCAGATTTTAATCAACGTCATCGGCAATGCTATCAAGTTTACCGACCAAGGTTCGATCAAGATCACAATTGATATCGAAGGCGACAATGATAGCAGGATGCTGTTGACGCGCGTGAGAGACACCGGAATTGGTTTGAACGAAGACCAAAAGGCCCGAATATTTGAGCCGTTCATCCAAGCCGATAGTTCGGTGACCCGCAGGTTTGGTGGAACCGGTTTAGGCCTTACCCTCTCGCAAAAGCTCGCACGTGTGCTCGGTGGTGATTTGAAAATCGAAGAGAGTGCGGTCGGCGCGGGCAGTACTTTTACGATTAGCATCAAGATAGGTCCGCCTATCGCGGCGAAGTCACAAAAGGCCAAACTCACGGCGCGAAGCGATTATCTTCAGCTCTCTCCCGAAGTCCGAGTCCTGATCGTTGATGATTCGCCCGATAACCGCGCGATCGTCGCTCGCTTCCTTAAGCTCGCCGGCGCTCAGTTTGATGTCGCTGAGAACGGCGCTATCGCTGTTGAGAAAGCGTTGAGCGGCACCTTTGATGTAATATTGATGGATATTCAAATGCCGGTTATGGACGGATATGAAGCTTTAGTCCAACTGCGAAAGAAGGGCTATGAAAAGCCCATCATGGCTTTGACCGCTCATGCGATGAAAGAGGAAAAGGATCGTTGTTTAGAAGCCGGATTCAATGATTACCTTTCGAAGCCTGTGGATAGGCAAAGTTTGCTCAGGCTCATCAAGGATTTGACGCATTCTTGATTGC
>JAZKGL010000302.1:0-6869 GCA_040385935.1 Bdellovibrionota bacterium
CAGTCGCAACCCACGGCACAATCGGATTTTCCGCAGCCATACTTTGCGCCGCGATCGACGAAGAGTTCTGTACAAGGACCGCAGGGGCCTGTATCACCCATCGACCAGAAGTTATCCTTCTCGCCGAAACGATAGATGCGTTTGGGATCGACTCCGATCTCTTTCTCCCAGATCAGCGCCGCTTCATCATCATCTTTGTAGACAGTGACGTAAATCTTGTCGACCGGTAGCTTCAATTCGTTGGTGATAAAATCCCAGGCGTAACGAATCGCATCCTTTTTGAAGTAATCGCCAAAGGAGAAGTTTCCGAGCATTTCGAAAAAGGTATGGTGACGTGCGGTGTAACCGACGTTTTCGAGGTCGTTATGTTTACCACCCGCACGCACAACTTTTTGTGAGGTGGTGGCTCGTGTATAAGACCGGTTTTCCTTGCCGAGGAAAACGTCTTTGAATTGGTTCATACCCGCGTTGACGAACAAGAGGGTAGGATCGTTTTGTGGAACGAGTGAAGAGCTTTCCAAAACTGTGTGTCCCTGTCTCTCGAAATACTTGAGAAAACGGGAGCGGATCTCAGCAACTTTCATACGAACTATCCTTGGCATTAGCCCCGTAAGGGTTTGAGGTGAGCATGGTAGCATAAAAACCGCGTAGAATTCAAAATTTTCCACCAGGAAGCCACGTCAAAGAGTAAGGGTTGGGGCGCTATATCTGGCGCTTTCTTCTCTCTTATGGCTGAATGGGCGAAGGCCTTAACACGATGCCGGGATTGCATATATGCTCAAAAGTTTAGTGATCTTTTTGTTCGGTCTGAGTTTCTCCTCGCTGGCCATCTGCGCACCGGACCGGATAGCATCCGGGACCGTCGGTACCGATGAGATACTCTTAGATCTATTGAAGGGTGAAGAAAGCCGAATCGTAGCGGTTTCGCACTTTGCCGAAGACCCTCGCTATAGTTTCATTTCTTCGGTTCCAAAAGGGATCAAGGGCCGGGTCGGCGGTAATATCGAGAACCTTCTGTTGCTGAAGCCCGATCTGGTTTTTATTGCGAGTTATACGGCGGCCTCGATTTCTGAGCAGCTGAAGGCAGCGAAGGTGAAGGTTCATGTGCAAAAGTCCTTTGGGAGCTTTCGTGATATTAAGGAAAACATTCGCGAAGTTGGAACTCTTATCGGCAAGACCAAAGAATCGAACGCCATGGTCAGTGGGATGGAAACGAAGGTGAGTGAGGCTTTAAAAAAGCAAGCGCCTTGCGCGAGAAAGCCGAGTTTCCTTCAGTATGTCGCGAGCGATTTTTTGCCTGGGAAGGATACCATTATCGACGACGTGGGCGAGATTGCGGGTTATCATAATATCTTGCGGGATATCGATTGGAAAGGCTGGACTCAGATAAGTCAGGAGATATTGGTTCAACAAAAGCCGGATGTTATCATCGCATCAGCGGCTGATGCGCCGAACAAAGAGGAGTTTTTGAAGAAACTTCGTGCAAGTGCCGCTTGGCAAAAGATGGATGCCGTTAAGCAGGGAAATGTGCTGTTTGTGCCTGATCGCTTGCTCTATACCGTATCGCAACATGCCACGGAGCTGGTGACGTTTCTGATCGAAAACCGACCGTGTTCGGTGAGAAAAAATTAGAATTGGAGTTCTCATTCAAAGGTGTTAATTTCGGCCTGTCATCACTCATTTTGGAAATTAAAAATGCGTAAACTCCTCGCGTCATTGCCCCTCGTTCTAACTCTTTCGGCTTGTGGTAACGACTCTGATGTTTCATCGGTAAAAGCGTTGCAAGGCCCCAATTATCTTGCACTGGGTGATTCGATTTCCTTCGGTCTTACGCCGCTGGTTGAGCTGAGTCGCGAGACGGTGGATAGCGGTGCTTTTGTCGGGTATCCCGACTCTGTCGCTAATCATTTTCAGTACAATCTTGTGAATGCTTCGTGCCCGGGAACTTCAACTTCGTCGATGATCGATCGAACAGCTCCGGATAACGGCTGTCATAGTGGAATTGATCCTATGGATCAGTGGGTGAAGGTTCCCTACGTAAGCAGTCAGCTGCAGTTTGCGGTTGAGTTTCTCAAGGCGAATAAAGATACGAAACTCGTTACGCTGAGTCTTGGCGGGAATGATCTTCTGGTTGTTGAGGCAGCGTGTGATTTGACGTCTAGGCCGGCGCTTTGCAAGGCCACGAGTATTCCTAAACTAGCCGTGACGCTCGGCAAGAATATTGCGACTATCGTTAAGAGCCTCAAGTCTACGGGTTACCAAGGCCCGATCGTTTTTGTGACTAACTATGCTCGGGATTATAAAGATCCGATTCAAAAGCTTGCGCTTGGATTGATTCAGACTGAGCTTTACGCGCTTTCGCATTTTCATAAGTTTAAAGTTGTTTCTGGTTATAACGCTTTTAAAGCGGCGACTAAAGATTTTAATGGTGATGCCTGTGCGGCAGGTCTTTTGATTGCGTTGCCTGAAGGGGGTTGTAACCAGCATCCTTCGGTTAAAGGTCGTGAACTTTTGGCTCAAACAGTTCTTGATGCTCTCTAAGGGTTGAGAAGCCTTCTCGCTTGAATACGGATGATGTTAAATCAAAGCTCAAACTCGATGTTTGAGCTTTCTGCATTTAGTGCTGTGAATCCGAGAAGAATCAAAGGAGTCGAAACGCAAAACAATACCAGGATTTTACTATAATCTCTGATGTTTCCAGTGAAGGTTAACGCTTTCTTGTCGATGAAAAAACAGACGAATATAGTTAACCCATAGAAAAAAATCAGCATTGGATCTGGATCAAAATAAAATGACAAGCCGAAGATAATCGTGAGTAATAAAAAGAGGTGAATAAGTACGGGATTTGCCGATCTTTCCATGTGGTTCACATGCCCTTAACACATTTTATCGTTGTTATTGTGCCCTGATCGACACTTTTTTCTTAATTGCAGCACCCGCTTGCAACATTTTCAGCCCACAGGTTTCCTAACAGATGGTACGATTTGACTATCTCAAAACGAAAACCCGGGACACTGAGCATGGCCAAAACCTTCCTAACCCTTCTTATAATCACCGGATTCACAGCCCGCGAAGCCTCAGCCTTTGAAACTGGAGCTGGCATCGGCCGACTTCAAAGCTGCTTTCAAACGACCAATGACCAGCTAGAGCATTGCGCAATCGGGCCAAGCATCAGTGGATTTTGGGGACTAAACCTATGGGGTAAGGGCTACGATGTAAGCGCTCACGAGTCCTCGGCTGACAATCCGATGACGGTTGGAGAAGGCACTGCTAAACGTCTCGCGACTAATCCGAGTACCACCACATATAATTACGGCTCGCTCTTTAGTCACGTCGACAGTTGGCAAGAAGTAGCCATCGTTGTCGTAGCCTCCTTATTTTTAGTCTCTATCGGGTACGCGTTCATTTATCCTTTCAGTTCACGCGCAGATGTAGGACTTATTGGTCGAGTCGCGTACCAGGAAGATCGCAATATCTACCTCACTCGCAGTGAAGCAGGCATCTATTTTCGTGGTCATCTCTCACAACACTTTCCGCTCTACATTTACGGAAGCGGACTTTTCTCGCACCAAAATCTCTCCTTTTATCACGACGAACAATCCTACAATGTTTTCGTAAAACGCCTTGGCTTAGGATTTATGTCACCAACAACCGCAGGCGCTTATCTTCAAGGGACTTGGGAAAGAAGCTCGCTCATCGACCCGAGCGCTAAAGATATTTTGGAGGACTCAACAACCAACAAATTCAAAAACCAATCGATTCGAAAGATACTCGACGCCTCTCACTTTGAACTCGGCTACACATGGTATTATTGACCTCAAATGAAATACACGGAGTTAAAATTATGCGTTTTCCACGACTCGCTATCTTCGCTTTTGCCTCGATTTCCTTCGGCTGCGCGCACTACCCTGATGTTCGCCCTGATGATACCGGAATCAATTCCGTCATTTTCCGAACCGAACGCAAGGGCGAAGGGTTTCGGGAGGCTTGGTCACAGGCTAAGAGTTACTGTGACGATGTTTATAAGAACTTTCCCTACAAGGTGAAAGAAACGTCCAACTATGTTGGCAACATGGACGAGTCGACCTACAACGCAGCTAAGACAGGCTCAAAGGTCGCGACCGGAGTCGGAGCGGCAGCAGCCATATTTGGTGGGAAGAACGAGTCTAAAGCCGGTGTGGGAGTAGGGCTTGGAGGCGGAATCGCGGACTCTGCCTTAGGCCAAGACTACGAATACACTTTGACATTCAAATGCAAATAATCAATCGATTGAAATAGGCGTTTTTAAAAACATAATCAAAACCATTAGGGTAACCAAAATGATAAAGATCACGTTTCAGTCGCTCAGCCTTGCGTTAGCGCTCACAGGTTGCATGACAGGCGGCTCTACGATTCCTGGTGAGGGACCGGTTAAAACCGCCCCATCGCCAAGCAGTCCTCGCCTCCTCGACTGCATTGGCGAGAATCAAACGACCAAGGGCAATACACGGCCTGATTGCTTGCCGAACAAGGGGGATGAAGCCGCTCGGGATACCGCAGAAGGAGCCGGCACTACCGAAGTTCGTCCATAAGCAAAGAGCTAGGTCGCGCAGCGGCCTAGCAACTTCAATAAGAGCTGGGAATCAAGGAATTATTAGTGCGCCGAGGAATCTTTCAGCAACTTCAAATACTTAGGGCCAAATCGATCAGAGAACTCCAAGGCTATTGCATCAGGATTGGACAAATCAGCGCTTCGAATTTGCATCTGCATGACAAACAAAGTGCGTTCCGCATAAAGATCTAAATAACCATCGGCAGCGCTGTATTTCCAAGTACCCCAACCATCGCCAAGCTTCTTCAACGTGTATTGAAAACGCCCGTCATCGTACAATTTCAGCGTTATGGGATAGTTATCTTCATGCAAAATCACCGGTTCTTTACCGTTTGTTTGCAAAGGATTTACGAGTCCTTGAAAATACGCGGCGTTTTGTGGGTAGACTTCGTAGGGTCTTGGCGAGTCATGCACCGGACGACAGGCCGATAGAGCAATTGTGAAAAGGCTTATTAAGGCTAACGATCTCATATAAAGCTCGCAAATTAGAAGTTAAGCGGAAACCTCAACTTTAACTTGTCGCGAGGCTTTGGACTAGTATTTTATCCACACGACGGCCATCCATATCGACGACTTCGATGCGCAGATCTTCGAGCTGAAGGACATCACCTTCCCGTGGAATTCTTCCCATTTGATGCATAAGGAGGCCTGCTATCGTCTGTATGTCTTCACCTTCTGTCATCGGTTCAAAGTCCACAGCGAAGACTTCTTCGAATTCATGGATTGAGGTCATGCCGTCTACTAGTAAACTTCCATCCTCACGCTGGACAAATCGAATTGAGCTTTGATCCGCTTCGTGCGGAAGCGATCCAACGATCGCCTGCATCATGTCGATGATCGTGAGTATGCCGGCCATGCCCCCGTATTCGTCAATGACGATCGCCACGTGCGCGCTCTTCTCTTTGAAGCTTTCGAGGGCACCGACGACCGAGACGGATTCGGGAATAAGCAAAGGCGCGATCATGTAATCACGCATGTCCCAAGACGTTCCCGACTTCATTCCGTAGAGCATGAGTTTGGCTGAAAGCAGGCCGACGATATTATCGAGCCGTTCGTTATACACGGGAAAATAGGTGTGCCTCGTCGAACGCATTTTCGCCAAAACGATTTCCGGATCGTAGTGATGAATATCGAAACTTACGACCTTAGTCCGCGGAGTCATCACGTCGGCAACATTGAGCGACCCGAGTTTTAGACTGCGTTTAATAATCGTTTCTTCGCCTGCATCAAAGACTCCCGCCTCGGTGCCTTGTTCGACCATCAGCTTGACCTCTTCTTCGGTCACTTGCGGGCTACTCACATTTTGCAGTCGGAAAAGTTTGAGTACGAGTTCGGTACTGAACGCCAAGAATTTTACGCCTGGTGTCGAAACGAATGAAAGCAAACGAACCGCGGGCGCCACGCGCGCGGCGGTCTTCTCGGGATGTGCTAGCGCCATACGTTTGGGAACAAGTTCGCCGAGGATTAGCGAGAGATAGGTCGATACGATAACGACAACCGACAGGCCAATGGCATCTGAATAATCAGCTAAAAGATTGACACCGATAGGTTCGGTGATCATCACTCCAACTTTGTCCGATAAGGACGACCCACCTAGAGCACCGATGAGAACGCCCACCATCGTGATTCCGACTTGAATCGCAGCCAGAAGTTTGGATGGCGATTCCATCAAATAGATCGCAATGCGCGCCCCGGTTTTGCCAGAGTTGGCCATAGCCTGAAGGCGAATACGATTGGACGAGACGATGGCCATCTCTGACATCGCAAGAAATCCATTGAGTAAAATCAAGCTTAGGATAATTAAAACTTCCAAACCAATTGATTCCACTCGCGTGATTCCTTGCTCAGATTTTTAACGGCGGTAAGAGGATAGAACACCCGTTAAGCACTGAACGGCCTGACCGCTGCCGCCGGGTTCCCGCAATGCACCACGCTCACTATCGGTCCAGGCAAAGATATCCATGTGAGAGAATGGAAAACCTTTGGCGAATTCAGCCAGGAACAGGGCAGCCGTCACCGCTCCCCCATAACTTCCAACAGCGCAGTGATTGATATCGGCGAAAGCTGTATCCAGACGTGGGCGGTAGCCATCAAACAGCGGCATGTGCCACATAAGATCGCCGTGAGCCTGCGACTGGCGGTTGATCACGTTGGTGAGTTCATCATCATTCGTAAAGTAACCCGCGACATCGCTGCCGAGTCCGATTTTGATAGCGCCGGTTAGCGTTGCAGCGATAAGGATGGCCTGAGGTTTGTCGACGCCTGTTGCCTCGCTGGC
>JAZKGL010000303.1:0-2432 GCA_040385935.1 Bdellovibrionota bacterium
CTTAAACGAAAGTCAAAGGGATAACCCAACCTAAAACTTTTCAACTCATATGCCCAATCCAAGCCCGAGGTTTCGATCCATCGGCCTTGGCAACGAGACCTTGCGCTTCCATCGATTCCACAATCCGAGCGGCTCTGTTGTAACCGATCTTCAACATGCGCTGCAAATACGATGCACTGATCGTACCCTGGCGCTGAGCAATCGAAATCGCTTCGTTCCACTTTGGATCAGCCGATCCCGCGTTTTCTTCATTCATCTCAAACTGATTGCCCGACTGCTTTTGATACTCTTCGTTAATCCATTCCATCGCCGTCTCATCGTAGTGGACCACCGAACTCTTCTTGAGTTGATCGACCATACCCACAACTTCTTCATCACTCAAAAAAGCACCTTGGATACGCTCAAGCTTGCTGGAGCCTGGTCGAAGAAATAGCATATCGCCACGGCCCAGCAAACGTTCCGCACCCATGCTATCCAAAATCGTGCGGCTATCGGTTCGTGAGAACACCTTAAACGACAGACGACAAGGCAGGTTGGCTTTGATCACGCCCGTAATAACATCCACCGATGGACGCTGAGTTGCAAGCACCAGATGTATTCCCGAAGCTCGCGCTTTTTGCGCCAAACGTTGAATCGAATTCTCAACATCCTTGGACGCCGTAAGCATCAAATCGGCAAGTTCATCGATCACTATCACAATGTAAGGAAGCTTCTGCTGAGCCGCTTCTCCAAATCGATCCTTCATCTCAGCGCGCTGCTCGGCCGTTGCATTTTCAAGGTATTGATTAAACCCTGAGATGTGACGAACCATCGCCGATTCCATCAACTGATAGCGCCTATCCATTTCAAAACAAGCCCACTTCAAAGCCAAGGATGCTTTCAAGGGCTCGGTAATGACCGGCATAAGCAGATGAGGAATGCCTTCATAGATTTTAAGTTCAAGTATCTTCGGATCGACCAAGATCATGCGAACCTGATCAGGACTCGCCTTCAAAATAATACTGCATAGGAGCGAGTTAATCGCAACCGACTTACCCGCACCCGTTTGCCCTGCGGTGAGAAGATGAGGCATGGAGGCAAGATCACAGCAGATAGGCTCGCCTGTCAAACCTTTGCCGAGAACAAAGTTCAATGGCGAGTTGACGCTGAGAAAGGCCTGAGTTTGTAAAATATCACCGAGGAATACAGTCTCTCGTTTCTTATTCGGAACCTGGACCCCAAGCGCACGCTTTCCGCTCACAGGATGGATAAAGATTGAATCCACCTTCAAAGCCAAGGCGATATCATCGAGCAGTCCTGTGACCTTGGAGAGCTTTATACCGGCTTCGGGTTGGAATTCATAAACCGTAACCACGGGCCCAGGCTGGATGGCAACGACCTCACCCCCTACTCCAAACTCAGAAAACGCTTTGACGAGCGCCTCAGATGTTTGTTCGAACTCTCTGCGTTCGTCATCAGTGATGGCCACATGCGAGACCGTACTTTTAAATATCGAAGTCGGAGGCGGAACATAGGCCGGATCGGGTGATAAAGGCAAAATAGGTTCTAAGTCAGGGACTTTAGTCTTAGTTTGCGTTAGCTCAACCGGTGACAATTCCACCTCAAGTTTTTCTGTCTGGAATTTCTCATGAACGTTGATCTTACTCAAAATATCTTTGAGTTCGGGTTCATTGGAAAATGTCTGCGGCACAGCTTTAACCGACTTATCCGAAGGGGAAGAAAGGGATCTCTTCTTAGCCGAGGACAATCGTTTCAACAATGGCCGGATTACGCTGTCCTGGCGAAACAAAAGCAAAGAGATCAGAACACCGCCACCTAAAAGGATATACAGACCACCCGTACCTACAGTTTTCATCAAGAGTCGCTGGGCCCAAAACCCAATGGTGCCACCCGAACGATAGGAAAAACCCGAAAGAGAAAGAGAGGGAGCCCACTGCTGTGCGGCCAGGGCAAAGCAGGTGATAGCCAGAGCAACTCCAAAGAGTCGACTCGGTGCGAAGGCAGATTTTTCTCCACGAAGATTCATCCATGCCAGGAGCAATAGAGGAATCGGAAGCAGATAGGCCAACACCCCCAGCTGAAAGATGAGAAAGCCTGATATAAAAGATCCGACTATCCCGCCCCAATTCTGAGGATTTCGCGGCGGATAGCTGTAGTTATAAATCGAAGGGTCAAGTGGCGAAAAGCTTGTGAGTGATGCACTCAGAAACAGCGCAAACACCACGCAAATGACAAAGACTATCTCCTGACTGTAGCCATCATCTGGATTGATCCAGCGGCGTAGGATCAGAAAATCTAAAAAACTACGCTTTCTATCCTGTTTCAACGCCTCAGCCATGACTTAAGCTTCCCTCTTCGAAAGGATGAATTCTTAAGTCTTCATTGTAGCAGAGAACGCAAAAAACCGTGCGCCCGCTTTTAAAGGAGGGCCC
>JAZKGL010000304.1:0-1182 GCA_040385935.1 Bdellovibrionota bacterium
CCACATATTGGCTGTAGATCACGACCTTGTGTCCTGATTCCAGCGCTTCGGCGAGTATTTCTTTAAGCGATTCAAACTTGCCGCTCTCAGATTTCTTCGCGTCCTGACCATTCACGAGGGCCGGATGGTTACAGATTTGTTTGAGCATCGTAAGAATAGCGAAGATATGAAGGAAAGGAACCGGACTCTCGTCGTTCTTTAAATTCTCAACCAAAGGTCGAGCTTTCATATCCAAGACATCTTTATAGAGCTTGACCTGCTGCGCGGACAAAGCGCAGTGACGAATATCTTCCACTTTTTCAGGAAGATCATCGAGAACCAAAGCTTTGGTACGACGCATTTTGAAAGGGTGAATCAGCTTTTGCAGAGCAAGCTCCACTTCTGGCTCTGACCCTTTACCAATGGGGGATATAAAGTTTTTACGGAAGTATTCATCCGATCCTAGAAAGCCTGGGACCAGAAAGTCGAAGAGATTCTTCATCTCGCCCAAATGGTTTTCAATCGGGGTACCTGTGAGACAAAGGCGAATGTCAGCCTGCAGCATACAGACAGCCTGATAGGTCGCGGTATCCTGGTTCTTCACAAAGTGCGCTTCGTCGAGAATAACCGTGTCCCACTGCATCGCCGACATCTGCTGAATATCGCGGAGCATGACACCGTAGCTGGTGATCATGAGGTCGTGATCATCCATCATTTTTTTGATGTTTTGACTTCGTTTCGGTCCGTGATGTTTGAGAACCTTGAGGTTAGGGCAAAAGTTTGCAACCTTGTCCTCCCAGTGATCGAGGACCGTGGTTGGTGAAATCACCACAAACTTCGCGTTCGGCTTTTTCACTTGAATCGCCGAGAGTAGAGCCATGGCCTGGTGCGTTTTACCCAAACCCATTTCATCGGCGAGTAGGCCGTGCAGCTGGTTCTCATAGAGCCACCACATCCACTGGACGCCGTGGAACTGGTATTCGCGGAGTTTAAGCTTTGTATGGGCAAGGCTTGGAACTATGGTGTCTTCGTTGAATTCGAGCTTACTGCGAATCTGATTCAACAGTTTTTTCGATCCCACAAATTGATCGAAGTCACCCACCGCCGCCTTAAGGCGAAGCAGCCCCATGGCGTTAACCTTCAGGAACTGTCCCGTCTCATCGGTTTGCCAGTTATGCTCTTTGACGAAATCGGGGATCTTCA
>JAZKGL010000305.1:0-11266 GCA_040385935.1 Bdellovibrionota bacterium
GAGCCTCTCCTCTTATGCCGCCGGAGGCACCAGCGAAGCGCCATCCCGAGGGAAAGCAAACCCACCCCAATAAGCCAGACAAAGACAAAGAAAAAGAAAAAAACCTAACCCAAGATCCACTCCATATCTCGCTTCAAATCATTAAAATCCTCAATACCCACCGACAATCGAATAGAACTCCCATCAATCCCAGCTAATTCACGTTCCTTAACATTCAAATCACTTGCGTAAAAAAACAAAGCTGGTGTGATCAAAGACTCCGTCGAACCCAAGCTGCCCGTCATCATGAATAATTTGCCACGCATGACGACATCTTCAATCGGTTTGGTTTTGTTTTTCAATCGCACAAAGACGATAGAACCGAAGTCGTCGAAGTGTTTCTTAAACCAATCGTGTTGTGGATGGGACTTTAATCCAGGATAAACCACGCTTTCTACCGCGTTATGTTCTTCGAGAAACTCGGCAAGTTTTTGTGCATTTTCGCACTGGGCTCTTCGTCTCAGATGATAGGTTTTTAGACCTCTTTGAATTAGGAACGCGGCATGAGGGTCTAGTGAGGCGCCTATGTTTTGGAAGGCTTTGTCTAGCCTTTTGAGTAGGGTTTCGTTGCCTAAGACACAGCCGCCTAGAACATCGCCGTGACCGGCGGCGTACTTGGTTAGACTGTGGATGTAGAGATCGAAGGTCCACGGTAACTTCGCTTGAAAACCACTGAAAGTGTAGTCTAGGAGTGTGATCACTCCGTGTTTCTTGGCTTCCTCAGCTATGAGCTGCATGGGCGCTACTTTGAGCTGAGGGTTTGTTACCGCCTCGAAGAGTATGGCTTTTGTTCCCGGTACCGCTAACTCTCTTTTTATACCCTCATGATCGTCGAGGGAAAGCCTTATCGCTTTTACTCCGAATTTTTCTAACATACCCTCGGTGAAGGCTCGGCTTGGGCCGTAGGATTCTAGGAAATAGATGAATCGATCACCGCTTTTTAATAACGCTAATAGAGTGTTAGTAATGGCCGCTATTCCACTCGCTAGGACTCGCCCGTCTTCGGTGCTCTGTAGCCTCGCTAGCGTTGTCTCTAGGACTCTTAGCGTTGGGTTGCCGGCGCGGCTGTAGAAATAACCCTCTCTTTCGCCTCGAAAAACTTTTTTGAGTTCATCGAACGTTGAGATCGTGAATTTTACACTCTGATAGATCGGTGGCGTCAGCGGCCTGTTGTCTATCGGCAACGGGTGAAACTCGGGATGATTGCAAAACGTTTCCGGTGAAACCTCAAAATCATTCGCCATGGGTATTCCTAACTGTAGTAGCGATTTAAGATGCGTTCTACATACTCTTCGAAGGGCTTGAAGCCTTTGGTAACTCGCTTTAATTCACTCTCGGAAGGGAAGTGCAGCGCGCCCCAGATATAAGGGAACACCGTGCAATCCACCAGCGAGGGCTCGTTGCCGAAGAGATAATCGCTCTTGCCGAAAAAAGGTTTTAGATGCTCTAGCACCTCTCGGCCTCGATGCTCGATTTCGACCTCTTCGTGACGCCCTATGCCCTGCGCATGAAGACTACCTCTTACCTGCCTTCTGACCAGAGCCGGCACTATCCACTGGACCGGCGTCGGTAGATCACCGAAGAACAGTGGCTTCACGATTTCCCAGCCGCGCGGATCGATCCATCGCGTGTGGAGCATGATGAAGTAGTAATGCTCCTCCATCGTTTTTCGTATCATAAATGATAGGGCTTTTTGCTCGGGGCTTAGACCGGCCTCGGGGTCGATGTGATGCTTTTTACAAAGATGACGAATGATCACATCCGAGTCGGCAACGGCGTCTGAACCATCGAGTAACACGGGGAGTTTGCCCTTAGGCGCCTTGGTCGAATTTCCCTTTTTTCCCTGATAGGGCAGGTTGTGAATCTTTAAAAACAGTTCGACCTTCGAGCAAAAGGCACTCGGGTCTGGCCGTCTCGGGTTGGGTACGAATTGATGAAGAGTCAGCATAGCCTCGTTCCTTTTTTCATAGCGGTAGGGATTTCTCATCCGTTCTAACAAATCCATCAAAACTAGTCGACCTCGAGTACGCCGAAGGCTAAGATTGACATCCAAAAGATTGAGGAGATTTCGATGAAGAAAAGATTTCGCCAAATAACTCTGTCCACTATGGTGGGCATATGTTTGCCGGCATTCAGTGCCGCGCACGCTGAGGATAAGGCCATCAGCGCGATACCGGACCGTCGTGAATTCCCCGTAAGCGAAGCGATCAATCCTTGCGATAATTTCTACGAGTATGCGTGCTCCAAAGTGAACGCAAGTTTCAAATTGCGTGACGATCGTAGCTCACACACCTTCTCTTTCTCTGACTCTCATGAACGACTGCTCGAGAAAAAGAAGACCTATCTCAAAGAAATTGCGGAGAAAAAGTCCGCTAAACAGAGTCTCTCGCCGCGTTCCGACAGTTTGGCGACAGTCTATAGCGCCTGTATGAATCCTGATGCACATAAAAGCGAAGAACTTGCACGCGTTCGGTCTCTTAAAGACGAACTCGCAGCAATCAAAACGAATGCCGACTTTCAAAAATTTCTTATGCGTCAAAACGAGATTGGACGTCCGAGCTTCATCGGCGGGGACAGTCTTGTGAATCTCGACAATCCAGAAAAGCTCGATTTTTCTATCTTCGCTAATATGACTACTCTTCCCGAGCGCTCATACTACTTGAAAAAGGATGTCGTTAAAGACTACCGCTCTGTTCTAGAACTCTTCTTTACTTCGATCGGCGAATCAAAGGACGTCGCGAAGAAAAAAGCGGATGCAGTGATCAAGCATGAGACGGCCTTTGCGAAAATTGATCCTCTGCCTGCTGAGGCTCGCGAGCTTTACACCAAACGCACAAGCATCACCAAAGATAAGTTGCTCAAAACTTATCCAGACCTTTATTTAGAACCTTTTCTCGCGAAAGTCCCTGACGATACCCTCATCCGGCACATGATACCCAAGAGTTATGCCTTCCTTGATAAGCAGCTCAAAACCGCTAAGCTTGACGAACTCAAAGCCGTTTATCTCTTTCAAGCTTTGAACAATCTTATGGACGACGCTTATCCGGACTTTTTCAAAGCTTCGTTCGAATTCGAGAAAAAGCATTTAGGCGGACCGGACAGCCGTCCATCACGCGATGAACGCTGCACCATGATGGTGATGGGGCGTTACGAGAAAGAAATCGATGCCGAAGTACTTCCTCTCGTATTCCCGAACTTTCCTGAAGAGAAGTTCGTTGCGCTTGCCGAGTCGGTTCGTAAGTCCATCATCGATGGCGTAAAGACCAATGACTGGCTCTCAGAAGATGGCAAAAAAGGAGCGATCGAGAAGATTCAAAAAGCCACTCTGCAACTCGTTAAGCCTAAAACGGAAGAGGATTGGTACTTCAACCCTGAGGTTCAGTATGCCGCCGATAAGCCTATCGAGAACTCTGAGAAGTTGAGCGCGGCGATACATGCTCGAAGCTTTGCCGAGTTGAAAGAAAAGCGCAATCGCATGCGTTGGTACATGGGGCCTCTTACGATCAATGCGTATTACTCGGCTGAAGATAATCAGTTCGTGATGCCAGTCGGTATTCTTCAATATCCCTTCTATGATCCGAACCTCTCCGAGATCACCAACCTAGGTGCGGTCGGTGCCGTGATCGGCCACGAACTTGGTCACGGTATTGATGATCAAGGGGCGCAAATGGATGCTGATGGCAAACTTCGGCAGTGGATGTCGGATAAGGATGTGAAAAACTTTCAGTCACGCGGCAAGAAATTTATCAGTCAGTTCGATAAAGCAGGGCATAACGGCAAGCTGACTTTGGGCGAGAACATCGGTGACCTCACAGGCGTGACCTTCGCCTATCGCGCGGCGTTTCCTGAGGGCAAGGGCACGGTTCAGCAGAAAAAAGATTTCTTTACTCAGTACGCACGGGTTTGGTGCGGTGTTCAAAGACCTAAATTCACTGAGCAGCGATTGAAAACCGATCCTCACTCGCTAGGCTGGGCACGGGTGAATGAACAGGTGAAGAATCAACCGGCTTTTGCTGAGGCTTTTAGCTGTAAAAAAGGCGATAAAATGGTTCTTGATCCCAAAGACATCGTTAAAATCTGGTAGATAAATCATGGCTCGCTCTCATTTCTGAGAGCGGGCCTTATCTTCGAAGGGATTTCGTTTCCGATATAAAATTGATCGCCCAGATCAATAGGCCTGACATCACTACCGCAATGATCGACCAAAACATAGCTCTAGAATAATCCCCTGCCTCGACATCAAAAAACAGTGCGATAGGCATCGTCTGCGTATGGCCCGGAATATTCCCGGCGACCATGAGCGTGGCTCCAAATTCCCCTAAGCTTCTACCGAAAGTTAAAAGAACCCCAGCCAACAGGCCTTGAGCCGCCAAAGGAATTTGAATGGTCGTCAGCGTGCGAAACCATCGAGCCCCGAAGGTTCGCGCCGCATCGGTCAGTGATTTATCCACGCTCCGAAAAGAAGCGCGAGCACTGAGATACATCAGTGGAAACGAGACGAATACTGCAGCGATGACAGAAGCCGTCTTGGTGAATAACAAACCATCTTCGAAGAGAAAATTTAAGGGACCACTTCGACCCAGAACGATCATGAGCCCATAACCAATGACGGTAGGAGGCAAAACTAAGGGACAAAGGAAGAAGACTTCCAAGGCAAGCCTTAATCGAAGATTTCGGTGAAGCAGCATGCGAGCCACCACAGCCCCAAGGACTGCGGTGATCAAAGTGGCTAGACTTGCGATTTCAAGTGTTAACCAAAGTGGAGAGAAATCAGAGGGGAGCACGGCCGGTGTCCTTTGCGGCCGTTTTCACGCCGGCATCCAGAAATCCAAATTTCTGCCAAACTTTCAGAGCGTCCTGACTTTCAAGATAAGTGATTACCTTTTGAATCTCGCTCTTTCGCGTTTTATCTTTTTGCTTGATCGCCGCGATTTCATAGACGATCGGTTCGTGACTTTCGCTAGGTGCCTTGGTCACGACCTTGATAGTGCCTGATTGGGAGGTGAGAGCATCACTCGCGTACACAAACCCTGCATCCACTTCGCCGCGTTCGACATAACTCAAAACTTGGCGGACATCCTTTGCGTAGACAAACTTGGTTGCAAGAGTCGCGTTGAGTTCATAATGAGTTAAAGTCTGAAGGGCATAATCTCCGGCCGGTACCGAGCGAGGCTCGCCGACACCGATGCGTTTAATAGCCTTATCTTTCAAATCGGTAATCGCCGTCAGTTTTGATTTCTCAGGAGCGATCAGAACCAATTCATTTTTTAGCAAAATTTTCCGTGAACCTTCAGTCAGCAGTTTGGATTGGCTGAGGCCTTCCATCGGTTTCTTCGCAGCCGAAATAAAGATATCAATCGGAGCGCCGTTGGTGATTTGCTGCTGTAGCATGCCCGACGCGCCGGTAGTCACAACCAGTGTGGTGCCTGGACTCAGTTTTTCTATCGCAGGTTTCAGGTCATCGAGAGCTTCTTTAAGACTTGCGGCCGCGGCCAGCCTGACTTCTCCCGCAAAGAGTGAAGAAGCATTGAGGGCGAAACCAAAAGCGATTGTGCTAAGGTAGGCGAGCCAGCTCGAAGAGGTGTGTTTCATGAGGAACTCCTTTGCGTTGATCAGTCAGAGTTATATACGAAAGCAAACCGATTTAGACCATGAGCCTTTTTGTCTTGTTTTCATTCAAACCTAGGTATGGCAAGCTTTGCAGCAGTTTTAGGAGTAGGAAATGGCGAGTTTGATAGATCCGCATCAGCGGCGTTTTCGCTATCTCAGGCTATCAATAACCGATAGCTGCAACTTTCGCTGCGCCTATTGTTTGCCGAATGGTTCGTGCATCGATCCCGCACTCGACCGTCCGCTCCGTCTGGATGAGATAACCCATCTACTCGCCGGCTTTACGGAGCTGGGTGTGCAAAAGGTGAGAATCACCGGTGGCGAACCGACGCTTCGACGTGATGTCATCGATATCATGTCTACGATTGGGCAGATGGAGGGGATCACAGAGCTTGCCCTGTCCACGAACGGCTATCGTCTCGCACGACTTGCCCCTCGCTTAAAAGAGGTCGGCTGTCAGGCTGTGAATGTTTCGCTTGATTCCCTTTCGGCAGAAAAATTTAAGGCGGTCACAGCTCAAAACAATCACGCCGATGTCATGGATGGAATCGACGCGAGCCTTGCCGTTGGAATGCGGGTAAAAATTAACGCGGTTTTGATGCGTGATATTAATGAAAAAGAACTACCCGATTTTCTTGAGTACGTTCGCGATCGACCGATCGCTGTACGATTCATTGAGCTTATGCGTACCGGTGATAACGGCGAGCTATTCCAAAAGCATCACGTAAGAGCCGAACATTTGATAATGGATCTGCAGGATAAAGGCTGGACTGCCCTGCCTCGCGCTGCTTTAGGTGGCCCAGCTACGGAATTCGCTCATCCTGATTATGAAGGGCGCATCGGATTTATTACGCCTTATGCAAAGAACTTCTGTGCGCAGTGCAATCGTCTCCGGATGAGTTGCCGTGGCGAACTCAAGCTTTGTCTCTTTGGTGACGGCCAGGAATCGATTCGTCACCTACTCCAGTCGCCTTGGCAAAAAGAAGAGCTGAAGGAAACCATTTTGGAGAAGCTCACCGCCAAAAAGATTTCCCATTCGCTTGACGAAGGAAAGTTCGGCAATACTCGTCAGCTCGCCAGCATCGGGGGCTAATGCTGATGAACGGCCTCAACTCCGTTTTTCAAAGACTTGATATTGCTGTGACCAAGTGCCTTTAAATCCTTCATGAGCTTGCGACTACGCACACCCTTTTGGCAAAAGAGTATTACCGGCTGATCAGCAGGTGCAGAAATCGAGCTAAATTCAAATCGACTCAAAGGAATATTCTGAGCGTTGGGAATGAGGTGATCATGTTCCCACTCCTCTCGAATATCAATCCAAATCGCGTCGCTCAACTTTCGCAATTGAGCGTAGTCCAGTTCGTCTTCGCTACTCGGATAGAGAGCCTCATCTTTGTAAATAAAGTCCTTTGTCGCAGTCTGTGAACAGGCGGCACACTGTGAATCGATAGCCCGTTCAACCAAATAATTTTCGAATGTTTCTAGATCAAAATGAATGCTGTGAGTCATTGCCGGAGAGCGTTGACCCAGTATGAGTCGAATCGCTTCCAATGCTTGGTGCGATCCGACAATAGACGTCGCGGCTCCAAGGACGCCGGAATCAGTGCATGAGTCTACGCAGTCGGCCGGCGGCTGAATCGGCCGTAGGCAGCGAAGACACGCGCTAAGCTCGGGCACGTAAGAAAAAAGCTGTGCTTGATTCTGATAGATACTCGCTTGCACATAAGGGATCGTGTTGGCGACTGCTTTGTCATTGATCAAATACTTTGCCGCAAAATTATCTGTGCAGTCCAGGATCAGATCGATACCTTCGAGATACTGATTGATGTTTTGAGGGCTCAAATGCTCAGTAACGGCTTCGATCGTAGTAAACGGATGGAGTTCTTCGAGACGACGTTTAGCAAGCAGGGCCTTGTAGCCGCCGACATCTTGATATCCATAGAGCGTTTGGCGATGAAGATTCGATTGCTCAAGTTTGTCACCATCGATGATACGAAGATGACCCACGCCAGCGGCTGCAAGGTTGAGAGCAGAAGGGCAACCGAGCCCACCGGCTCCAACTATGAGCACGTGCGCGTTCTTCAAAGACTTTTGGCCTGAATGGCCAACAAGCTTAGCCTGACGGCTAAAAACTTTAGGAGCCGCAACTACGTGATGCTCACAGGTCGGGCAGCCTACCCATTCCGAAGGACCATCAACATAAGTTTCTTTTTTCCAAATCGGACAGCGTGCCTTCACCGAATCGATAATAAAGCGGCAAGCTTGAAATCCGGCTCCGCGATGCGAAGTCACAACTCCCACCCAGACGGCACTTTCTCCGAGTTCTAAAGTCCCGTAGCGATGAACAGCACGGACTTCGAGTATAGGAAACAGCCTTTTGGCTTCGGCCAGAATCCGATCACCTTCTTCGATACACATTTCGGGGAAGAGTTCGTAGTCAAGGCGTTCGACAGCTCGGCCATCGTTTTGCTTGCGAACCCTGCCTTCAAAGGCAACAAAAGCTCCGCCTGCGTGGTTGATGAGCTGCGCGCTCAAGGCCTCGATGTCGATGGGTTGATCGGTTACCTGAAACATTTAGCCTCCGGAGACGGGCGGAATAAAAGCAATTTCGTCACCGTCTTTGATCTCTGATTCAAAGGGCTGGTAAGATCGGTTGATGGAGAGCTTCAAATGCTTTTCCTCCAACTTAAATCCATAACGATGGCTCAACTCCTCGTAGAGGTCGCGAGCATTCGCAGCTGCTGTGATCAAGCGTTCCGTGGGAACACCTGCCGTCTCTCTAAGACTCGCAAAATATCGAATCGTCACCTGAGCTGTCATGGATGAACCTCATGAAAGGCGTTTGCGTAACGTTTATAATCATCGGGTGTATTGGCGTTCGCGAGAGCCTGTGGGGAAATCGCTTCAATGATATGACTGGCTGTATTCAAAAGGACTTTGCGCGGACAACTCAGGCCTAAGCCCAAAGCTTCGTGCAGCCGCATCTTAATCTTAGGTTCGTATATCGCACACAAAGGCTCTGGCAATCCATCCGTAGTCGATCGATAAGCCGTTGCACATTTTGATGGATCGCGATTGACGATGAGATTTTGGATCGTAGATTTATCCAGCAGCGGCAGATCGCAGGCAACCACTAACAACGCCGTATCCCCTTCATCATGCAATGCGGTGAGTATTCCCCCTAAAGGCCCAAGCCCCGTAAATCGATCTCTAAGCAAACTGTAAGGGCTTAGATCAAGGTCAGGCCATTGGTCTGCACGAAGAGAAATCACGGGGTTTAAATTGATCTCCGAGAGTTCATTGTAAAGTCGGGCAAACTGGGGTTGATCCTGATACGAAATCAAGGCCTTGTCGCGTCCCATGCGCTCACTGCGGCCGCCAGCCAAAATCAATGCGCGCAGCGGCCTAGCTTTGATTTTCGTCATCCAGAAGTCTTCGACCAGAGTACAAATCGCGTCACGATCATTGCGATGAATGTAAGGATAATGCGAGGCGAGATAGTCTGGTCGCGATGTTTCACCGCCAATAAAAGCGAGTATGCTCTCTGGATTTTCGATCTCGTCGAGAATCGCTCGATCATCGCCCAGGACGACCAACTTTGGAATCGAAAGCGACTTATATCCTTCAACCAGCACGGCATCCTGATCTAAAAACAAAGACTTTTGCAGGAAAAAGCTTGGTTTCCCGCTCACTAAGGCTGACTGAGTAGCGTCGGAAATAAAAATAGCATCCGCACCAGACGCCCGGGCGCGAAAGGTGTCTTTGCCCTCGGTATCCATCTGAAAACGATGGGCATCATGTTTTACGTAAGCGATCGACCATTTTGATTTTAAATCGTGAATCAACTTTTCGATCAAAGTCGTCTTGCCCACGCCTGAGTAACCGACGATCGACAGCTCCAGGGGATGAAATTGAAACGACTGTTTCTTAGCGTTTTTCGACAAGGTGTTTGCCTCCCGACTTATGCAAAAGGCGAGTTTGGGTGATCACCATATCTTGAGACAAGGCTTTGCACATGTCATAGACCGTGAGAGCGGCGATGCTCGCTCCTGTGAGCGCTTCCATTTCTATGCCGGTTTTTGCCTGGTTTTTGACCGTGCATTGTAAAATTAGCTCCGATTTCCCATCTTCGTGCGATTCGAAACGAGATTCAAAACGTATCGATTCAATCGGAATCGGATGACAAAAAGGAATGAGATCGGAGGTGCGCTTCACAGCCATAGTGCCGGCGATGATCGCGGTGTTCAACACGGACCCTTTCTTACTCGCAATATCCCCGTCCACGATAAGAGCAGATATGGATTTGGGCAAGAGTATGCGCGACTCGGCTGTCGCCACGCGTGCGGTCACAACCTTTTCGGTAACATCGACCATGGTAGGTCGGCCGTCACTATCCAAATGAGTCAGCATCCATCCCATCCATAAAATCGAAAGTATTTTTGATCGGCGTCATATCCCGGCTCGCTTTCACCAGGGATCTCTAAAAATCCGTCGGTTCCATTTAAGGAAATAAAATCGCCTGATCCATTGTGCTCAGTCCCACGAGCTAAGATGCGGGCATCATGGGTCCATTCAAGCTTCACAGGAAGAAAATGTGTGAGTTTGCGAAGACTAGGTTTATAGCTCAAGAGTTCCGCGTGCGGCGCATTCGCAGATTTATACTCACCAAGTTCCGACGCTTTCAGAAAGGGCAAAACATAACGGTACAGGCAAATTAAAGTTGAGACAGGATTCCCTGGCAACCCGAAGACAACTTTCCCGGAATCCGTTCGGCCAAACCACAAAGGTTTCCCTGGCTTTTGAATAATGCGATGAAACACTTTGTTGACGCCGAGTTCCAAGAGCAAAGATGGGACGAAATCGGTTTTGCCGGCCGATACTCCGCCCGATAATAAAAGCATATCGCTCAATTCAAGGGCAGACTCAATTTGCCCTCGAATCAAGGCCCTATCATCACGCAGAACTTTGGCCTCGACGTCATATCCTCGCGCGCGCAAAGCCATATCTACGGCGTGAACATTAGACTCACGAATTTGAAAATCACTGGGTGTCTTGTCGATACCCACTAGCTCATCGCCCGTGCCTATCACGGTCACGCGAGGCTTGCGCGCAGTCCTAACTGTGGCATATCCAAAAGAGGCCGCAATCGCAGCCAGAGGTGGATTGATGACTTTATCCTCATAACGGTCACCAGCTCGCGCATCCGCTGCTTTTCGATGTACGTTAGCATAAGGCACCGCCTCAAGATCGACGGTAATTTCCATAAAATCATCGACCCGACGAGTATCCTCATAACGAACGATAAGGTCACAGCCTTCAGAAAGTTTAGCCCCGGTCATGATCTCAATGGCCCCATCATGAGCCTTGCGCGTGAGCGGAGAAAGGCCTGCGGTTTGCAAACCTTCTACGCGAAAACGTCTGACACCATTCTGCCAAGCGGCAAAGGTCACGGCATAACCGTCCATCGCCACGCGATCGAAAGGGGGATAATCCCGATCGGCAATAAGCGGTTCACAAAGTGTTAGGGCATGCGCGTGTAGGAGAGGAGTCTTTTGCACCGCAAGGGGCAAAAGTCGACTCATGATAAGCTGTTCGGCTTCGTTTACCGGAATCACAG
>JAZKGL010000306.1:0-3036 GCA_040385935.1 Bdellovibrionota bacterium
CTTTGCGTCCTAACTACAGGATGCTCGGTAATTTATTGCCGAGAGGATGTCACGGCATGAGCGATCGCATTTAAATGTTGCCTTTCTTTTGGATGAAAAGGAGCGTCTGGTTCCCAATGAGGATACGCTGACGATACAACGTGGTGTTTTCGGCTCGTTTCCGAACTTTTATCTTTATGTCAAAGAAGGGGATTTGGATCGCTTCGTCGCGGATACTTTAGCCTTAAAAGAATCCCGTGGCCCCGCGTTCCAGCACTGGCTTGCCAGCTACGGCGTTAGCCGTAACAAGGCTTCGTTTTGGGTCTATGCGGATCGTATTCAAAAATGGTTTGATGCCGAAATGAAGAGCCGAGGGGGCGTCCTCGATCTCAGTAAATATATGCTTTGGTGAAGGATTGAGCGATGGATACCGATTTCGATGTGGTTTTTATCGGCGCTGGCGTGATGAGTGCAACTCTGGCTGTTATGCTGCATGAACTCGACCCAGACTTAAAGATGGCAATGTACGAGAGATTAAATGAAGTGGCTGAGGAGAGTTCGGCTGTTTTAAATAATGCAGGCACAGGTCATTCAGGCTTTTGTGAACTCAATTACACGCCGGAATCGACGGACGGTCATATCGAAACTAAGGCCGCTGTCAAAATTAATGAATCGTTTGAAATATCCAAGCAATTTTGGGCGCATTTGGTAGAAAAAGGGATCATTCGTGATCCGTCGTCTTTTATCAAAAGCGTTCCCCATATGAGCCTGGTTTGGGGTGAGAAGAACGTTGCGTATTTGAAAAAGCGTTATGAGGCCTTGCAAAAGGAAACTCTATTTCAAGGCATGGAATATTCCGACGATAAAGCTGTTCTCAAAGAATGGCTACCGCTGGTGATGAAAGGGCGAAAGGGTAACGATCCTCAGGCCGCTACGCGTATGAAGATCGGCACCGACGTAAACTTTGGTTGTTTGTCGGATCAAATGGTCCGCTATCTTTCGAAGACGGGTAATCTTGATCTCAATCTCGGTTATGAGTGTGCGGATATTCAAAAGAGGATGGATGGCGGCTGGGCCGTGGTCGTTAAAAATCGTGACTCGGATGAGAAGACCGTATTGAATGCGAAGTTTGTTTTCATTGGAGCCGGTGGCGGCGCGCTCGAGCTTTTGCAAAAGTGTGATATCCCAGAGGCCGATGGTTTTGGTGGGTTTCCGGTCGGTGGTATGTGGCTGGTGAGTTATAACGAGGAGCTTGCCGTTCAGCATCAGGCGAAGGTCTATGGCCTTGCGCCGGTAGGATCACCGCCGATGTCGGTACCGCATTTGGATACGCGCGTGATCAATGGCAAGCGAGCGCTTTTATTTGGTCCCTTCGCGACTTTTAGTACTAAGTTTTTGAAAAATGGATCGTGGCTCGATTTGCCGAAGTCGCTCGATGTGAAGAATATACTGCCTATGATAGAGACGGGTCTGCACAATCTTCCTCTTGTTCAGTATCTGATTGGCCAGCTGCGGCTGAGTGATGATGAACGCATCGCGGCTTTGCGAGAGTATTTCCCTGATGTGATTGCCAAGGATTGGACGCTTGAGAAGGCGGGTCAGCGGGTTCAGGTTGTGAAGAAGAATGAGAAGGGCGAGGGGGTTCTGCAGTTTGGTACTGAGCTGGTGATGGATAAGAGCGGGACGGTTGCGGCATTGCTGGGTGCGAGTCCTGGCGCTTCGTCGGCTGCTTCGATTATGGTTGAGGTTATTGAGAAAGGGCCTGGCAAATTCTTACTCAAGGGTGATTGGCAGTCGCGTATGCGGGCGATGATTCCTTCTTACGGTCAAAAGTTAAATGGAAATCCTGCGTTGCAGAATCAAGTGCGGGAGTGGGCAGGTCGATTGCTGAAGATCGATTACCTTTTGGTTTCAGAGGATGCGCGCCTTTCGTCCGTGGGAGAATCCAATGCGCATATCTGAGTTGAAGGCCGAGGAGATTCCTGCGGTTAATGAGTTGATTCGTTCGTCTAAGAGCTACTGGCCGCAGGATCCGGAGTATTTGAAAGAGGCTTTGAAGCTCGTTGGAATTGATCAGGATTGGATGAGAACGAAAAGTGGCTATGCGCTCTACGAGAAGGAGCTTGTAGGCTTTCTTGGGATTGAAGAGAAAGAGGACTTTTGGTATCTCGAACATCTGTGGATCGCGCCGGGAAAAATCGGGTCTTCGTTTGGAAAGCAGGCCATCGAGTTTTTGATTGATAAAGCGCGCTCGGCGGGGATTTATAAGATCTCGCTCTTGCCCGAGCCGAGTTCGGAAGAATTTTATGCGAAGATGGGTGCGGTTTATACAGGAGTTGAGGTTGCTTCGCGCGTTGTAAATGGGCCGGTGTTTAAGGAGATGGTATTTGGAACTCAGGCCTTTGAAACTCGAAGATAAGAATTCTTTTGATCGAGCGTATGTGGATTTTGTGCGGTCGAATCCTGATTGGGAATTTGCTTTTGATTACGATACGGCGATGGATTTTGCCGGGTTTTTAGCGCGACTGGATGAGCTTAAGGCTGGTGTTTCGTTGAATGTGGGTCAGGTGCCGAGTTCTTATTTGGTGGCCGTCGTTGGAAGTGAGATCGTGGGCCGGGTTTCTATTCGTCATGAGTTGAATGATAGCCTTCGAGTTCGGGGCGGTCATATCGGTTATGGGGTTGTGGAGGGTTGGCGGCGGAAGGGTATCGCGAGTGCGATGCTTGGGCTTACTTTGGATGTTGTGCGGGGGATGGGGCTCAGAGATGTTTTGCTTACGTGTGCGGATGATAACCCGGGATCGTTTAAGGTGATTGAGAAGTGGGGCGGTGTGCTTGAGGGCGTGTTTGAGTATGATGGTGCCCTGGTGCGGAATTATTGGATTCATTTGGGTGATTGATGTGTTTTTATGGCAGCGTTTGTAAAGTTGTTCTTGTCGTTGGGGTTAGATTCTGTTAATCGTGATTTCTCATGTAAGGGCCTATAGCTCAGTCGGTTAGAGCAGCGGTCTCATAAACCGTTGGTCCCCCGTTCGAGTCGGGGTAGGCCCACTCCTT
>JAZKGL010000307.1:0-7261 GCA_040385935.1 Bdellovibrionota bacterium
AACCGTTAGAAAACCGACTTTGAAGCTCAAGATCAGTAAGGTTACGAGCCGCACTCCGCGTGAGGATCGAATTGATCTGATCTTTATCATTAATATCAGCCGATTTGATCGAATCGATGAGACGATTCGCAAGCAAATCCTTTTGCATGTAGATGATTAAAGCATCAAACTGGTAAGCCTTAGGCAAAGTTTTGATCCAACCGAGACCCTCACGATACACCGTATAACTTGCGATCGACGAAGACAGGATCGCAATTTTATGCGCATCCGGCAGACGCTCGAGGATGCGATCGCGGTACTTCTCGACCAGAACCGGCGGACAGTGACGAATCACTATATCCTGATAGAATGGATCTTGAAGAACCTCGTCCATTTTTTCCGTAAGTTTTTCAAGCAGGATATCGGTCAGCTGATTGATCTCTTTGGAGATCATCAGGGAGAGTTCGACGAGAGTTTTGTTCTCTTGCTGAACGAGCGACCGGAAAAGAAGCTTAGCTTCCTGATCCGCTTTTTGCCGAAGGATCTTGATGACCTCTGACACGTACTGCTCCTTCATCGCCAGGAACTCTTCCTTGCTCAGAGTCAAGGACGCGATGATCTCATAGGACGAGCAGATGACGCCTGTTTTATTCGCCGAGGAGTCTTTGATAATAATGATGCCGCGATCCTGAAGCTGACGACGTGCCTCTTCTGTAAAGAAGATGTTCGCGCCTTCGACGATCGCACGAACCGTAGCTTGACCGGTTTTCGTAAAGAAATCCGCCCAGTTCTTATCGTTAACCGAGTAAGGACGGCCACCGGCTGGAATAAAGATATCAGCGTAAACCTTACGATAAATCTCGTTACGGATACGGATATTCTCATTGTTATTGGCGAGGATCACAAAGGCCTGTGGATCGCTGCTCAGCTTGGCTTTGTCGAATTCCATGATCGACTTGTTCTCGTGAACAAGACGCAAGACTTCCGTCCACTCAAGACCCTGAGGATCGTAGGCAGCACCGTAGCCATCGCTGATTGAGACGACGCGCGCGTTCTCACCGTATTCACGATAAAGAATCTTCAGCTCGTTCCCTGCCACGTCACCGTCCGGTCCACCGGTGATTTTCACGGTGAACTTCTCTTTATCGGGATCGATTCCGAGGTAATGAAGAACGTTGTCAACGTAAACGTTAAGGCCTTCGGACGTCACACCATAAGTTTTATGGTTGATGCCTTCGCCGGGTTTAGAAGACATGAAAGCCGACGCATAACGATACCCACGGCGACGAGCCTGCTCAGGAATCCAGACGATCAAATCATTGGTAATGTTTTCATCAGGACCAAGATAGATGATGTCTGACTTAGGATAATAGCTGACAACCTTGTGTTTGGTCGACTCATGCGACTCATCTTCATCGACGAGCAAATCGAGCAAAGCGTTGATCGCGCCTTTGACAGCTTGGTCGCGGTGACCACCTGTTTTCAAGACGAGAACCGCCTTCGATCCACCTTCAGGGATATCCTTGTTTTTAAGCTGCTGAGCGTTCGACAGGCCGTAGACTTCATCAAAAATACCAGCCAGCGCCATATCATGGTCAGCATCGGTGCGAGGCATAACCACTCGCACACCGCCGCGGGCAATATCCTTCCAACGGACCTGAAAGAGCCTGAAGTCTTTGCCGATCACAAAGAAAATCGCAAACGGTGAGTTCGGATAATACTTCTTATCGAGCACTTCAGGCGAAAGACGGAAGGCCAAACCGGTCTTGGTCGAAAGAAAATAGTTCGTCTTTTGGCAGTGAACGATAAAGTTCAGACACTCTTTAAAGATATTACGATCGACTTCTTCAACCAGATCCTCAACTTTGTCGTTGAGTTCGGCTTCGGCTTCGGCAAAGGCTTGTTCCCAGTTCTCGCGAGTCTGAGGATCGAACTTGGCCCGAAAGAGCTTAACGACAACCTGCACAAGATCAAAGTTTTGCAGGAAGGTGTTGCCGATTTTATAAACGCTGTAGGCGTAAGGATTTTGTTTCGAAAGGAAGATGTGACACCAGTTGGCCATCGACCGCACGATGTTTGCCGCGTTGATCGACAGATCATAAGGCGGCTCAACGAGGCGCGAGAATTCATCATGATCCACCCAACCCAGCGTTCGAAGCGCTTTGGTTAGCTGAATCATAGGGATCTCGGTTCCCGTGATTTTGCGGTTGGACCCGTGTGACAGGATAAAGTGAACGACGGTGATCGACTCCGAATACCCTTCATCAAAACGCACCACAAACGCACGACCTACGAAGAAGTCATAGCGGTGAATGAGCTTCATGATCGGCTCGAGGATGTTCGAAGTATTGACGTTCTTAAGGCCGATCATCAAACGCGCGCCGAGACTGTTGTCGATCGGTTCCAATACTGTATGCGCACCCTGATGATCCACCATGTGTTTGACCATGCGATAGGTCAAAAGCAGGCGTGAACTGGTTGCATAGGTAACGAAATCGTTATCGATCGATGCCAGATAACGATCAACCGCTTCTTCCTGACCCGGAGATTCTGCCAGAATAAGTTCGCGCGAGTTGCTGAGCTTATCCATGACATGTCGGTTGTCTTTATCAATCGGCTTATGTTTGGCGCAGATAAATGTCGAGAGAAAGAGGAGTTTATCGCGCGAGAAATAAAGCGCGCCCATCTTCAAATCCAGACCTTTGACACGAGCGGCCATATCGGAAAGAATTTTGCGATCGCCACCCGGGCCGATATAGGTAACCTTGAGTCGATCGCGATCCCAAAGTTCAACAGTTTGTTTCGTTTCGAAAACATGGCCTGTAATGATAGCCGAAAGGTGTCTGACCTTCTCCTGCCTTGGCGTCGTCTGATAGTAGATCGGCGGCATGGCGTTGAAGAACCAAGGGGTAAGGATGGAAATACTATGATCAACGCCGACTCGCACCGTTTCTGCGATATCTTCGATATAGTTATCGAGCGCTTCGCCACTCAGGTCTTTATCATCCCCAAGCGGTTGATCAGTCGTATCCGTGAAGTCCCAGCCGAGATCGGCGTCCTGAGCTCCTAGCTTCTTACTCTTGTCTAGCGGTGTCATACCATTTCCTAAGCTACACTTTGAATGACGAGTTGGTCTAAACGGTCTTCTTCCAGTCGTTCTCAAGGTCGATCAGATCCTGACCGGTAAATTTGCCCTGAGCCTTAAATTTACGAACGATTTCATCGGCGGGAGTCAAGGATTTCTCGGTGTACCGGTGATAAAAGTCCGTGAGTATGTGAGTTGCTTCGCCACCGTGATAACAAGGCGGCATGCGTGAGAAACCTTCAATGGCAATTTCCACGACTCGTTTGGAGAGGCGCGCGATGTCTTTATCCTGAAGACCTGTGGGGGCCTTTTGCCAAAGCTCAGTCAGCCGTGGAAACTCTGGGAGCAATAATTCAAGTGTATCATCGAGACTCTTATCATCGTAGATGATGCCCGTGTAATAAGCGCCCGGAGCGGCTTGCCAGTAGCGATGCTGCGCATCGACCGAGCGAAGTTCCAAAAAGCCACGTGCACGCACTTCGGGAAACTGCAGAGATAGATGCGTCTGCAGATCTTTTAGAGTGGGTTTAAGGCCTTTATAACCCTTCTCAACCCAATCCCCAAAATTGAAGGTCCCGTCCATCACTTCGAACGCATGACGTTCGCTGAAGATCACGCGGCCCTTCATAATCCAGTCGAGATACGCTTCGACACAAGCTTTACGCGTGCGAAGTTTGATCACATCGTCAAGATTTGGAAATCCCGTGCGCGTCGGGTCCATATGCTGCCAGGTATCGCCTCGGTTGGAGAGGAGCCCGTTCAACTTGCCATCTAAAAAGGGCGAGTTGGCGAAGGTCGCCGTCGCAAAAGGCGCGATGAGATTGCCGACGATATAGCGTTTGGCGAGGGTGTCTTCGCAGCCACCAAAGTCGAGATTCAGTTGAATGGTACAGGTCTGCCGCATCATGCGCTGACCGTGAACACCCTGCCTTGCGAAGAACGAATCCATCGCCTGATAACGCGGCTTGTTCATCTGCAGGCCGATCTCGTCAACGCTTCGCCATGGATTCATGCCGACCTGAAGGATCGTGATGCCGTGAGCCTTGGCGGCCTCGTCCACCGTGGCCTGCATGGCTCGGGTACGGGCGAGGGCATCGGAGAGACAGGGATAAGGCTTGGAGGAAAACTCAAGCTGCCCGCCCGGCTCAAAAGAAAGCTGATCTTCGTCCTCAAGGAGAACATTCATCAGATGCTTACTGCCCTCAGGCACATCGACGAATCTCCAATCGGAGCGCCCCGACTGCATCGAATAAAGCATATCGACCAGACTTTTTCCGCCTTCGTAAAGGGGAACCGTGTCGGGCGTACTTTTATTGAGCGAAGCTGTGTAAAGCGGGAGCATCTCGACTTCAATGCCGACGAGTCCAGGCCACTTCGGATATTTGCTTCCATAATCCGCAGGTCTTAAAGGAAAAATCTTCTCAAACAGATAATCGTAGCAGTCTTGATAGGTGAGGAACTTATCAGCTTCTGCCAATTTAACATCCACTCGCAAACTCCTGGATCAGCAACAGCTGTTAGCCATACCCGAGCTTATACTTTAGCGCAAAGGTCTTCTAGAGTCCTACTCGGGGGCGCAAATTTGAGACCGTTTCTACTCTTCGACTTCAACGTTTATAGCAAAATTTGTGATACCGTTTTTTCTAATGAAATCAATTAATTTCACGACTTCGCCATGCGGGGTTTTGACATCCGCGGAGATCAATGCGGAAATATCGGGCTTTTGCGCTTTTTTCTCAGCGAGCAAAGGAGCGAGATCTGCGTAATTAACCGGTTGGCCATCTAAGAAAAGTTTGGAATTCTTGTCGATGCTGAAGCCGAGGTTTTTCACGTCGGCATTGTTCGACTGACCGGTGGAGGCTTTAGGAAGCTTCATATCGATCGACTGCGAGGTCATATAATTTGCAGTCACCATGAAGATAATGAGGAGCACAAGCATCACGTCGACCATCGGAGTCACGTTGATCTCGTTAATCCCATCGTCGTCATCACCCATACTGCTGGCCATACATTAATCCCGCTGTGAAAAGTGAGCGATCACGAGGTTTTTCATCGCCTCAGCATTGGAGACTTTGCGTTTGACGACGCGCATATACCCGTTAAAGGAGATAATTGCGGGGATCGCCACGATGAGGCCGACCGCGGTTGCGATCAGAGCTTCCGAGATGCCGCCCATGACGACGGAAGGACCGCCGGCAGGATTGGTTGCGAGATCACGAAAGGCTTGAATGATACCGATTACGGTACCGAAGAGTCCGATGAAGGGGGCGTTGGAACCGAGCGTTCCCAAAACCACGAGACCGTGATCGAGCTTTTGCCGTTCGCCGGTTAGAAATCCGGTCATGCCCTGCTCCATCGCGCCGACGCCTTTCGGTAGATAATGGAGTCCGCGAAGAACGGTTTGGGATTCGATCGAAGGCGATGCATGGCAGATGGCCTCGATGCCTTTGATATCGTCATCGATCAGTTTTTGCGTAATAGCCTGCGAAAAAGCCGGATAATTGATGCGAATACGAGAGAAGAATATAGCTCGTTCGACTATGACGCCAAGGGACACGACGCTGAGCAGAATGAGGAGCCAAAGCACCCACTCGGAGCCGAGCGATGTGATGACCAAAAGTTTATTTACCAAATTGAATTCCATCGACCACCCCTCAAGCACGCATCGTGAATCGTATCCATAAGGTATCGCACAGGAACTCTTTAGAAGTCGATCCGTCTTTTCGCCTGAGATTGCACAGGGAAAAGTTCGCGGAACAGGCGAACCATCGCATCTTCATAGAGAGGCAGACTGACAAAATCTTCGCCCCAGTGTTCTGACCTGACTCTTAGAGTCTGGGGCATTTCCGGGGACTCATAAAGCACAACATGATCCCACGCATTCAGCTGACGCATGAAGCGATCGAGGTTGATGATCTTTTCGGCTCGCGACACGACCCACCCACGTTGCGTCATCTCAAAGAGATAACCCATCTCACTGTAGGGCTGTAAAAAGAAGTAAGGTCGGTGGCCGGTGATGTTTCCCGACTCCCACATAAGGCGCGAGGGTTTGCCTGGCTCGGTTTTCGACTTGAGGTTCCAGTGATAGAAAAGGTCCCGAAGTCGAGTGAACGCTTCGCGGACACGCTCTGTATCCTCAACTGGCACCCACTCTACGCGGGGTTGTTCGAGGTTGAGAGGAGCCGAGCGGGCGCTGAGGAATTCCTCCAAGTCCTTTTCGGACGAAGCTTTGCTGGCCTCATTCCTTTTCTCGGAGCTGGTTTTTTCACCGCGCCAGGGAAGTAGGGGCCAAAGATTATTAAAAATTTCTCGAGTTCGTTTCACATCGACCCTTGACAAGTTTTGGATGGAACCGTAAATAAAACTTCCTCAACGAGAGAGATCACTTAGATCTTCCAAAGTTAGGAAAAGCGGAATTAGCTCAGTTGGCTAGAGCGGCGCGTTGCCATCGCGCAGGTCGAGGGTTCGAGTCCCTTATTCCGCTCCAAACTTTCCTTGTTGATGTATCCACGCTTGGATTTGCCTTTCAAGCATTAGCGGAATTAGCTCAGTTGGCTAGAGCGGCGCGTTGCCATCGCGCAGGTCGAGGGTTCGAGTCCCTTATTCCGCTCCATTTTCTTTCCTGCCAAATCGGGCTTTAAGCTTATTCGATTTGGAAAAATACAAAGGCTGATCCTTAGGGATCATATCATGAACGATCAGCCTAATATTTGCCTAGCCGCTTTCGCGACTAGGCATTTTTGTTTTGTGATTTCCGTGCCTCACAAAAAGTCCGTTGACCAGACACCCCTTTTCCATTAACCATATTTTTGTATGGTCTTTGGTTTTGGGGAGAGGGTCCGTCGATGAACGAGGAATTATTTAGGCTTTCCGCACGCTTGGCGTTAAAGGAATGTGTGCTTGGCGCTGCCGATCATTTTGGATTCGATCTGGAGTGTGCCTTGCGCGAAGCGGATTTGATCGATGAGGGAATACAGCTCGTCGATGGCGCGGCGGCAAAGGAAGCATTTGATATGGTTTGGGATGAAGTGGATTGGAGAGATCGGGATTCGATCTTACCTTTTATTCCGATCTTTGAGCGATCGTATGAGGCTTATCCTCGGACTTTCTCAAGCATTCATAATTATGTGGATACGATATTAGCCCACGATGGCTTTCGGATGAAGGCAGGTCGCCTTATCCGAATGCCGATGTGAG
>JAZKGL010000308.1:0-1030 GCA_040385935.1 Bdellovibrionota bacterium
GCGTGCGCGCGCTTCGCGTTTTCGGTATAGGAGTGATCTTATACGTAAATGTGCTTTTGCCGTCGGGGGATGAACCTCGCCTGCCGGTCACCACGGGGAGGCGGAAGAGGATCGGACTAGTTGCTCCATTCAGCGACCTACTCTTGCCTCGGCTTTTGGCTGAATGACCCGACCTCTCTGAGTTAAGTGTTCGAACCTTCCGAGCAAGCCTGATCGTCTTCCCGAACTCGCGCTCAAGCCGCCGAGCTTTGCTTAAAGCTACAGCCTCATTGATTTCCTCACGACGAATAGACGATGCAAGGCCGTCGTCGTGTTCGACTAAGATCTTCGTGGATCTGTTTTTGAGCTTGTTAGACATCGACCATTATATGCGATTCTAGCATCAAAAAGCAAACTTTATGGCGCAGTCATAAAGTTTGCGACTAATGCACCTCAACTACTTCTCCATTCACCAAAACATAATGGTTCGGGCTAACGTTCGTCTTGGATTTGTCCTGATGTTGAACTTCAACAGGGGCTGCGTGGCCTCCTATTGGGCCGGAGTGGGGACGAAGCTTTGTCAGCTTTGCTCCGCACAGATCGAAAAGGAAGAGTAATGAGGGGTGATGAGGGGTGATGAGGGGGCAGTGTGTCGCTACACCGCCCCCTGCAGCGTCATTTTCCGGCCATGCGTTTGACGCAGGCATTGAAAGCGCGATGGCCATTGGGTCCGAATTCCTCGAGGACCGCTTTGTCGATCGCGATCAAGTCATCGAAGACTTGCTTCATGACTGCGCCGTTTTCGACGCAAGCGATGAGGGAGCTGCGATACTTGCCAAGCGATGGCCGCGGTTTTGTGCGCTCGCTTCGCGCCTTGGTGCTTTCGGCATAGGCCTTTGCCTCCTCCGCCGTCATGTTCGGCCAAATTCTCTCTGGCCCGGCATTGTGCTGATCGCTCATGTCCATCCTTCTTTCTCGCCGATGGGCGGAAATGCCCTTGGCAAATACCTTATAGGACGGGATGATGCTCGATGACGGGCGAGGCAGGTTT
>JAZKGL010000309.1:0-2185 GCA_040385935.1 Bdellovibrionota bacterium
ACACCGCGCCCATAATTAGGCCAGAGGTCAAAAGGATAAAGCCAATCCAAAGCGTAGCCATCAACGCCGTCGTCAACTTGCTAATGGGCACCTGAGCGGCCTGCAGACGATCAAGATTTTTATTCTTCAAAGCACGCTGCTGCATCAGATAAAAGACCGCGAGGACACAGGCTATGATCGCAAACGCCTCACCCAGGACACTTGTGAGTATGTGCGCGTACATGAGGGCCGAAGGGCCTTCGGAGTTCGCAGGGCCGTGTGGCGGGATGAAGAGAAATTGCGCTAGCAAAATAATCATGGATAACGGAGCTACGAAAGCACCGAGCATACGAAAATCAAAAATGATCTTGGCGAGCACTGTGAGCCAGCAGATCGAAGCGATTAGGATGAACGTGCTGACGAGTTGTTCGGGATTCATGTTGATCACGCTAATCGTATTGATCGTAATCAATAGAGTTGCGATGAGGAGTGAATAATAACCAGCTTTTTGCTGCTTGCCCCGGTGCGGTGTCGAGGAGAAACTCATGAGGTAGAATATGGACGACGCCGCAAACGCAACGAGAGCGCCGATGACTCCGATATGATAAAAATTCAAGCGGGACTCCTCTTTTGCAAAGGTCCGGGGTCTATCCTACCATAGTACCTGAGTAGGAAGAGACCCCAAATTCCTGCTCGTTGGCTTCAGACCGGTAGATCGCTGTAGTTCTCAATGATCTCTTTGAGGGTAGCCAGATACTTAGCTCCGCCCTCGCCATCGATCACGCGGTGATCAAAGGTCAGGCTCATCAACATCATCGGACGGATCGCAATCATATCCTTCACCACCACAGGACGCTTGATGGCAGCTCCGATTCCCAAAATTGCCACCTGCGGCTGATTTATAATCGGATTTGATGTGATGCTGCCCCAGCCGCCTGGATTGGTGACGGTAAAGGTTCCGCCTTGGATATCTTCGGCCTTCAATTTTTTCGTACGAGCGCGAACGATAAGATCATTCAGACGTCTTGCGATACCAAGAAGGTTTAGATCACCTGCGTTTTTGATGACGGGCACGATGAGCCCATTGTCGATCGCCACGGCGCAGCCCATGTTGATGTCCTTTTTCCAAAGGATATCGTAGCCGTCAACTGAGGTGTTGACGATAGGGTGCTTTTTGATCGCCTGCACGGCAGCATGAATGAAAAAGTGCGTGAGAGTGAGTTTGAATCCTTCGGTCTTATGGAAGGAGTCTTTGTACTTCTCGCGAATGTCCCAGACTTTGTGCAAATCGATTTCGAACACGGTGGTGACGTGCGGCGAGACGCGCACGGATTCGACCATGTGATCGGCAATGAGCTGCCGCATGCGTGTCATCGGCTCGCGCCGAACGGCTACGCCTTCGAGATATTCTTCATTGCCCACTTGTGTGGTCGATAAGGCCTGGGTCGCCTGAGTCGGTTGGATCTGAAGTTTCGGTGACGAAGGGGCTTTGGTTTCTGGTTTGGGTGCCTCACTAAAGCTTAGAATATCCTGCTTAGTGATACGGCCATGCAGACCAGAGCCTTGTACCTGACCGAGATCGATCCCTTGATCCTTGGCCATCTTGCGAACCAATGGCGAGGACCGAACATTTTCGCCTGCTGCGGGTGCATCATTCGATGAAGTGGGTGCTGATACCGCGCCTGCGATTTCGGCTTTTGGGGCTTCGGGCTTGGCTACGACAGCTTTACTCGTCGACGCTCCGTTCAATTCAGCATCGGCAGAATCAGCGATATAGGCCAGGACTTGGTTGACCTTGACGACGGTTCCAACAGGAACCTGAACCTTTACCAAGTATCCGGACGCAGGCGCAGGGATCTCGGTATCCACTTTATCTGTGGAGAGTTCTAGCAAAGGAGAGTCTTTTTCGATCTTGCCGCCTTCTTTAATCAACCAGCTCGTAAGAGTGGCTTCGTGAACGCCTTCGCCCATGAGCGGCATTAAAACTTCTGTTACATTCGCCATGTGAAACCCTCTTCTTAGCAAACGCGATCACTATTTCAGGTTCGTGCATACTCTCACGGCCATCACATATGGATGGCGCCGCCGAGGGCAACGTGGGCGGCTTCGGCAATAGTCTCCGAGAGAGTCGGGTGCGGATGAATCGTATGACCGATCTCATCGACTGTTGTTTCGAGCACTTTGCCTAAGGCAAATTCTGAAATCA
>JAZKGL010000310.1:0-5898 GCA_040385935.1 Bdellovibrionota bacterium
CTATCCCGAGGGAAAACGCACCATATAAAGCAACCCAGGCTTAAACGAATGACATCACATCAAACGATAGGCATTCATATTTTAAAAATGAATTCAAAAATCAACCGTGAATGAATCGTCCACCCTTCCAAACGAGAGGAGCAGGTTTCTCCTTACGGGGCTCTGGGAAAACGCTAATATCGTTTAAAGCCCGCTCAAGCACCATCGTCGCCGCGCCGACTGCGATCTGCGAATCACCGAGCTGACTCCAACTAAGCGTCACATCTTGTTTGTTCGCACCAAAGAGCTTCACACCCTCTTTCATGCGTTCGATCAATCGTTCGCCAGGCTGAGGGAAATTACCGCCGAAGACCACCTCATCGAGATCAAGGAGAGAGAGTAGATTGCATAGACCAACACCGAGAAAGAATGCACCTTCATCAAAGAGATCTTCCGATGACACGCCTTTTGCGATTACCGCATCGATCCAGCTCTGGACGGTCCCAAATGAGCCCTTGGCAATCATCTCTGGTTTGTCAGAAAGGTTGAGAATCACTTGTCCGATTTCGCCCGTCATGCCGCGCGATCCGCGATGAATCTTACCGTCGATGATAAGGCCGGCTCCCACTTGCGAACCGAGCTTTACAAAGGCGATATTCGTGCTCTCACCGCGGTCACGTCCCCACCAGAGTTCGGCCAAGGCGCCGAGATTTGCATCGTTTTCAAAGAAGATGGGCATCTGATACCGCTTCACCATCCTATCGAGCAAATCAAAGTTCTTCCAAGCTGGAAGATAGTCGGCACTCATAGGCGACTGCATTCTCTTGGGATGCACCGGACAAGGAACCCCAATACCGATTCCAATCACATCGCGACCGGAATTGGCAGCGGCTTCGATTTCTTTATCGGCATGTTTTTGTATGAGGGCAATCGCCGACTCGGGATCGCCAGCGACATCGCAAGGCTGAACATCTTTACTGAGGATCTGACCACGAAGGTCGGAGACGACAAAGGTCAGGTGTTGAAGCCCGATGTCGATACCCATGAGAGAGTAGGTTTCGTGCTGGAAATGCAGATTGATCGGACGACGACCCGATTTAACCTGACCGCCGCCTTCTTCAACTACAAGCCTGAGCGCGATTAAATCCGAGACTATGGCTGATATGGTTGAGCGGCTCATTCCTGTCAGACGAGCAATTTCGGAACGCGAAATCTCGCTTCTCTGCCAGATTAACTTGAGAACCAAGTTAGAGTTTATTTGTCGCATTTCACTAGAATCAATCGATTCCATCGCTTGGCTCCAAGAGGATTCGAGTGTTTGTGCTGGCCGCCCTGCCTTATCGGCAAAATGTGTTCGCAAATCGCAAAAATCTGACAAACAGGCGCACTCACAGAGATATTTGAGGCTTAATTCTCAAGGGCTTTGATCAATTTTCATAAACAAGAGATTTGGCCTTCACTGCGAACGTTTACATCATTTTGATCGGAATCAGAACATAAAAAATTCGTACTTTCAGTGCACACATCTTGAACTTCGATCGATGAATAAACACAAAAGGTGCGCGATCATTGGGATTTTTCCACCTTCTTAATCTGGATTGTTCGAGCAGAACTCGTTATAGTTCGCGTTCAAAGAATATATTGCGGTGAAGGTGAATGCATGGATTCCATCGATTCAAGTGAGATGCGGTATATCAATTCAAACATCGTACTGAAGATTCTTTGGACAAAAAGGGAGATATCCCGCTCAGAAATCGCCCGCATCACCGGCATGAGTCGATCCACGATTTCTGCCATCATCAACGACATCATGGAAATTGGGTTACTCAACGAACTCGGCAGCTCCGGCGCAAAAAACGGCCGGCGGCCTGTCACCTTGCAGTTCAAAGATGGGGCCTATTCCATACTCGGTCTTGATATTGGCCGAGATCGCATTCATTTGATTGTAAGCGATTTAAGAGGAAACGAACTGTCGCGGCAAACCTGTGTGTGCGACATCATTCTCGAAAAGGAAAAGGCCTCCGATTGGATATTTGACTCTATCCAAAATGAAAAACAAATGGCAGATAAACAGAGCCGCCCTCTACTCGGCATTGGCCTCGCCTTCCCTATCCCCATCGCGTTGGCGAACAGTCGCCGTGATTTGAACCTCGATCTTTTACCTGGCTGGGACACTCTTGCTTTCCGAGAAGCGATTCACCGCAAATTTCTGCTGCCTGTGTTTATAGAAAACGACATGAAGCTCGGCGCGCTCGCCGAGTTGAGGTGGGGCCGAGGCAAAAGCGGGAGTGCAAATATCGCTGTGATCAAGCTTAGCCAACCGCCCGAAGCGGGATTGATTATCGACGGCAAGATTCATCAGGGAGCGCGTGGATTTGCGGGTCAGATTGCGAACGTGATTCTCAGCCCCGAATCGCTTGAGTCGGCGAAAGCCGGCGCCTTTACCCTTCGCGATTGGGCGACTCATATGAACGATCCCAACGCGCTACCAGCTTCTCGCGAGGAATACTGTTTTCTACTCGCGTCGAGTCTAAGCAACATGCTGGCTTTGCTCGATCTGGACGAAGTTGTGTTCATCATGAATATGGGAGAAAGAGACGATTGGGTTCTTGGACAACTCAGGATGTACATGAGCCGACTGAGCGTCTATCAGTGTGAAGTGAATCTGAGCGTCTCGAGCTTAGGTGAAACTCAGATGGCTCTCGGAGCTGCGACTATGGTCCTTGAATCCGTGTTAAATGATTTGAGTCTTTTCCCAAGACCAGCGAAAACGATCCCACCAAAACCTGTCCATCTCGGTGGGCACTTTTCAGCCTCTATACCGCACGCTGCAAAACCAACGTCCGTTCGGCCTCGGTCGCCAGGTGGTTGACCCAATGTTCGAGATGGGGAGCCATGCAGCGTTTAAAAACAGGTGGAAACATCGATAGAACGAGCATCAACATATAGCCATGAGGAAAGTTAGGGGCTGATTCCTGAGACTGAAGCTTCCAGTAAGGGAGATAGCCTTTCGCATGATGATGCGAATGTCTCGTTAGGTTAAAGAGAAAGCGGGTCGAGAAACGATGCATGCAGTTCCAACTGTGTCGTGGCTCAACAGGCTTGCCAATCTCACGAACGAGACCGTAATGTTCCACATAATTGATTGCTTCCAAATAGAACTTACCCACGACAGCCACAGCGAGAAACGACAAAGCACCCACAGGGCCTTGAATCGCGACAAAGAGAGCGAGAACACATAAACTCATCAGTTGCCCGCTGAGAACACGGTTAGAGAAAGACCAGGCGGACTTGCCTCCGCGTTTGGCGAGGCGTTGAGTCTCGATGTGCCACGCGCTGCGAACGCCACCAAAGGTCGATCGCAGAAAAAACATATAGACCGTCTCGCCGTAACGAGCCGATGCAGGATCAACACGCGTTGCGACGTTTGCATGGTGACCATAGACATGTTCGATGGCAAAGCTTGTATCGAGAGTAGGAGCGAGCAACCATCGACCGGCTCGAACAGCCCAAGGATTCCCGACGCGATGAACGAGTTCGTGAGCAACTGTCGTCGCTGTGGATGCGATCAGTAAGCCGATGCTGAAGTAAGCTCCGATAGTTTCGATCACGCTGATCGAGTGACTCGATTTTGCCATTTCGATATTGAAGCAAACGATCGCGAGGTAAACGCCAGGGAGTGTCGAATATAAAAGTATATTGAGAAGCGTCTTTGATCCTTTGTCATGCGATGCTTTATCAAAGGGCAAAGTCGCATCGAATATCACGGATCCGATCAGGAGGAAAAGTCCCGGTAGCGACATCCAAAGTCCGCCGCTAAGAAAACAAAGCGATGAAACGAGTAGATAAATAATCGGCAGGCTGAAACCTAATGAACTCAAGTTTATTCTCCACAAGAAGGCTAACCACTCACTGACGCCCAAAGGTCTGGTAACACGAATTTCTTTCGGGGTCGGTTTCTATTGTTACCACGTCCCTGATCGAATTAGGGACCAAAACTTATGTTCGTTCACAGGCAACACATTGCAAGCGTAGCTTCGGCTCTTTTGCTCGCTTAAACGCAAAAGTTCGTGCGTATCTCTAATCACGGTTTTTATATGCGTTTTATTTAATGGTCTGAACTTCATTTCTTAGAACCAGAAATATCAATGGTCATAAGGGATTACCTTTTGTTCGCGAGACGAACATTTACTTCAGGAAATAAGATTTAAATTTTCTTCGATGAGTTTCCGATACGTCTTGGGAAGCACCCCAGACAAAGGTCGAGAGATTTATGCAAAAATTTACCTCAATCACTTTACTTATCACCCTCTTGAGTGTTTTAGGCGCGTGCGAAAAGTATGAGCCAAGATCTAAGTCTTATGAGAAAAAAGTGGTTAACCCCGCGAACACGGGCAACCTTGAAACCGAAGAACCGGGTGATAAACCAGGTGATGACGATCCAGTCGTTCCCGAAACCGAGAAAGAAGACATACCGAATACCACTCCAAATAAAGAAGAGCCTGAGATCCTCGATCCCAAAATTCCCGAGGAACCGAGTAAGCCCGCATTTTCCCTGACTGTGGAAGCAGAGGACGCAAGACTCACAGGCCTGACGGTGAGCCAAGCCGTACAAAATTACTCGGGCAAGGGCTACGTAACTGGATTTGATGCGGATTCGGATTCCCTAGATCTAGACTTTGAAGTGCCAAAAGCGGGTGCTTATCAAATTAAAATCGGATATGCGGCAGGTCTCGGCGACAAAGAAACGGATATTTCTTTAAATAATGAAGCTGGCCCGAAGATCAAGCTGACGGATTCAAAGGTTTTCGCAACGACTTCGTTAGGTCGATTGCTGCTCAAGCAAGGTAAGAATACGATCAGCGTGAAAAAAGGTTGGGGCTATTACGATATCGATTATTTCAAAATTGAAGAAACAACGATTTCGTTTGATACAAAATCGATTCCTAATGTCATCGTTACCCCGAACGCAACGCCCGCCGCACTGAAACTCTGGACCTATCTGAAGAGTGAATTTGGTAAACACATGATTTCGGGCCAAGTGAATGTGCAAGGGGAAGAAGGCGATTACATCAAAGCCGTGACGGGCAAAGTACCGGCGATGGGTGGATTCGATCTCCTCCATTACACCAGCGCTTCCTATAACCAAGGTCAAGGCAATGGTGAAGTTGAACGAGCGATTGATTGGTATAAGAACCGGAACGGAATCGTGACCTTTGTATGGCACTGGTTCTCGCCCTCGGGTCAAAAAGGAGAAAAGTTCTTCTACACCTCGGATACCGATTTCGACGTGGAAAAGGCTGTGATCAGTGGAACTCGTGAGAATCGCGAAGTCCTTGCCGATATGAAAGCGATCGGCGATCAGCTCGAACGTTTAAAAAACGCAGGCGTGCCTATTCTTTGGCGTCCACTCCATGAGGCCGAAGGCACGTGGTTTTGGTGGGGCGCTAAAGGCCCAGACGCCTGTAAGAAACTCTATGCCATGCTCTTTAATTACTTAGCAAAAGAGCGCAAGCTTACCAACCTCATCTGGGTCTGGAACTCGGTAGATCCTGCTTGGTATCCAGGCAATGCTTCAGTTGACATCGTAAGTACCGACATCTATCACAATAAGGCAACCGACGATCCAAACGTCACGCAGTTCGAAGCACTCCGCGAACTCACAAAGGGCCAAAGAATCATTTCTCTAGCTGAGAATGATGCGATCCCCGACCCCAGTAAAATGAAATCTCTAGGAGCCTACTGGTCGTGGTTCAACACTTGGGGAGGGGAGTTTATCCTCTCTGAAAAGTATAACAGCAAGGTCAAGCTGAAAGCGTTATACAACAGCGATTATGTGATCACTCTTGACGAGCTTCCTGTCCTGAATAAGTAATTATTTATGCGTTTCTAGCTAAAACAAACCGAGGTGCTTGAGGG
>JAZKGL010000311.1:0-12018 GCA_040385935.1 Bdellovibrionota bacterium
TCGCGCCCTTGGAACTGATTCATAATCATCTGCGTTTTAAAGTCTTCGCGATACTGATCGTAGCTCATGCCCTGTTCGGCGAGCGCCTGGTTCAACTGATCTTTGTTGAGGTTACGACCTTTCATAAATCGATCGATCTCTTCCTGCACAGCGGCTTCGGTGACTTCGATCTCAAGCTCATCGGCTTTTTGAAGAATAAGCTTCTTATTGATCAAATCTTGAATCGCGACCTGCAAAGGCGGGTCCTGCTCTTTGGCAGGGAAGGCAGAGACCTCAATCAGCGGTCCCTTATCGACCTTGGTCTTCGCTTCACTCAGCGTCACGGCCGAACCATTGACCTCGGCGACAAGACGATCGATGACTTCAGCTGACAAGCCTAATTGACTTGTTAAAACGGCGCTGGTTAAGGCGAGACCTTTTAGAAGGTTCGCGAGCTTTTGATAGGAATGGTGTTGAGGGCGGATTCGACCCATTTCTTATATTCCTCATCCTGGCGTCTGTCGGCCAGTTCCTTGGTGATTTTGGGCTTGGCCGCCTCGTATGAGAGATCGACCCGTGGGAGCTTTCTTTCTAGCATAACTATATGGAAACCATAAGTTGACTTTAGTATGCCCTGAATAGTCCCCGGCTTCATCTCAAACGCTACGTCAAAGACTGAGGGCAGATCGCCTTTGGCAAAGGGACCAAGCAGGCCGCCGGTCTTGGCCTCAGGACTGATGGAATGCTCCTTTGCCATCTGAGCAAAGTTACCTGGATTCACGCGATCCCTGAGCGACTTCGCATCATCCTCAGAGCCCAACACAATTTGGCGAATCACCACGCGCTGCGGCTCCACCATCTTCGATCGATTGGCATTATAATAAGCTCGAATCTGCTCGTCACCCGGCCCACTGCCTGTATTTACCCGTTCTTTTACATACTGATCGAGGATCGATTTCTCACAGAGCATGGATTTCAAATGCTCTTTGGTCTTCTCATCACGCACCAGGTTGGGCAGCCTAGATCCCGCTTCCACAAACTCCTGCATGCAACCCGTATACCGCGAAACATCTGTGAGATTAAACTTCACATCATTCGAAACGTGTTGATAAAGAAGTTTTCGTTCGATGAGATCAGCCAGTATTTTATTGTAGAGTTCGATATTGATTTTGCTTTTTAAATTGTCCACGTTGGGTTTTGGGTTCTGCTGGTCGCCTTCGAGCGGTCTCGATTCACTTTGCGAGCCAACCTCGGGTGCGGAAAGCTGGGCCATATACATTTGATACTCCCACTCCACCTCCTCGCGAGTGATCAAATAGTCACCAACATAGACAGTGAAATCAAGATCTTCAGCTGAAGCCGGATGCTCCTCGGCTCGCCAGAAAAAAGCGCCTGTGTGATTGATCTTCCAATAGTAGGCCCCAACCAGAAACGAGGCGAGCAGAAGGCCTACAAACAGAACGCGCTTTTTGGTGACCATAAAATCAAAGCCTCAAGTAATCGTAAGGGGAATCAGCACCTCGATCAGTCTTTGCATCGGATCTTCGAGCGGCTTATCGCCGAGATTGACGAGCAGTTTAAAGTCTGCGGTGAGACTTAAAATTCGACTTTGCTTGGCACAGGCTTCCGTGAGCGTTTTGATTTGCGACGCCTGGAGTTGTCCCATACGAAGCTCAAAGAGAGTCGGCCTGAGAGCCTGAATCTGCTCCACTCTAAGCTGTCTGAGAAGGACCTTGAGCGCTGCTATCTGGAATAGATTATACGCTTCTTTAGGCAGATCTCCAAAGCGATCGACGCTTTCTTTGCGATATCGATCGATTTCCGCGCTCGATGTTGCCGAAAAGAGATTCTTGTAAAGAAGCAGGCGTTGCCGTTCTTCCCGAATGTAGTCCGCGGACAGAGACGCTGAAATTGGGATCTTGATTTCTGGATCGATGTCCGCCTCGCGTTCCTCGCCCCTTAGACGAGCCATCTCTTTCTCGAGCATATCCAGATAAAGTTCATAGCCGATATCATCCATGTGGCCGGATTGCTGGCCACCGAGAATATTACCCGTCCCGCGCAGCTCTAGATCGTAGCTGGCGATCTGGAATCCAACACCGAGGTCTTGATGCGTAGCAAGGATTTCAAGACGCCGCCGGGCGTCCTCGTTACTCGCCAGCTGAGATTTGGTCAGAAAATAGGCGTAAGACTGTCTTGTCGATCGCCCAACGCGGCCGCGCATCTGATAGAGCTGGGCGAGGCCGAATCGATCCGCATCATTGACGATAATCGTGTTGACGTTAGGCATGTCGATGCCTGATTCGATGATGGTTGTGCAAACCAGGACAGAATACTTTTGCTGAATGAAATCGACTATGGTCGATTCCACATTGCTTTCTTTCATTTGACCATGAGCGACGGTCATCGTCACTTCAGGAAGCAGTGTGCGAAGGTAGGCGGACATTTCCATAATATCTTGCACGCGATTATGAACGAAGAACACCTGACCACCCCGTTGAACTTCATGCCGAATGGCTTTTTTGATAAGCTCGACATCAAACTGCGCGATATAGGTGCGGATGGAAAGTCGTTCCATAGGCGGCGTTGCGATGATCGAAATATCTCTCAGTCCGACGAGTGACATGTGCAGCGACCTTGGTATCGGCGTCGCCGTCAGCGTAATGATATCGCAGTTGGCTTTATACTCCTTGAGCTTTTCCTTGTGCGTAACCCCGAATCTTTGCTCTTCATCGACGATGAGCAGACCCAAGCTTTTCGGCTTCACATCAGCGGAAAGAAGGCGATGCGTTCCGATCATGACATCGAGGGTTCCGGCTTTAAAACGCTCGAGATACTGTTTCACCTTATCGGCTTTGACAAAGCGGTTGGCGACTCCGACTTCGACACCGTAGGGTTTGAATCGGCGCGAGAAGGTTTCGAAATGTTGATAACTCAGTAGCGTGGTAGGCGCCAGCACCATCACCTGGTGACCGTCCAAAGCCACGCGCATCGCGGCTCTCAGAGCCACTTCGGTTTTACCAAATCCAACATCCCCGCAGATGAGGCGATCCATCGGATTCTCACTGCTCAGATCATCGTTGACTTCATCGATGGCCTTTTGTTGATCTTCCGTTTCTGCGAAAGGAAAATCCGCTTCGAACTGATAATACATATCGCTCATCGAGCTATACGGAATGCGTTCGGAGAGCTTTCTTTGGGCATGAAGTTTAAGAAGCTGATCCGCAATATCCTTGATTGCGCCTTTGGCTCGCGACTTTCGTTTGACCCAGGATTGACTGCGTAGTTTATCGAGCGGCGCCTTTTGCTCGGTTTCCACAGCCGAATATTTTTGCAGCTGCGAGAGTCTATACACCGGCACATAGAGCTTATCCTGATCCGCATATTCCAAAATCAGAAAATCGGTCGTGCTTCCCCCGACATCCATCGTCTTCATGCCGATGTATTTGCCGATCCCGTGATCACTATGCACCACCAGCGATCCGATGGTGAGTTCCTGAAACGAACGGAAGGCGTTTTTCGCCTCCTTCTTTCGGACGGGCGCGGCGAGGAAATATTCGCCAAAGAAAATATGCTCGGGAAGAATCAGAACCCCGTTCACTTCGTCCCAGAGAAGGCCGGGAACTGAGCCGAGCCCAAGCGTGACGGCCGCCTTCTTAGGCTCGAACATCGCGGGCGACAAACGATCCTGAGTTTGCGTGTATTCGATATTATGATGCTGAAGCACGCTGCGAAGCCTGAGCATATGCTCTTCCTGCCTGACCAACAGAACGACCTGATGGGAGCGGGCGGGGTCTTCGAGATGACTGATCCAGCGATTCATCGCGCTTTTATCGGTTGTGATCAGCGGCAGCTTCCAACTGGGGGGAGGCAGCAGAGCGGTTTGCAGCTTAGGTACTTCGGATTCGGCTTGCGATTGATTGAGACCGAATTCGATTTTCGGGAATTTTGCCAGCCGGTTTTTGATTTTCTTTGGACTCAGAAAGTGGGCTTCGGTTTTGAGAACGATGCGCTTTTGCTGCTGATCGTCTTCGTACTCTTTTTCCCAGCGTTCAAAACTCTGGGTAAATCGCGCGAGCGCACCATCGGCCGCCTCAAGAAAGATTATGCGATCTTCAGGTCTCAAATAGTCAACCAGTTGAGCTGAGCCGCGCCTAAGGGCAGGAAGCAGGATAGGCATCTCCTGCAGAATATGACCCTCGGCAAAAGCATCAACCACGCCTTGGCGATCTGCCGCATTCACCGATTCCTCGAGGAGAGCATCGTAGAGCCGTTGAGCGTCGGCTCTACGACTGGCGAGAAGAAAGATCTCTTCCCAGTTGGAACTTATACACAGCTCCTCGGTCTCACCTGTGGACAGCTGTGTATCTGCCGAAAATAATTTTATTTTTTGCAGGGTGTCGGCAAAGAATTCGAGCCGCGCCGGCATGATTTCGGCGGGAGAAAACAGATCCAGCATACCGCCTTTGACTGCGTACTGGCCGACCTCCTCGACCTCTTGAACTGAGCGAAACCCGCGCTCCTGAAGCTTTTGGATCAGCTCATCCAGATCGTATTCGCCGCCTTTGGCAAGACTAAAACATGCGGAGCGAAAGTGATCAGGCGTCGTAACCGTTTGCCAGAGGGCACCAAAGCTTGACCAGATCACAGGTCCACGGCGATGACGAAAGGAAAGAGAACTCAAAGCATTAAGCCTTGGGCCACGCAAATGATTTTGCTGAAGATAGCGCTGAAAGCCCCAGAACTGCTGCGCCTGGATCTCAATCGACGGCTGCACAAGCTCGGAGTTGACCATAACAAGTTCATGCCAATAGCTGAGTTGCTTAGCATCGCTGTGAACAAGTATAAGCCTGGCTTCAGGCGGCGCCTCGCGCCAGCTTTCAAGAAGGCCCAAAAGGACAAATAATTTTTGCGCATCACTCAGGCCGATGAGTTCGATCGCATCACCCGCTTTGAAATGCGTGATGACATCGGATAGATAACGGCCAAGGCTCTCTGGTGTTTTCAAAACCGTTCCTCGTGCATTTGGACGATCTCTTTTCGGCCCGCTCACAACTTGACCGATAGGTTTCGATTTACGGTTGTACCTTAACTCAAAACAAAGAAAAACGAGTAGTCAAAGGCCCCAGCTCTCACCTAGTCTCAGTCTGAGATTTGCAATGATACCGAATTCTTCCCACACATTCTGACTGAAGAGACGAGGTTGCCATGGACGCTTCCAACAGTAAGATCATTATGAACAAGCGCCTTTTGGTTGCCAATCGAGGCGAGATCGCCACACGTATCTTTCGTGCCGCAACCGAACTGAATATGCAAACCATAGCGATCTACTCGTATGAGGATCGTTTCTCCATGCACCGCTTTAAAGCGGACGAAGCCTATAAGGTTGGGAAAAAAGGCGATCCTCTGGGAGCTTATCTCAACTGGCAAGATATCGTCGCGCTCGCGATCGAAAAAAAGATTGATGCTATCCATCCGGGCTATGGCTTTCTATCAGAAAATCCTGAATTTGCAGCAGCTTGCGAGCAAGCTGGAATTCTTTTCTGCGGCCCTTCACCAAAAATTCTTGAACTCTTCGGCGACAAGCTCGCGGCTAAAAGAATCGCTAAAGCGGCCTCGGTGCCTGTGATTCCGGGGACAGAAGCGCCTGTGGAGACTCTAGAGGAAGCCAAGGTCATCAGCCAGGGGCTTAAGTATCCTGTAACGCTCAAGGCTTTGTCGGGCGGGGGCGGTAAAGGAATCCGCATCGTTCATTCCGAAGAAGAGCTTGTGGAAGCCTTTCAACGCGCGCGTTCGGAGGCGATGAGTTCGTTTGGTCGCTCGGAGATTTATCTCGAGAAAAGTATTTTGAACGCAAAGCATGTTGAAGTTCAGGTCGCCGGCGACATGTCCGGCAACGTCATTCACCTTTATGAGCGCGACTGCTCGGTGCAAAGACGCCATCAAAAGCTTGTCGAAGTCGCGCCCGCGCTTGGGATCTCGGCTGAGACGCGCAAGAGGCTTCTGAGTGATTCGATCGCTATCGCCAAATCGGTGAATTATGTAGGCGTTGGGACCGTTGAGTTTTTGGTCGCTGAAAATGGTGAGCATTATTTTCTCGAAGTGAATCCGCGTATTCAGGTCGAGCATACGATCACCGAGATGATTACAGGCGTTGACCTTGTGCAGATGTCGATCCTTCTTCCGGCCGGTCGCCGTATGAGCCACCCGGTTATGGGAATTCATAGTCAAGATGATGTTCGGCAGAGGGGGGTTGCGATTCAGTGCCGGATCACGACCGAGAATCCTAAAAAGAACTTTGCCCCTGATACCGGCGTTATCCTTGCCTATCGCCCTGCACAAGGCTTTGGTATTCGTCTCGACGAAGGCACGGGAACCTCCGGTGGACTCGTTACGCCTCATTACGATTCTTTGCTGGTCAAGGTCACGGCCCACAGTGTGGATTTGATCGGCGCCGCTTCGAAGATGGCCCGGGCTTTGAAAGAGTTTCGAATTCGCGGTATCCAGACGAACATCGAGCTTTTGCTCAATATCGTTGAGCATCCTAATTTTGCGAATGGTTCGATCAAGACCAACTTTCTTGAAAAACATCCCGAGGTTTTTGAATTCCCTACTCCCAAAGACAGAGCGACCAAAATCCTTCGCTTCATCGCTGACGTGACGGTTAACAACCCGCACAAACTTCACGTGAAGTCTGCGCCCAAGGAAGTTGATCTTTACGAACTTCCTCGCCGCCAACGAATCAATCAAGCTCCGACGGCGAAAGAAGTTTTTGATAAACAAGGCGTCAAAGGCCTAAACGAATGGATCAAGAACCAAAAGCAACTTTTGATCACCGACACGACGATGCGGGATGCCCATCAATCGCTGTTTGCCACGCGCCTGCGAAATCACGATATCTTTAAAGCCACCAAGTTTTATGCGGCGGCTACGCCTGGCCTCTTCTCGCTGGAATGCTGGGGTGGAGCAACGTTTGATACCTCGCTTCGCTTTTTGAACGAAGATCCTTGGGAACGCCTCGCGCGCATTCGAGAGGATGTGCCGCACACGCTTCTGCAAATGCTTCTTCGCGGTGATAATGCAGTGGGTTATACGAACTACCCGGAATGGGTGATTCGGGATTTTATCCGGCTGAGTGCGGAAGCGGGCCTTGATCTGTTTCGAATCTTTGACTGCTTGAATAATCCTGAGCAGATGGCTATCGCGATCGACGAAGTGAAGAAACGCGGTGCGATCGCCGAAGGTTCGATCTGTTATACAGCGAACCTTTTAGATCCCAACAATCAAAAGTATACGCTTGATTACTATCTGAAGATCGCTAAGCAACTCGAAGCTATGGGCTCCGATATTCTTTGTATCAAAGATATGGCCGGACTTTTGCGGCCTCGCGCAGCGACTGTGTTGATCAAGGCTTTGAAGGATACGGTTGGCATTCCGATTCATCTGCATACGCATGCGAGCGCAGGATCTTCCGAAGCAACTTTGCTCTCAGCTGCGCTTGCTGGTTGCGATATCGTCGATGGCGCTGTGAGTACGATGGCTGGCCTAACTTCGCAGCCGAGTATTAATGCCATCGTTGCTTCGCTTGAAGGCACGGATCGCTGCCCTGACTTGCAACTTCACGATCTCGATGAACTGAGCCGTTTTTGGGAAACTATTCGCGCTCAATACTCAGCGTTTGATCCTGGAATTAAAGCCACTTCAACCGATGTGTATGTCCACGAGATTCCAGGTGGTCAATACTCCAACCTCTTTGATCAGGCGCAAAAAGTTGGTGTGAAAGCAGCCGAATTTCATACCTTGACAGTTCGCTATAAAGAAGTGAATGACCTCTTTGGCAACATCGTTAAAGTGACTCCATCTTCGAAAGTGGTGGGCGACTTTGCTTTGCTTTTGCAAAAACATGGTTTGTCCGGCAACGATTTGATGGAGAAGAAACCAGCGTTGGACTACCCCGATTCGGTCGTGAGCTTTTTTCAAGGCCATATGGGAATTCCTTACGGCGGCTTTAACGAAGAGCTCCGGGCGATGGTTCTTGGACCCAATCCACCACCACCCTCCAAGCCCCCTGTCGGTGCCAACGATAGCTTTGACAAGGCTAAGACCGAACTTGAGGTTATGACAGGACGCGAGATGAAGGCGACTGACGTCCTTTCCTATCGCCTCTATCCAAAGGTTTATAAAGATTATCTGAACCATCGCCGCGAATTTGGATCGGTGGAGACCTTGCCAACCGATGTCTTCTTCAACGGTCTTGATCTGAACCGCGAATGTGAAATCGAATTGGAACCGGGCAAGGTTCTGATCGTAAGTCTTTCAGGCATTACCGATCCCGATAAAGACGGCAAACGCCGGGTCTTCTTCCAATTGAACGGCTTTCCTCGAAACCTCGAAGTCACCGATGAATCTATCGCAGGCGTGACGAAAAAACGGCCTAAAGCCGATCCCTTGAATCCTGAGCAGATCGGATCGCCGATGCCCGGGAAGATTTTGGAGATCCGGGCTCTGGTGGGTGCGAAGGTGAAAAAAGGCGAGATTGTGTTGATCACCGAATCGATGAAGATGGAGTATGCAATCACAGCCAAGACCGATGCGACTGTGAAAGGCGTACACGTTGTCAAAGGCGAGTTGGTGGAAGAAGGCGATCTACTGATTGACCTTCAGTCGTGATTGACCTTTGATTCGATAGACTACCCAGGTTGACAATAAAACGAGGCTGATTCCCTGCGACATTGAAAGCGATGTCCCTAGGAATTGGCCTCTTTCATCACCGCGATAATACTCCAAAACAAATCGTCCCACGGTGTAGGTAACGACCGAAATGTCACCAGCGATAGACAAATGAGTCTTGGCTTTCTTTAAATAGAGCAAAAGCAAAAGGCCGATCACGATGCCCATAGCCGCTTCGTACAGTTGAACCGGATACCGATAAATTCCATCATCCAGATTAGGAAATCTTACGGCCCAAGCAGGTGGATGCGAAGGGTCCGAAATCGCTTTGCCAAAGTCATCGCCATTCAGAAAACAACCGATGCGGCCCACACCGATGGCTATGAGTCCAGGCGCCCCAAACAGTGTGGCTAGCCTAAGGATAGTGAGTTGCTTTTGGCGAGCGAATACTATGAGGACAACCGCGACTGCGATTATTCCGCCGTATAGAGTCATGGCTCCGAAGCTCACCAGTTGAGTAAAAAATTCGGCGATCGATTGTATATTGTCTTCCGTCACAATCGAGAAGATCCGCGCTCCGAAATAACCCGTCAGATAAAGAAGAACGAATATCCGATCGATCAAGGATGCGGAAAGTTCGGGCGCAACGACCGATCGTATCGCCTGCAGAGCAAACCAGGCCGCGAAAGCGCCGAGTACAAAGAAAACGTGCCAGCTGGCTAAAATGAAATCGCCGATTTGAAGAAGGATCGGATACATGTCTAATCCCTTTTGTTAAACAGTAGCCCTAGGTTGAAAGGCCTGCTTATCCGTGATGACGCCGAGAGCGGCTAAGAGTCCAATGATGGCCGCAGCGGCTACTCCATAGGACCCGGATTGGGCACAAAACCCCGCCAGCATCAAAAGAGCGGCCGCCTCAAGTCCAAGAAATACTTTTAGCCATTTGAAAAAATGCGAGGCATCGCGCCCGTGGTAGCGATAGAAATTGGTTACGTTCCACAGATCGTCGGACTGCTCTTCTTTTGGTGGAATTGGATTGAGGAGTTTGAGAAAAGGCAACATTGCTAAGGCCATGACCATCAGAGCGATCGCACCTTTGTCGATGAAGTTGAGTTTAAAGACTATGGTCAAGGCAAAACCCGAGCTTAAATAGGAAAGCATGCGATAAGGATTCGTCTGCAGCCTGAGCACCAAACGTGAGACCGCAACGGCAAGAAGTAGAAAGACACTGATTACGCTATAAAATTCAGTGAGATTCTCCATCCAATACGTCCCCTGAATCATCGCGATAAAGAAGAACGAGAGGACGAAGCGAAACAAGACATTGATCTGAATATGCAGGCGGGTATTACGAATCGAACCCAAATCAAGAAAACCCTGCTGCACAGGCGGTAGACCATAAAGCAAAAACATAGCGGAAATCGCCGCGGCCGCCGACAGACATTGGGCCCATTCGGTCGAAAGCGAGAAGGGCAAACCAAACGAGGGATGGAGTGAGACTTGAAGAAATAACATTCCAAAAATACCGCTAACCAGAGCCTTCAACCAACTTTCATCATCGGCCTCAGCGCTGCGGGCTATCATCAAATTGAGCGCAAGCAATCCCCAGATAGAAAAAATGCCAAGGTCCAACTGCCGAAAATAATTGATCACGATCCAGGGCTGAAGATTCGCTAAGGTCAGCACGAGATAAAGTATCGTAGGAATCTTTCGCAACTCATCCAATCGCCGCGAAAAGAAAGCCAGACTGCTGATGCCAAATATGAGAAATGGATAATACTGATTGAGGTAGTCAAACATTTACGGCCTCACGACAAGATAAGAACTGACAAGAGCCGTAAAAAACACGAAGAGTATCCACTTATAGTGCGAGCGCAGATCACCCGTCATCTTTGATGAGAAAACGGCACCCAGTATATCAAATGCGTTGATTAATATTTTCATGATTAGCCTTTATGCAATCTCAGGCGATCGATCGTCGTGCGAATGCGGGCTGCAAATGCACAAAGTATGAGGCCCAGCCCGATAGCAACGCTAAGCCCGATGAGTGCGTTTTCGTCGGCGTTGTTTTGGTAGTGAAAATAGCCGAGAGCTAAAAGGCTGGCGGCTAGTCCCAAAGCCAATAAACGCGGAGCTTTGAAATAGCGAAATAAGATCAAGGAAAGCAGAAGAATAATTATCAAGGTTTTAAGCTCTTTTTAAATATGTTTTCATTGATCTGGTGTAATATTTTGGCTTATAAACAGTGTGATTTACCACCTGAACATAAGGGCACTCATTTGTCAAATCCTCTAGCACCAAGGAAAGCCATCGTTCTCGGAACCGGGAACTTTGGGACCTGTTTGGCTAATCATTTGGCCGAGCAGGGACATGATGTGACGATTTGGGGCCGAAATAAAGATATTACGGATTCGATCAACACCACGCATCGAAACCCGCGTTACCTCTCGCATATCGCCTTAGATAAACGCCTTCAAGCGATCGATCAACTCGCTCCTGAGCTGCTGGCCAGAGCGGAGTTTTTGGTTCTTGCGATTCCAACCCAGGCGCTTCGCTCCGTGCTCGTATCGATTCAAAAGGATCTATCGCCGGCCTGTATTATTGTTTGCGCGGTCAAGGGTATAGAGAATGGAACTTACGCGTTTCCTATCGATATCATCGAACAAACACTTGGCGCGCATACAAAGAGCAAGGTTGTGGTCTTATCCGGCCCGAGCTTTGCGAGCGAAGTCGCCGAGAAGCAGCCCACTGCCGTGTCGATTGCCTGCCGCGATCCCGAGACCAATCGCCAAACGCAGGCGCTTTTTCACTCGTCCTACTTTCGCGTGTATACGACCGACGATCCGATTGGACTTGAGGTCGCTGGTGCCTTAAAGAATGTGATTGCTCTGGCCTCGGGCGCTGCGGCGGGTCTTGGATTTCAGCAGAACGCAAGGGCAGCACTGCTCGCGCGCGGTTTGGCAGAAATCGCTCGCATCGGAGCCGCTATGGGCGCAAACCCAATGACCTTTATGGGCCTTGGAGGTGTAGGCGATTTATTTTTGACCTGCACATCTGAGAAAAGCCGCAACTACACGGTGGGCTATAGGCTTGGACGAGGGGAAAGTCTTAACGAGGTTCTACGGACTTTAGGATCAGTGGCTGAAGGCGTATCGACGGCAAAAGCGGCTTATGATCTGTGCGAAAAGCTTAAAGTCGACTCGCCAATCGTTCACGTGGTTTATTCTGTTCTTTACGGGGGAGCTACGGTTTCTAGTGGTCTTCAATTGTTGTTAAATCGAGAGATGAAAGCTGAATCTAAGTGATTTAGTGTCATTCGTTTAAGTCTGGGGGGCTTTATACGGTGCGTATTCCCTCGGGATAGCGCTT
>JAZKGL010000312.1:0-1942 GCA_040385935.1 Bdellovibrionota bacterium
GCATCTTTGTCTTTAGGTACGTCAGAAAAGCAGCTAAAGCGGAGAATCTGTTCGGCGAAAAGCTCGGTATCGACTTCGATCTCGTCCTCTTCTTCCTCGTCCTCATCTTCGTACTCTTCGCCTTCTTCTTCGTCCTCGAACTCTTCATCATCAGCGAGCAGAACCTCTTTCTTTTCAAGATCTTTGCCCTTTTCTAGATCACTCATGGAAACCTCTCCGGATGATGGGGTGAAGGATGTTTTTCACTCTAGCATTTTGATCTTCTAAAGCTATGAAAAAAGCTTATATTTAATGTCATTTGGGCAGTGTGCGGAAATCATTGGCACGCCTCAAGGCCGGGAATAAGAAGGCCCAGGTTACGACTACGGCAATCGTGCCAATACCCCCAACTACGACCGCTGGAACCGTGCCCCAAAGTGCGGCTGTGACACCGGACTCAAATTCCCCAAGCTCATTTGATGCGCCAATAAATACCATATCCACGGCACTGACCCGGCCACGCATGGCGTCAGGCGTATGGACCTGGATCAGCGTCTGCCGAACCACGACACTAACCATATCGGCTGCGCCTAACAAGGCCAGACAGAGCAGGGAAAGCTCAAAATTCGTGGAAAGTCCAAAGCCTACAGTAAATACCCCAAAGAAACCCACGGCCACCAAGGTAATAACGCCAACATGACGCTTCAAAGGAAATGAAGCAAGGATCAAAGCGGTGACGACAGCACCCACGGCCGGAGCCGATCGCAGATAACCTAGGCCATCAGGCCCGACATGAAGAATCTCTTTAGCGAACACAGGGAGAAGAGCAACCGCTCCCCCAAGAAGAACAGCGAAGAGATCGAGCGAGATCGCGCCGAGTACGAGCTTGTTCTCCCACACATAACGAAGCCCCGCGAGCAGCTCCAACTTCTTTGCCGTTTGAGCGGCAGGTGCAAGCTTCGGCAGTCGACTCAGAGCGATGAGCGAGAGCGAAAAAAGGGCAAGCGATGTCCCATAAACGACCGTGAGATTACCGCTCGTCATACCAAACACCATACCTGCCAGAGCCGGCCCGAGTATCGTCGCCAGTTGCCAAGTCGTCGAAGACAAAGCGATGCCTTGCGAGAGTTTCTCGGTCGGCAGGAGCTGAGGCAGATACGAAGACGAAGCTGGATTACCAAATGCGCGAGCAAAGCCGATCAGAACAAAAGTGGAATAAAGGTGATAAAGACCGCCGCCTTCCCAAAGTGAACTACTCATCAAACTCAGCGAGCCAAGCCATAGAACACTCACACTCATGAGCATGATGCGGTGTCGTGGATAGATGTCGGCAATGCGCCCTGCAGGGAGTGCTGAGATCAAACTCGGGAGAAAAATGGCTAATCCCACATAGCCCAAATAGAGTGGATTTCTTGTGCGGTCATAGACATGCCAGCCAACTGCTACCGATTGAATCTGTATCGCAAGGACCAGGGCAAGGCGATAGAGCAAATAAAGCCGAAATCGAGAGTCGCGAAACAAAGAATTTTCGTGCACAAGTTAAACCTTTCCAAACACCAGACGTTCGCCGCATCGTAACGAATCATTATGGAAAATGCTAAGAATTAAGGGCTAACAGTTGCGCGCAACACAAAATGTCCACAGCACACCTTTCTTGACACGCGGGTTAACGCATGACATCAAAATGCTACAGGTTGTTTTTCCCGGAGTAGCGAATGACGTTAAAGACCGATGCACCTTCGAAAACGAGTGAGTCGCGTGCGAGCGATCACTATAGCGTGAAGACGATCTGTCAACTTACGGGACTCAATGAACACACATTGAGAGCCTGGGAACGTCGCTATCAGGTCGTGACTCCCCATCGTCTGGAGAATGGCCGACGCGTCTACTCCCTCGACGATCTTGAAAAACTCAAACTCGTGACGCTGCTCGTACGCAAAGGTTTTCTGATCGGAAACATCGC
>JAZKGL010000313.1:0-1413 GCA_040385935.1 Bdellovibrionota bacterium
GAGGCACCAGCGAAGCGCTATCCCGAGGGAAAACGCACCATATAAAGCAACCCAGTCTTAAACGAATAACATTAATCCAAAAAGAACCAGGATCAACTCTCTCACCAAACTAATAAGCCCAAGGAAACTCTTTAAAATCTTGTTTTCTCTTCTCAAGAAAAGCAACACGTCCTTCCTCAGCCTCGTTCGTACCATAAGCCAAGCGAGTAGCCTCACCCGCGAAAAGCTGCTGACCCACCATTCCATCATCGGTAAGATTGAATGCATACTTCAACATGCGAATGGCCGTAGGTGATTTGCTGTTAATCTCATTTGCCCATTCAAGAGCCACGTCTTCAAGTTCAGCATGTGGTACCGATTTATTCACCATGCCCATGGCAAAGGCTTCATCAGCCGAATAATTAGCACCTAAAAAGAATATCTCTCGCGCCCTCTTTTGCCCGACCATCTTTGCAAGATAAGCCGATCCATAACCGCCATCGAAACTAGCAACGTCGGCATCGGTTTGTTTGAAGATCGCGTGTTCCTTGGAGGCCAAACTTAGATCGCAGGTCACATGAAGACTGTGCCCACCACCGACAGCCCAACCAGGCACAACCGCAATTACGACTTTAGGCATAAAACGTATGAGCCGCTGAACTTCAAGAATATGAAGACGACCGATACGCGGCTTGCCATCGGCATACTGATACCCATCTTTGCCACGTATTCTTTGATCGCCGCCCGAGCAAAAAGCCCAACCGCCGTCTTTTGGCGAAGGCCCATTGCCTGTAATCAAAACCGTACCAATATCAGAACTCGTTCGGGCATGTTCGAGCGCAGTGAAAAGCTCGTCCACTGTTTGCGGACGAAAGGCATTTCTCACTTCAGGACGGTTGAACGCGATACGCACCGTGCCCTGATGAATCGCCCGATGATAGGTGATGTCCTGAAAGGCGAATAGGTGGTCGTTATCATCGCCTTCAATTTTATACGTGGCGGGTTTCCAAAGTTCGGGGCGAAAGAGGGGGGAAATCATGAAAGAGGTCCTAAAAAATTATACCTGCTGCGCGAGTTTCTTCTGGGTGAGATAGGAGTTATAGATCGCGCTGCAAAGGCTATCATAGTCAACTGGTTTATTGAGTAAATCTTGAGCGCCGAGCCTTCGGGCATCGTCGAGACTGATCTCCGAGTAACCGCTCACCAAAAAGACAGCGGGGCGCTTAGGCAAAGTATTCAGCTTATTGAGTAAGTCGATTCCACTGCCATTAGGCATGCGGACATCGCTGACGATCACATCGAAATGGGACGAAAGCACCATTTTAAATGCAACATCGCCGCTTTCAGCTGTCATGACTTGAAAGCCTTTATCGTGAAGGATAAAGGACACGAGTTCTCGAAGAACCGGTTCGTCGTCGACAACAAGTACGGAAA
>JAZKGL010000314.1:0-2917 GCA_040385935.1 Bdellovibrionota bacterium
GATCGGTCATTTGAAGTCGAAATGCCAGTCCTAACGATACCGATCGGCCATCGCCGTTGTGGGTAGGAAGGTAGATGGATTTCGGGGACAGATCTTTAGCCGAAAGGACCGAAATGAAATCGCCGTAAGGGTCGATATGCAGTCCGAGGCGAAGTTCTTTGACAACCTTGCCCGACTTCAGCGAAAACTCGGCTTCCAGACTGCGGCTCGGTTCTCCACCCTTGAAAGTATGAACCTGACCTTTGTGCTCATGGCTTTCAAGGACGAGGCGGTCCTCGACCCAGAGTTTTACCGGCGTTTTGCCCTCAGGTAGATCAAGATCGAAGGGATTGGCTGGCGATTCTGCGAAATACCAGAGCCACAGAAGAAAATCTCCCGCGAGGAAGGATTTCGCCTGCATCAAATCCATCCAGGGTTTGATGGCTGCGATCTGCTCGTTTTCTCGTGATGTCTTCGCCATACTTATCTCCGCAAGGGAACTCAATGGTCACCAATCGACAAAGATTAAAGTAAGAATGAACTGAGCGGAATGAGTTTCCGTGGGATGCCAAAATAGCGAGAAAGGAGGGCACATGGGAAAGTCTAAAAAAACGAAAGATTATCGTAAGGATTCTCGCCCAGTGCCCGAAACGATACGGTTTGAGATTGAGGAGAACGCGGCCCAATTGATGGAAGAGCACCTCGCATTATTCAAGCCAAGCCCCAAAGACGCCGACACCTCCCCTAGGCCGGATCATTCAAAACGAGTAGCGTCGCGAATCATAGAGATTGATTTGCACGGACTGACAGTCGAAGAAGCCGAGCGACGCGTGATGGAGCTGATCAGCCGCTTTCCTTTTGATGGGGAAGCACGCACCTATAAGGTTATCACCGGCAAGGGCCGGCATAGCTCCGGTGGGCAAGGCGTTCTGATCCGCGAGATCTATCTGTTTGTTAAGGCCCGATTTGGTCTGCATATCGTGACGATTGAAGAATCGCCCGATGCCGTTCGAATCGGTGGAGTTGCTCTCCGCGGTCACTTTCACGTTACTTTGAAAGGACCCTAACGTATGGAGCTTTCGGTAGCGCATGGGGAAAGAAACCAAAATCGGAAAGACCAAGGTCGTAAACTTTGACGACTTGAATTTTGGTGCGGTCGATCTCAAAGCCGAAACGCCCGAAGGCCAGTCCGCCGAAGCCGATATCCAGCCCAGCTCACTCCAATTTCGTATCGACCATAATCAATTTTCACGCGGGAAGAAGTGGGACGCGACACGTATCTCGAAGTATGTCACCGTCTTACTCTTAGCGCTTTTTCTAACGTCGATGACTCTTCGTTATATGGATGACCTCCGCGAAGACGCAATCATTGAAGTGAAAAAACTTGTGACGAAAGTTCGCAAAAAAAAGTTAGCGAAGATCGTCGTTCCGGTGTTAGGCCAGGTGAGCTTAGCCTTGAAGGCCCATCGTCCCCTAAACGCTCCTGTGAACTTTGATACAGCCGTGGCCAATCCTCAAACATCTTGCTCCACGTATATCTCAGAGTCGATTAACAAAAAGCTTAAATCGAAACTCACGCCCGAAGAACAAATTCATGTGGTGAATTGTCAGCTCTTCCAAGATTCTGTCGAGGTCGCTCGGCAAACATTGGAAAAAGGCGGCTTCAATTTGAACGAAGTCAGTTGGAAGAAAATCTATCCTAATTTACTGAGTCTTCATACCCTTCGTCGCTCGCAGCCTCTGCAGCCGCTTGCTATTTTAGCTAAGCAAGGGTGTCTTCGCTGGGCGCCTTCAGCGGATTGTCTTTTGCGTTATGTGGATGAGTCTCATTTAAGCTTCAAAAGCCGTTGGGTCGATGGTTTTAAGATACTTGAGAAGGTCGTGGCGGATCAACCACCCGAAGTAAATGCGTGGTTTTATCTTGCGAGCGGGTCGTATGCCTCTCGGGATTCCGAGTATGGCAAAGCCGGAGAATTCTTTAAGACTGCTCAAGAGAAACTCACTTTGATTTCCGATCCTCTTCTTCAAAGAGAAATCTATCGCGGCGCTATGATCAACGCCTATCTCTCGAGCGATGCTCAGCTCTTTGCCCAGGCTGATGCGCTCCGTCCGCTGAACCGCGTTGAAGAAGATCCAAGGGCTTTTCTCGATGTCGATCTACTAAAGCAGCTTCGCGGGGAATCAGCGCGCGAAGATCTTCTCAGTTATTTTCTTGCGCCTGAGGCTCGCAAACGTTTTGTCTACAATGCGCGGTTCCTCAGTATCTTGTTTCGTGCCAGTCAGTTTTTGAATGCGCCTGACGAAGGCGCTGCGTTTGCTGCTGTGGTTTTGGGTAAAGATCCGAGTCCGGAAGTTCTAGGCGAATCTCTCGTGATGCAATACGCACGTTTGCAAATCGCTCGTAAAAAAGGTCCAGAAGCTATGGCCCTGCTTGGCAAGCTTGAGCGGGCTGGGTACCGTTCGCCCGAACTTTATCATATGAAAGGCCTTGCGCAGCTTTATGTGAAAGGGAAATCTTCGGCGATGATGGCGGCTAAGGAGTTTCAAACCTCGGCGGGTATTTCTAAAAACGAAGATAGCCTTTTCGCAATGACTGTCACTCTTCTCGGGAGCGATAATCTTGGCAAGGCCGAGCAAGTTCTCGCGCAGTGGAGAACTCTCGGGCCGAATGCCCAAAAGACGAGTTGGTTTTACCTAGCCGAAGGCCTTGTGCAGAGCCAGTCGGGTAAGGGTGCCGAAGCGATGGTGACTTGGGCTAAGGGCGAAAAGCTTGGCAAATACAGTGAGATGTGGAAGATTCTGAAGGCGAATTTGCAGAGCGATCCGACCTTTCTCGATCGGGATCTGGTTGGGAATCTGCGTTATATGATGCCAGTAGATTCGCCCCTTGGAAGTTTGGCGCTATCCGTCCATAAATCTTGAGATCTTAGGTCAATGT
>JAZKGL010000315.1:0-1752 GCA_040385935.1 Bdellovibrionota bacterium
CCTGGCTTCTTGCCGAACTTTGCAATAATCTCGCTGGTTTGAGTTTCATTCAAAGCCATTATATGCCCTTCCTAAATACTATCTCGCGGTTCAAATAGTGCGCTGATTAAGGCGTGGCCCCTGGTTTCCGGGCCTCGCAAGCAGGCAAAGTAACCAAATGCTCCCCCAATTGCAAGTCTCTTCGCCTCAGATTTCACCTTAGGTTACCACGCCATAAGCCCGGCATCGCAATTGCGCTAAGGTCAGATTTTATGATATTAAAGGAGTTTTCTTTTAAATATTGACAAATCTCAGTTGGGTATGTCATAAAACGTCACTGCTACGCAGTAATGTTGGCCCCACCTGTTCCTTCTATCAAACTGTTGCTCTTACCGATACCTAGCCTTTGCTGCCAACGTTTCTAAATCGAGAGTCCCTTTTTCAGGAGCTACTATGATGAGTTATTATTCAGCCGGTCATAAAGTTGTGCACAAGACCCATGGAGTAGGCATCATCGAAGGATCCGAAGTTCTCTCGCTCGGCGGTCACCCGCAGGACTACTATGTTCTTAAGATCGTTGAGAGCGGCCTTATGGTCCGTTTTCCTAAGACCAGCCAGGGTCTCATCCGCGAACTCGTGACAGATGATGATATCGGCAATATTCTTTCTATCCTTTCAAGTTCGCCGAAGACCTATTCGACGATCTGGAACCGCCGCAAAAAAGAATTCTCGGACAAAATCCGTTCGGGCTCACTCTTCGAAATCGCTGAAGTTCTTCGTGACCTCGTCGGCAAAGACAAGCTTCGTCTGCCTTCCTTCGGCGAAAAAGAAATGATCGAACGCGCTCGTGCCCGCCTCGTCAGTGAGATCGCTTCGGCGAAGGAAACCGACGCAGCGAAAGTCGAAGGTCTTATCGATCATGCGCTTTCGTTCCCTGAGCCGGCCCAAGCTAGTTCTTGAATCAGCCTAAAATTCAAAGTTTAATGAGAGGGATGACCGATAAGGAATCCCTCTCATGCGTTTGATCAATGTAATGGCTTCCAGTTTGGATGCACGCATCGGCGTGCATAAGCGTGAGGGTGACGACGAACGCCAATCCGTGGGTTTATCGAATGCCAAAGACCAAGAGCTTCTGCGTCGCCATATGGAAGGCGCTGAAGCCATAATCGTGGGCGCGACCTCCATTCATGCCAACGGCTCTTGCCTCGATCATCCCGGTAAAGGCCATAAACCTCCTATCTGGTACATCTACGCCCGCTCCCCTATTCCTGAACATTACGAATTTTGGAAACAGACGCACATACCTCGTGTGATCGTCTCCGCCAATCCCCTGCCCCTAGTTCCGGGGAGCGGGGTGGAAAACCTTTTGTACCGTAAGTCCGAGCCTGCCTCCTTCCTCCATGGTCATATGAAGTCCAAAGGGATTGAGACTGCCCTCCTCTTCGGAGGCGGGGTCGTGAACAGCTGGTTTTATGAACAGGGGCTGGTCGATCAGCTGGAGCTGACTCTCGCGCCGATCATGCTGGGTAAGGCCGACGCGCCTTTTCTGATCGCACCCCAGCTCTCGCGAGCTGTGCAGTTTTTGCTCGTTTCTTCTCAGGTGTCCGAAAATTTCGTATTCTTGAGCTATAGCGTTGCCACTATCGGGTAGCGTCAGCTTGGGGACTCCATGGGATTACGGGTTAGAACCAACGTCCAATCGATTAACGCGTTAAGGCATCTCGGCCTTTCGAACGAACGCGTGTCGCGAACGATGGAACGATTATCCTCAGG
>JAZKGL010000316.1:0-6103 GCA_040385935.1 Bdellovibrionota bacterium
AGATGAGGATGCTGACCGTCTTCTATACGAACGGCTTCCGCTTTCTCTTGGATGGCTTGCTTAAGGGCTTTCTTGAAACTTTCCATTGGCCTACGCTCCCATTGGTGCATCTTGGCTATCGGAAAGGTCTTCAAAATAATAAGCTGCCGGGCTTGGCACGAAGACCAAAACCCGGCACTTATCACAAATCATTTTAAGAGATTACTCGTTTAACGCGTGACCCCAGAAAGCACTTCAAGCGCAAGATCTACGCGGCCGAAGGGAGCCGACACCTGGAATCCTTGAACATCCCGCCCCAGACTCGCCACCATTCCACGCGCGATATCCACACCGACTTTACGTGCGTCTTCGGCTGTCTGAGCATCATGCATACGCTTCATAATATCATCCGGAATCGAAACCCCGGGGACTTCGTTATGCATAAACTGAGCGTTTCGATAGCTCATCAAAGGCCAGATTCCGGCAACGATAGGAATCTTGATATTGTTCTTATCGATGTATTCCATAAAACGATAAAGCGCAGCGAGATCAAAAACCGGCTGCGTAATCGCCCATTCCGCGCCCGCCTCAACCTTATACATAAATCGTTTCATCTCGTATTCAAAGTCAGCGTGAACAGGATTCACACCGACACCAACCGACAGCGCAGTCGGTTCCCCAATTGGTCGTGAGCCAAGATCGATGCCGCTATTCAAGCGAGTCACCATGTTTGTCAAACCAATCGCATCAATATCGAAGACACCCGTCGCGTTCGGATAGCTGCCCATCTTCGGTGGATCACCTGTCACAAGCAAAACGTTACGCAAGCCGATCGCATGGGCTCCGAGCATATCCGACTGCATACCAAGCAGGTTACGGTCACGACAGGTATAATGAAGAACCGTTTCGATCTGAGCCTGCTGCTCAATCATTACTGCTGTGAGAATAGCGCTCATGCGCGCACTCGCACGAGGTCCATCAGGGATATTCACAGCATCCACTCCGGCCTCTTTCAGCCGCCGTGAACTCTCCAAAATCTTCGTGGGCACAACACTCGCCGGAGGAAGCAGTTCCACACTCGTAACGACTTCTCCCAGAGCAATCTTACGGCTCCAAGCCGACTTTTCAACGAGAGGAACCGGCGTGCAAGTCTCAACCGCAACCGAGGTCTTCGATGAGTCGTCTTTCAAAATTTCGATGCGATGCTGTAGCGTCATCTCCTCAGCCGAACGCATCGCGCGTTGGTGACGGAAAGACTGCGACATCGCCCGAATATGGTCTGGTGACGTTCCACAGCAGCCGCCGACGTAGAGTACGCCGGCCTGCAAAAAGTGTTTGGTAAAGGTCGCCATGTATTCAGGCGTGCACATATAAAGTGTGCGACCATCCACTTCTTTGGGCATACCCGCGTTCGGCTGCACGATACAGGGCACCGAAAGGCTCGGCATGATCTTTTGAATTAGAGTCAACAGAGGCTGAGGGCCAACCGAACAGTTAAAGCCGACAACGTCAGCGCCCCATTCAATAATCTTTTGAATCGCCCATTCTGCAGGCGTTCCGAAAGGCATATTACCATCGGTTCCCACCGTAATCTCGGCGAGGATAGCAAGCTCAGGCGCGACATCCTTTGCCGCGAGTATGGCCTGTTGAAGCTCAGAGATATCGCCGAAAGTCTCGAACGACAAAAGATCAACGCCGCCCTCTTTGAGGCCGGTAATCTGTTCGGCGAAAGCCGCCTTGGCTTCATCAAAACTTGTGGGTCCCCAGGGTTCAATACGAACACCGAGCGGTCCGACAGATCCTGCGACATAGCCTTTGGAGCCAATAGCTTTTTTGGCAAGCTCGGCGGCCTTACGATTGATCGCTTTGGTTTCTTCCTGCAGGTTATGTTTCGCAAGCTTCATGCGATTTGCGCCCCAGCTGTTGGTCGTGAGGACCTCCGCGCCGGCTTTCACATAGTCGTTATGAAGTTCGACGATAAGTGCAGGACTCGAAAGGTTCGCGTCCTCGAAACAGCGATTGATGAAAATTCCGCGATTATAAAGCTCGGTGCCTGTTGCTCCGTCAAAAAGAAGAGGGATGCGTTTTACCAGAGCGTCGCGAAAATTATTCGGTAATTCCATTACTCTTGTTCCAGTGCCATTAAGTCGAGATTTCGTGTAATGGGCCAATATAATGGTTTTGTGGAAATAAGGCAAAAGAAAGGCGCGGGTCTTTCAACCCGCGCCCGATGCATACATTTTCGAAGAGTTTATTTCGCTTTGTCTTTCGGTTTGCCGTAGACCTGTGCCTGTATGCGGCGCAAAAGAAAGTTGGCTTTACGCTGCATTTCTACGTTTTTTGTTTCCGTATCGTCGAGCATTGCCTGAAGCTGATCGATGGCAGCTTGTTTGTCATTTTTTCCGTAGCTCGCAATCAAAGCCAGATAATAACGCGCATACATGTTGTGTTTATCTTCATCGAGCACATCGTTAAAGACGCCTTCCGCTTTTTCATAGCTTTGCAAACGGGCAAGCGCGATGCCATATCCAAGACCGGCTTCGCTACACTTATTGCAGCGTTGATAGACCGCTGCATAAACGTCGCGTGACGCCTCAAGGTTCCCCATCTCAACGTGTAAAGCGCCCAGGTTCATGCCACTCGCGATTTGACTTTGCGAAGTGTTAAACGCGGCCTCAAATAACTTGATCGCCTCTTTGTAGTCTTCATAAGTCGCGCCGGGCTTACTCATCTCGGCTAATCCTAGAATGTTCTTCACCTCGGGATTACCGGGATGATAACGCTCCAAAAGTTTTGCGTAATAGCCCGCTAAGCTATAGTTTTGTTTCATAGTCAAAGCAAGGCTGAGCACAGTGAGGCCGACTTCATCACTTGGATGATTCTGCAGGTAGTTGCGCGCATCGGTCACTGCCACATCCCACTCGGCGGCACCAAGGTTTGCGTAGAGCTTGAGATGTTCGTTCTTGGTCGTGTTGCGAATAGCCACCCAGCGATCACGCGAGATTTGTTTCATCAGAGTTTTGCCTGAGGTCTGATGAACGATAGGCTGCTCAGAGAAACCGAGAGCCGCGGGCTTTCCGGGCGCGAGTTCGGCTTTATCGCCTGTCGTCGAGCACGCGGTAGCAAGGATAAGACTAAGACCGAAAGTAAAATTTTTCATGGGTTTTCCTCTCACTTCTCAACCGACGGTGGCATGAACTGAACATATCCGCTGCCTGTTGCGCCGTGGGAGCGTTCCAGCGAGTTATCCGAGTTGTTTACGGTGATTTCTTGCGACCAGATAGGAGTCGATTCGCCTTTCTCTGAAATTCCTAGAGCGATCGAATCCGCCCGCGAAGCGATCTTACCGATCGCGCTTAGAATACTGAGCTTTTGGTTTTCAAAGGCACGGACCGATTTTTCATCGAGCGTTTGTGCGATGCTTAGGTTCTCAATCGAGGTCAGAGAGTTTCGCGTCGTTTCAGATAGACGAAGCATTGCGAGACCACAGTAAGTCGATGCCCCGGCAGCACACACGCGATCGTAAGATGCGGCGGTCTTTTGCAAGATCTGATATTGGGTGTTCAGAGTTTGCAGTGGGTTCGTCTGAGCGAGGTTGAAGATCTCCTGCTTAGTTTCGACCGCCTGCTTCTCCGCCTGAAGATAGCGAAGCTGGGCGAGGGATTCAACCACACCACGCTCGGTCACGCCGAGTTTCGTCAATTGAGCCTCAAGCGTGCGAACCTTATTCATGTCACCCGATTTCGCGGCGCGACGAGCATCAAAGCTTACGACTCGAGCCACGATGATAGGATCTTGACCCGAGATCTCGCGAGCTTTGGTCGCTCCCCAGACCGCATACTTCGCATCGCCATATCGTTCTTCGATCGCCATGATCGCAAGCGCCGATTCAATGCGATCTTGTTTGGAGACACGAATGTCTTCGACATGCTGAGCCTGAAGACGAACAGCGTTTCCGTATAGCTCACGTCCCATATAGAGTTCTGAGAGTATCATGCGAATGCCAGGGACTTTTGCATCCTTTGCAAAACGTTCGATAAATCTTTGATAGAAGAAGATCGTCTGATCTTCCCAGGCCATGGGCACTGTCCAGTCACCACCAAAAAGGAGGGCGTCGTGCTCATAGGTTGAACCCGGATAATCGTTGATCAAAGCCAATAGAGTCTCGATCGAAGGCGGGTGCTTGTTATCGTTGTGATAGGCTTTCGCAAGGATAAAGAGGCCCTCGGGACGACGCGAATCTTTACGATACTTCTTTACGAACTCTGAGAGTTTCTCGTGAGCTTGAGCATAACGTTTGGCACCGAAGTGCTCGCGTCCTCCTTCGAATAAAGCATCACCGAGCAGTGCAACCGAATCGAGCGAACGAGTACCGACAAGAGGCGTGAGCTTCGCTTTGATCGAAAGACGAGCGATGTCCTCAAGCTTTTGCCAGACTTTACCCGTTTGATAGGAGAGCATCATCATCCCAGCGGCGAGCTGGGCGTGAGGACCACTGGGGTTCTTTTCGAGATTTTTCGTCCAAGCCGCGAAGGCTTTTGTATTGTTATTCACATTGATAAGGAGGAGGCCATGATGAGCGAGATCATCCCAGCTATGAGTCGCTGAGAAACGTTCTTCATACATGTCAGCGAGAGTCGTTCGAGCCGGGGCATTTTTCTTTGGAAGACCAGCCCAAGGTGCTTTCACAGGCCAATCAGCGAGGACTCTTTGTGAGCCTATAGCCAGGGCTAAAAATTCCTGTGCCTGCGCGCCCTGAGCATTCTTTTTCAAATCCATGAAAGTCTTCACAGCTTCGGCATGCTGATCATTGATAGCATAAATGCGACCCAGATCGGTTTTGAAAGGGACTTTGTCAGCGGCTGGCGCATAGTTTGCCACATAGTTGATGACAATTTTAATCACTTGAGCCCGAAGGGGTTTGGTCGCTTTGGGCGCCTTGGCCTGACTGATCAAACCAGCAACGAAGTTTCGGTAGCGCTGCGAGATACGGGCGTTGGCCGCTTGGGCATTGGCTTCTTGACCCTTACCGAGGGAGAGCTTATCAGCCGTCATTTCTTTAGCGCTGATCAAGGCTTTTTCGTAAGTGCTATAATTCTTCGAAGTGTTAGCCGCCATCTCTTCAATTTCAAGAACACGCTCCAGAACCAGAGCGAGGAGGGGCGTGCCGCGATTCACTTCGATAATAGAGCGATAGAACTGCAGGGCAGGCGTGATGTTCTTGCCTTGCGTCTGGAGTATCCCGCGTTCCTTGATGGCCCGAGTGATGAATAGATCGGAGTGGCCTTTGAGTTCAAAGGGGAGTTTTGTATAGTCGACTTTCTTGCTCTTTTCTGACCAAAGCTGTATGGCAAAGGCAATCGCATTTTCGCGATCAACGCGTGGCAGACGGGTAGCAGCCGCTACCGCCTTCGAAAGCGAAGCAAAAGGATTTTTATCAAGGCGAGCGAGGTGAAAGTATCCAGCCACCTGACCCGAAGCCCCAAGGGCAGCCATCGATTGCGCTAAGCTTTTGCGAAGCGCAGGCGAATCTTTACCACCCGATTTGATCTGGGCTAAAAACTCGGCGCGAATTGCGCGATCCCTACCTAATACTTTTTTGTTTTTGCTCAGGTAGGTGAAACCAGAAGGGTCACCCGACAGAACTTGATTGAGTCCGACTATGTAATAAGCCTGACCTTGATCCTGAGGACGAAGGCGAATGATCTCGTTTGCGTAGCGGCTACCTTCTGCGCGGTAGCGGCTAATCATAGCGTTCAGATCCCCACGCTCTGCGCTTGGCATTCGGCCCGCGCGAACATCTTCGTAATAATAGCTAAGGCGTATGTTTGCCTTCATCAGCACTTCAAAAAGATCGGCTTTCTTAGCTCCCTCTTTCAGTAGCGCTTCAGTATCCAGAGCGGCTTGGGCTTTCACACGTGCGGCTTCCGTATCGTCGGTGATCTGCTCGAAAGCAAGATCAGGGTCACGCACCGACTCGGGTAACATCGGAATTTCCGTGGTCGGCTTTTGCAACGGAAGAACCGGCGCCATCGCCATCAGCGTCGTTGCCCCGAAGGCCATCGCGAGGCTGATCAGCGTCTGGATGAGGTAAGAGTGGTAACCTTTCACGTCTTGCTCCCTT
>JAZKGL010000317.1:0-19479 GCA_040385935.1 Bdellovibrionota bacterium
CGAAGCGCTATCCCGAGGGAAAACGCACCGTATATAGCAGCCAGACTTAAACGAACGAAAGCTACTTTTTCTATACTTAAGTTAGGCAATCGCTCTCGCGAATTAAGCAGCTTCTTCGTCGTTCGACGCATAGTTGATTCCAGTCTCAGCCAGAATCTTGCCAATATCGAGAACTCCGTTTATTTGGTTTCCTCGTTTGCTAATGACGGAAATGAGTTCGGACCCTGAACCTTTGGTGTGAAGGCTTTGATTTTGAAGCTGGTCATTGCTAAGAGCTACAACATAGGTGATGCCGTCGACGATTAAGCCGACCGTAACCTTTTCACAACGAGCAATGATGATTCGGCAGTGGCCTGTGAACTTCTCCACGGGGACGCCCAGCATCTTGCGCATGTTGATCGCAGGTAAAATAGTCCCGCGTAGATTGATAACACCATCGATGAAGCGTGGTGCACGCGGCACATGGGTAAGCTGGTGCATCATGATAATTTCATTCGTAACTTCGATCGGCAGCAAAAACTCCTCATTCGCTACCATAAGGCCGATGAATTGTTTGAGCTGAACGAATTCCGCTCCCTGGCTCCCACCGAGTTCACCTCGGACAGAAAACATGCTATTTTCTAGGTCAAGAATATGACTCATTTCTGTATAGCTCCTTATGCGGCCGCAAATCGATTGCGTCCACGACTCATCGATTCGATCTCCGGTACATCCAAGACAAGGACAACTTCACCTTGACCCAAGACAGCGCCACCTGACACGCAAGGGATATTCTTCATCAAAGGCCCTAGCGGCTTGATAACCATTTCCTGCTGATTCAAAAGCTGATCGACAACGATACCGGTTGGATGATCGGGATGTCCCACCACCACAACAAAGACGCGATCGGTGCGTCCTGCACGGCGGCGAGCTTTCTGCACCGAAATTTCTGTGGGTTCCACAAGTCCCATGACATCGGAGAGCTGAACAAGTGGCAAGACCGTATCGCGCAGCTTATAAACATCGGTGTCACCGACTTTTTGAATTTCAGTCGGCGAGATTCGAATCGATTCAATCACTGAGTTCAAAGGTATGGCAAAGGTCTCGCCTTTGACGCGAACCAGTAGACTCTGGACGATCGCAAGTGTCAGAGGTAGGCGAATGGTGACCGTCATTCCAAAGCCCGGCTTGCTTTCCAGATCGATCGTTCCCTTGAGTTTCATGATCTGACGTTTTACAACATCCATACCTACGCCACGGCCTGAGAGGTTCGTGACTTTTTCGGCCGTCGAGAAGCCCGCTTCAAAGATAAGGTTGAGCGAATCGCGATCGCTGAGTTTGACGTCTTCCGAGATCACTCCTTTTTCCACAGCTTTTCGGCGAATCATGACTGGGTCGATTCCCTTACCATCATCAATAATTTTGATGACGATATGGTTGCCTTCCTGTGATGCAGAAAGACGAACGATACCTGTTGGATTTTTCCCCGATTGAGTCCGGACATCGGGCATCTCGATACCGTGGTCACAGCAATTACGAATTAAGTGAATGAGCGGATCACCGATCTGTTCGACCATAGTTTTATCGAGTTCGGCATCCTCGCCTGTGATGACGAGATCGATTTTTTTATCCAAGGAGCGAGCGATGTCGCGCACTACACGGGTGAATTTGTTGAAAGCATTGCCGATAGGAACCATGCGTACTTTCATGATGATGTCTTGAATTTCATTCATGTGCCGGCCGAAGAGTTGGACCGTTTCCGAGAAGTTTGAGTTCACCTTAATTTGTGGGTGATTCGTGCGTAGTTCGCTCTCGATGCTGGCAAAACGTGAGCGATCGATCACAAGCTCGCCCACGAGGTTGACGAGAACATCGAGGCGCTCAAGATCGACGCGAATCGTCGATTGCTCTTTAACTTCCTTCTTCTTCCCGTCATGACCGTCTTCGGCTTTGGGTGCTGCTGCCGAAGTGGGGGCGGCTGCACCGGGCGCTGCATCTGACTTTGGTGATGGAGCCGCCGCTGCCTGAGGCGCTTTGGTTTTATAGATACCTTTCACAGCAAGCCCAAGGGACTGTACGGTGGGAACCGTTGCGACACCACAGGGTGCACCGTTTTTGATCGCTTCGAGCAGAGTGCGAAGGAGGTCAAGACCCTGGAATACGACGTCGATCGTTCGAGAATCGACTTTAAGCTTTTCCTTGCGCACCAAATCAAAGAGGTTTTCCATCCGGTGCATCACCCGCTCTACGGCTTTGAAACCAAACATGCCTGCTGCACCCTTCAGTGTATGAGCGGCGCGGAAGATTTCCTCTATCGTATTTTTATTCGATGGGTCCTGTTCGAGCTGGAGTATGGTTGAATCGAGTGTTTGCATTAATTCATCAGTATTTACTATGAAATCCGAAAGCATAGACGGGTCGCTCTGAAACTCGTTCGCTTCCCACTCAGGGATCTCCGCGAGGACTTCGCCGTCTTCATGTTCTTCCTCATGGTTGCTCGGCTGAGCTGCAGAAGCCTTGGCAGGGGCAGGTTCTGGCTTTGAAGCAGCGGACGTGGGTGCAGATTCCGATGGGGCATCCATCTCCATGAGGAGGCGCATGGCTTCATCATCGTTTATCTCGCTGGAAGATTGGGGCGTTGCAGCCTTTGCTGGGGCTGGGTTTCCGTCCATTTCCGCAAGCAGAGCGTAAGCGTCGTCATCGGACAACTCCGTCTCTTCATTTTTCGTCACGTCTTTATTCAATTCTTCTGAATCGCTGTTATTACGGGCAATTGAAGTCGAGTTCGCAGATTTTATGACGTCTTCCTGCTTGCACTCTAATGTGCTTGCGCTATCCTGAATAAAGGAGGGGGTTGAACCCGAGAGTTCGAGGCCTGCTTGTGAAAGCAAACTTAAAAGTTCCCGGCATTCTCCCAAATTATAAAGAAGGTCTATATCGTCAAGTGGTAGACCCGAATGAAGACACAGGGACAACTGTTCCTGAAGCTCAGGAAGAGTCTTTTTAACAAGTGCTTCAATCGCCTTTTTGACAAGAGCATCCATGCTCGAGTCCCCTTTTCGAAGCAATTAGCCGGCTCGTGGCAGGCTAGTGAGAAATTGGAAATAGGTCTCTTCCAGGGCATCAAATTCGAGGGTTTTGCCGCATTCGCAAAGAAAGTGAGGTGCTTGATTCTGCCTCAATTCCTTTTCGTGCTCTGAAACCTTTATGAGTTTGACGGTTTCTCGTCCGCAGTCGCAGTAATAGGGAGCGTAGAACGACTCCACTTTACCGCTACCTAAAGAGTGAGGAACCATGTTGATCTGATCGATCGATGAAACGCTGCACTCATGGAACGTGAGTTTCGAGTGCTTCGAGAGATCACCGATAAGCTGGATCCATTCGCGGATTCCGACCGAGTTGAAGTTACCCACATCTTTAAGGTGAAGGTGCAGCTCCGGACTCTTTAAACGAGGGATCTCTTTTTGTCGGAAGTTCTCGTCCACATCACCAGAAATGATGTATTGCGACGCGAACGTATTCTCGATGACATCGATCGTTAAGTTCGCGAATTTGATAACTTTTCTGCTTTCCATAGCAGCCGCCTTACTAGCTAGAGAGAACGTGGACTCTTCTATAAGGAGCTATCGGAGCCGAGGAGCCATAACTTGAGGAAAGTGTTGGCGATTGGTTTTGGTGTAAAGCAAAAAAGGGTCAAAAAGACGGTCTAGAATTCGGTTTCTGTGTTATGCTGGTGTCAGATTTGATGCAATCGTTTTGATGAAAGAGCTTATCGCTCGGAAGTTGAGGGAAGAATGGACAAATCCCAAGAAAAAGAAGCAACTGGTTGGACCTTTCTTACTAACCATGCTCATGTGCTGATTCTCTTAGCTCAGAATCCCGAACGTGTGTTGCGCGAAGTCGCAACGGCTGTTGGGATTACGGAACGAGCGGTACAGAGAATCGTCTCAGAGCTGGAACATGAAGGCTACATTCAGAGAAGCAAAGAAGGCCGAAAAAACAATTACACCCTCAATTTGAAGCGGCCCTTCCGTCATCCGATCGAAAGTCACGTTTCCATCGGCGAACTTGTACGACTCGTACAAAGACCCGCTGCTGGAGTCGGCGCGACGACCCAGGACGTTCGCCCTCAAGGCGGAGCCTCGGATGTTTCGGAAATGCCTGCTCAATAATTTGCTTTGAAGATGTTTGCTCTTTGTTGACCGTTGGTGGATGGCAGTTACGCTGCTTCGTGATGAAGAAACAAAAAACCCTTCGCTTTGCGGCGAGGGGTTTTTTTCATCGATCTTTAAAGAGCGGCGCCAGCAAAGACCGCTCTGAGATTGCCGGTTGGGCAAATCGGAGCGACTTGCATCGCGAGTGGGATATGAAGGGCGACCCAGCGGATGAATTTTTTATCGTAATCGAATGCTACTGCACTTGTGCCGAAACCCGTATCGATCGTCGCCTTGTTGGTCGCACAGGCGACACGGCTGTCTGCATCGAGTGATTGAGCTGATGCGAATGTCACTTCCGTGAAGGCTTTGTTCACGGAGAATAATGCTCGGTAAGTGCAGCTTACTCCGTTTTCAATCGTGCTTATTTTAACGAGAGCTTGGTCCTTGGCAGGAATCGTTGCGGCGAGCGATTCAAAAGACTTCGCACCTTTGAGGTTCGCCTCAACGGTTTCAGCGACTAGTGGTTTGGTTAAATCGCCACAGTCGTACTGTAGGCGGGAGAATTCTAAAAAGGATGAGTTGAGTTCTATCACGCTTTCTACAGGGCCTAGCGTGACTTCGTCGGCTGTTGCTGGCGGTGTAGTGACAACGGCATCGCCTTCTCCGCCCGTGACAGAGTTCCCAGGAACGTCCGAAGTCACGGCGGCGACGGGCGCGGGATCGCTTGAGGACGAATCGTCATTGCAAGCTGTAGTGAGTGCAAGACAAGAGAGGAGAGCGGAAGCGAAATACGTTTTCATAGGAAACTCCTTGAGTCATATCATTTAGTGACGAATGAAAGCCGGTGAGGAATCCTTCGCCGAGAAGTGATCGCGTTTGAGAACATCGTTGAGTATCGTTGCTGAACGCCAGGCCATCAGGCTGATCTGAGGCTCAGCGATTCCATGACTGTGGCGACCGAAATTTACGGCATAAATATTGAGATGAGCAGGGCCGCTCCATTTCATTTTGAAAGAAGGTTCGAGGATAGGCCGATCTTTAGCATCGCGTTCTATCAGAGGCAGGATCGGTTCTAGACACTGCGGCATTCGGTTTTTAAAGCCGGTCGCTAGTATGGTGACTTCTCCGTAGTAATGCTCGACCTCACCACGCACATCGTTTCGAACGGTGATATTAAACTCGTCGCCGTGTTTATCGAGTTTTACCATCTCGCGACCTGTGACGATCTCGAAGTCCGTGCTCTCAGCATCCACCTGCGTGCGAAGATAGAGTTCGCGATAGATTTCCTCGAGATATGTGGGCGTAATCCCATCACTCGATAGCTTCTGCTGGGCCACAATTTGATCTTTTTGTATCTGATTGAGTGTTGCAAAACGATTCACATAATCGGGTGTGAAGTAGTCATTCACAAAGGTCGATTCATCAAGCGCCTCAAGATTTAGGCGGCGTGAGATCCATCGTATACTTTTTGCTTCGCCCCATTTCCCTCGAAGGGCATTTAGGAAAATCTCTGCACCCGTCTGGCCACCGCCGACTATCACGACACGTTTATCTTTAAGATCCGCGTTACGGCAGTCATTTGATTTTGCATGAAAGCAGTTTGGCCCAATGTGGTCACGGGCGAACTCTGGAATATGCTGAACAAGGCCGGTACCAATGCACAGCGATGGGGTGAAGCTTTCCGCATTATCCGTTCGAACTCGAAAGTGTTTGCCATCGTGAGTGATCTCACGCACGCCTGAGGAAAACTGCGTATTGGGAAGCTCACCGCTCGTCCAGCGGCAATAATCTTCGAACTCCGCTCGTGTGATCGTCTTTCGATTGGTATTCAGGAAAGCATAGAAACGCTTTTTCTGCACAAGGTAATTCAAAAAACTGTACTGACTAGTCGGATCTACTGGGGTCACAAGATCTTTGAGAAAAGTGGTCTGCATGCAGGCATCGCGGAAAACAAGCTCTGAATGCCACTCAAACTGCTTCTTTTGTTCGAAGAACCGAGTCGATAGCCCTTTAACTCCGGCGCTTAACGCAGCCAAACTCAAGTTAAAGGGGCCGATACCGATCCCAATCAAATCATAGTTATGAGTCATGGGATTCCTCATACAGTGGATTAAAAAGATCAGTTCCTGTCATAGGGATCGGTCGAAGCGCGTTGTCGCCGTAACCGATGTGAAACCTAACCTTGTTGACAATGACTCTTGGTATATTTTTTTGAAGTAAACCGAGAGCCTGGATGCGTTCTTTATACTCAGGAATTTTCATGTGATAACTTCGAACGGCCTCGTTCAAAAGACGATAGAAATGCTTTTCACTAAAGCCTGTGTCCTCCTGCAAAGCCGCTGATACAAAACGAAGGACAGTTACGAAGTGTCCTGTGTAAAGATCGTGAATCAGATAAGGAGCTGGTAGGCGGGTGAGCTGTGCCTTGGTCCTTTCATCGAAGGTACTCATTTCAGGAAGATCCTGATTCAACAACCTAAGGTCGCCTTGAAAGTCTTTTAAATAAAGTCTATTCGGTGCGAAGTTCTTGAGTCCGATCATAATGTTCTGGCCATGCGCCACGAGCCCAACGCCGTATTTAAGCTGAAGGTGATAAAGCGGGATGACGATAGTCTCAAAGTATCGAGTCAACCAAGCTTCGGTGGATATTTCCGATCGCGCAATGAGTGATGCAAGAAAACCCTTGTGAAAGAGCGTAGCCGTGAGCAGGCATTTTTCATCGCTCTTTAAAAATTGATTTGGACTCTCGCGCCAAACGGCTCCGAGTAGTTCCTTGTATCGATAGGGCGCTTCGTCAATGGAGTGAAAGGTCGTCTGCTTGACAAAGACACCGGCCTCATCACCCAATACTTGAACACGAGAAAGCACGGGATCGTTCGAACATAGATCCTTCATGATCTTTGTGAGGGCTGGGGCAAGGAGAATATATTTACCTTCGATTCCTCGAACACACGACGTATTCAGTATCGAGACCGGAAGTTTGATTTGAAGCTTTGCGGGATCCTGGGTATTTGAAAGAGTTCTCAGAGACGTTTGTGGACGATAAAAATCGCCATGGACGCCCAGATACCGAATCGTTCCGTTTCTCAGTTCTTTTTGGTAGTGAAAAGGAATGACTTCATTCCACTGCCAAGGATGGACAGGGATGAGATCATACTCTTTGAGTAAATCTTCGCTGAGACTTTGCTGGAAATCATGCAAGCTCTTTGGAGTCATCGTTCTTTGCAATAGAGTTTGTGCATCCATATCGAGGGCCAAAGACTGTTCGATATGATCTTTTCGAACGGCTAACCAATGCAACTTAAAAGTCGAGCCACTTTCTGGAGAAAACTGCTCGAGATCACTCGTGCTCCAACCCATTCGGCCTTTGTTGACTAACGCTTTTGGATGGCCGTCAAGTAGTGACTGAAGAACGCCCTCGTCGAGGTCTACCCAGTTTTGGTCTTTGAAGTTGCGTTGCCTCTCTAGAGTCTGCATATCGCTATAAAGAGTTCGGTGCAGCTCTTCCAGAAAGTTCGCAAAAGTAATATCCGAAACATTCAACTCAGGGCGAATATCGAGATAAAATTGATCGGCCGCAATCTCACTCTCAGGACTACGCATGAGTGAGGATTCGTCGATACGTAGAAAGTCCCAAGTGGTCTTCCAAGACTTGAAAGTATAACTCACGCCGCTCGAGAGATTCAAAACCCCATTTTCGCTAGGTTTTAAAATCTGTTCATAGCTCAGCTCAGCTAACGCCTTCGCGACGATCTTTCGATTGACTACCTCCCAATCGTTCATACGAAACTCGCCATGGTGAAAAAGTCTTCTCGATTACAGGCAAGGAGGGCGGCGCGCTTATGAGGAAAGTCGAACTCGTAGAGTTTCTTCCAGTACGGGAATTTGCTTAGATAGTGAAGCAATGCGATATTATCGGCCCGAGGTTCGGCGAGAAGGGTTCGCGTGCGTGGTTCTTCTAAAAACAAGAAGTGGGAGATAGATTCCACAAAGTCGTTGAAATACGTTTTCCCGAGAAACGATGGATTGCCGATTAAGAAGTGAAATCCGCGATCAAAGTCCTCGCAAGGGTAATAGGGACCAAGGCGATCTTCTTTCGCCCAATAGATCTCAAAGTACCCAGCGGGCTCACCATCTATTGAAGCGATTGCGGGAAAGTGGTGGGGATCAGCGTAAACCTTTTCAAGATACGCTGCGAGTTCCGCCTTCGACTGATCAAGCTCCCAAAATTTAGCCACGCGAGCTTGGTTTTGCCACTCGTGAAAAACATCTAAGTGTCTATCGAGGTCGAGCTGTTCGAAAGTAATAGTCTTTCCTGACTTTGGCAGAAAACGACTGTAAAGTGTTCCCATCGGCACGAAAGGCCGCACGGGATGAGCTATGGATTTCGGTTCAAGTATTGTTTCTGTTTGCATGGTTTAGTTCCTTACAAGCGGATTGTCGATAGCTGTATATATGGCTAAGGGATTTTCCGAAGTGTTTTCGTTGATATCTTGGATTGAACAAAGAAAATTGCCTTTGTGCATTATCTTAGGGCTGCTTAGTAGGTGCTTCAAACAAGAGGGATCTTTGGGTTCACGTTTTAGAAGGTGCTCTATTTTCAGACGAAGTTTAGCGATTAAATCGTCTTCAGACACAAGCGAATTTTGACCCAGTGTGCTAATAACGTTAAACGTAGCATTGATGATGAGATAGTAAACGAAGAGAATGTGAGCCATATCGTTTGGCAAAATATTGCCGTTGTCGATGTCGAAAGACGTGATTTCATCTTTAAGTTTCGCATAGCCGTGTTCGCTATAACCAGTCCCTTGACAGTCACGGAAGGTAACGCCGCTTGGCAAATGACCTTTGATAGTCACCAAAATGTTTTGCTGGTGAGCGCCGAGCAGAATTCCGTATTCAGCCTGAGCCATTAGAAAGGGTTCAAGGACGTTAGTGAGATAAGCCTCAAACCAGGCGATGGATGCTACCTCTTCGTCGATTTTCTCGGCGTTGGCGTAATTTTTCACGTAGAGACCGATGGCTGTCAGTTCTTGAAACGGGTTATCCTGAGTCAAAGTCGCTAAGACGAAAGCTTGATCCGCACCTTTCTGAAAAGGATTCTCACGGCAGACGACGATCGACTCATCAATAGGTTTGCCCTCGGTGTCTAGAAGAGCCCAGTAAGCTGGTTCGAAGAGAACTTTAAAGGTCGGGTAGTCCTTAAGCAAGTTTTGACCGTGGGTCGATTGAAAGACGTCGTGAACCTGAAGACCTCGGTCAACTTCTTTTATCAAGAGATTTCGCACAGAATTTGTGAGACGAACACTCAGCGATGTTTTGAGCATATAGGGCGAGGTCTCGCGGTATATCGATCTTACCGAACTCGTTGGAAACCAACTCTCACCATGCTCGCCAAGGAACTGGATTTTCCCCGCATCGATGTGGGCCTTCACAGAAGGTAAAGTCAACAGATGTCGGGCTTGCCAAGGGTGCATCGGATAAAGATCAAATGCAGAATCATAAGTGGAAAGCTGGGGATCACTTTCTACAAGTTCGTTTACCCAAACGGAAGCGTCAAAGGATTTTGATGATCTTTTGTAAATCAATGTCGGATCAACGGCGAACCAAGCCAAAGGGAATTTACCTTTTAATTCGGGGCAAAAACGGAGGCGATCGTCAGCGGTGAAACCTTCGCGACTCTTTGGGCTCGGATGGAAAGAATGACCAATGATCAGCTGTTGCTCAGCCTCGATGAATGTTTGAGGCGTGCGCGTCCCATCTGTAAAGTCTTGGAATCGAAATTCCAGAACGTCTTCTATGACCTGTATGCTGTCAAGCACGCGACGGCTGAAGGTTGCTTTTGAGTGCGCGGTTGTCTGACTCGTCTCAATGTAAGCGATTAAGTTCTTGTAGAGTTCGTCGAATCCCATCGGGACTGTACCGGCTTTGTTCTCATAATAAGCAGGATAAAGGTACTGATGGCGACCCGCTTTCGAGTAGCGTTGCAACGGGATAATTAAGTTCCCGCTTGCGGTTACAATAACGATTTGACACTTGTCATCAACTGTCCAATCAAACCACTCGCGCAAAAGCGAGTTGAGAAAACAAGTCATAGAAGCTTTTGCGGCGATAAGTGCTAGGGCTGAATTATTATTGAGCATGTTGAGTATCTCGCGTTTGAGAAAGAGACTTTCGTCCTGTGTATATGGCCGGTAAAGTTGCAAATATTAAAAGAGCAACCACGACTGCGAATAAGAATGGACCACGTTCGCTTATCCAAAGTCCCATAGCGCTCACGCCGCCTCCAACCGCATAACCTAAAGTATGGGCAATGCTTAACACGCCCGCGCTCTTCCCTTGCTCGCGCCCGCTCAACAAACTCATTGCACTCATATAGGCGGGAGTGAGGGTTGCAACCCCGAAGGACATGAACACGACAGCTATATAGAGACTGATAATCGTTGGCCATAAAAGTAAAACGAGAAGCCCGAAGAGCAACATTCCCGCACCAAAGGGCAGGGTCCCTTGCCAAGGATTTTTAAGTTTGCTGCGAATAAGCAGCTGAATCAAAACCGTGGATACAGCGCCGACAATAAGAAGTTTCGCCATCCACTGAGAGGATTCAACGGCTGTGAAAGCAAAGGCATAGTGCAGGTAAGCTCCGAGGGAAGATTGCAAAATGCCAAGAAAAACGGTCGTTAAAAAAGCCAAGACCGCAATACCTTGCTTATCTCTTGATTCAGGCCAGATATGATGCAGACGAATTTTTCTATCTGTAAAAACCTGAGGTTCATAAGCGGAAAGGGATCGTGCTTGAAAAGCCACGAGGACGATAAAGGCGAGAGCCAGGGCTGACACAAGCTGTAGCGGAGTTATAAAAGTGAGAGAAAGTGCAAGCAAAGGGCCCAAAAAGCGGCCGGTGTTTAAAAACAAACTATGGGTAGTAGCTGCTTTGGCTTTTTGCTCTTCACTCGCATGATCCAAGATATGAGCCTGGGAGACAGGCACGAGGCCACTTGCTAACGTTCCATAAAGAATCCGACTCGCGAGCAAAATAATAAAGTTAAGCTGCGTGTTGGTCGATACAGGAAGGAGCAGAAATCCAAGGGCTAATAGAGAGATTAGCACTCCAACCTGAGTTTTCAACAAAACGCGGTTACGCCCTTCCCGATCACTTCGAAGCGACCAATAAGGGGCGCCCCAAAGGAAGAGAAAAGATCCGACTGAAAAACAAAGTATGACTTCGGAAATGCTCAAACCAAGTTTTTCCGCCAAAACCGGGTAGAGAACAAATAGCAATGCTTGGCTGGTGCTGAACAAGCCACAGCTTAAGCACGCTATCCATTGGTTTTTCAAAACTCTTTCCACAATAGGTCCTAAGCTTAATACACGTGTCGGTAGACAAGACTAAAGCGTCGTCCCTCGGCGGGAGCGCCCGAGGCTTCGCCGTAGGTAAACTCCGCCCATTGATGAAACAAAGTTTTGTAACGACGATTCAGTAGGTTGTTTACTGCGAATTTGAGAGACGATGCCTCGCTAAAAGCATAGTCGAGATTTGTATCCATCAAGAAATATTCGTGAAGGTCCAACGCCGTCTTCCGATCATTTGGATTCAGATCATCTTCTTTGTTGTAAGGAGCCAAATGCTGCGCCTGTAGATTGAAGCGAAGGTCAGCGTTATAGAGGTAGTCGACATAGGCCGCAGACTTAGGCGGCGACACTTCCATACCAGATACAGCAGCCCAACCAGATCCTTCGGCGCGCCGAGCCTCACCTTTTGCACGTGAGTGGCTGACACCAAGCGTAAGGTCATCGGTCGGACGAACGCCAACCTCAGCTTCCATACCGTAAACGCGTTTTTTCAAATTCAAAAGATCGACGGTAAAGTCGGAATTGAATTGATAGACTTTGTCTGACTCGTTGTAGTAAAGCGCTGCGTTTCCAAAGATGCGATCCAGCGAGCCTCTCCAGCCAAGTTCGTAGCTCGAAGTTTTGATCGTTTGAAGATCGAGCCCGTCGACTGTTGTGGCGTTGATATTTAATCCAAAGACTGGACTGATCGTTGGAATGAGACTGTTTGTTGCCACAGCGTCCCGCATGAGACGGGCTGTGTCGCCTAGCTCATAGCCCTGACTGTAGTTGAAAAACACGAGGTTCTTAGGCGTCAGATCGTAAGTGAAACCAAGGTTCGTGGCCCAGGCATCGTAGTCGAGGGTACCGCCTTGAAAGTTATCATACCGATACTGCCGAGGAAGAGAGGCTGTAGTCCCGGGTCTAACATCCCCGGCCGCTTCTTTCTGTGCGACACCTGCATAGAGTATTGGCCAATTTTTTGAGATCGCAGTTTCAAGCGGAGGCGTGAAGTCATGGACCTTCTGCGAAATCTGTTCGTAACGAAGTCCAAACTTACTTTTTAGTCCTTCGGTGATTTTCGCTTTGAACTGTGTGAAAAGTGCAGCCTTATCCGTGTCGATGGCCGGACCATAGTCATAATCAGCTGATTTGCCCGAATAGGTTTTAGAGCCGCTAATTTCGTAACGAAGCTGATCATAGCTGTGAGCGCGCTGCTTGCCTTTATCCCGCTCGAGATCAAGACCCCAGGTCATGTCGATATCAGACGTGATTTGTTTTTGCATAGTGGCTTTAATGCCTGAGACTTCTGCGTAGGTGCGCGACTGATTTACGATCGGCACCGGCTTGGTTAATGCGAATGGAAAGAAGGTCAAATCTCTTTGACGAAAGTAGCCGAGGACAGAGAGATTATGGCCAAGGAATTCTTTTTGAACATAATTCAGCGCTATCTGATCGCGTCGAGATGCGGGCTGCTCTTCAAGGTCGAGACCGGTTTCCGCGCGGTAAGGATTAAGCTGAACAACATAGTCAGTGTTCTGCTTCTCCGAGAAATGTTCGTAACTTAGTTCAGCTGATGATGATTGGGAGAAATGATATTTTAATTTAACAAGAGCATCGAGAGTATCTGTATCGCTACGGCTCGTCTGAGCGGGCTCGGGGGCGATCACATTTCCACTTGAGTCGAAGCGATTGTTACGCCATTCACCGCCAACACTTGCTAAATATTGTAGAACACCCAAAGTGCCGGAGACGGACTCTTGCACGTTATAGGTTTGGCTTAGATGCGAAATAGGATTCGACGCAAATGAAGTGCCGAGATAGGTTTCGAATCCGGCGAGTTCGTCGCGATAACCCTTCGTGATGATATTGATGATACCGCCGGGCGCTCCTGCTCCATAAATTGCGTTCGCGCCTGAGATAACCTCGATACGTTCGATGCTTTCGGTTTTGATATTATTGAGCTGGCGGGAGACCTGGCGATTCTCCATCTGCGGTATACCATCGATCAGGATAAGCACGTCACGGCCGCGCAAGGTCTGACCAAAATTCGATACGCTTTCGGTAGGGGCACCGAAGCCAGGCAGCATTTTACCGAGTGCCGTCCCAAGGTTTTCACCCGGCACATCAAACTTATCGAGCTTTTTACGATCGATGATAGTCACGCTTGCCGGCGTTTCACTCAGTGCATCCTGAGTCCGGGAGGCATATACAGTGATCTCTTCGTCGACTTCTTGAGCGAAGAGTAGAGACGATTTTAACAAGGCAAATGATATCAAAAGAGACTTCATCGATTCCTCAGATTGGAGCGGTGTGAATAGTCCGAAGCAGCAAAGAGCTTTTGAACGATGATAAATAAAGGAATAAGAAGCAGTAGACACGCGATACGATCGATCCAAGGGTTGGAGGAAATAGCGAGTAGACTGCCGCCTAAAATCAGAGTGCCGATCGGCACAGGATAGAGATATTTATTTTCACTGGAGCGGGTGACTCCACTTTTGATTTTGTCGGGACCTTTGACTTTACGTTTCCGCATATACCAAAGAGCTGGGCCCGAGATCGTTAGGACTAGTGCAAGTAGACTAAAGCCGACCCAGATAAGTTTGAGTGGGAGTCCACCGTAATTCCCAAAGTGCAGTGGCTCCGATAGCAGGGCCGCTTTTAAGTACCAAGGAAGCTGACGCGTGGTTGCTCGTGAGCCGTCACGGGCATCGATTAATACGATTTCACTGAGATACTTATCGAATCCCTCTTTGCCGTTCAGCACAAAGATGTAGTGGCCAGTCGTCGAGAACTCGGTTGCCGGAAAGGTTATAAAGGCGACTTCCTTGTCGGGGGCTTCGCTGATAGCAGCGGCAAATGCGGTATCGACGGAGATAGGATCTTTAACGGGCGAAGAAGAAAATTGCGCTTTCAAAGCGTTAAGTTCGGTGTATTGGTAAAGTTTTAGAAGTTGTCCCGATGTCGCAAGCATTGTACCGGTAAATCCGATGAGCAAAAGCCAGACGAATACCGTCATACCGAAGAGTTTATGAATATCGCTCAAAGTGAAGGTCAGACGATTTCGTCGAATCGAACCGAAGCTTCTGCGCAGACTGGTTGGAGCATAAAGATAAACACCGGACACTAGGCTCACGAGCAGCAAAAAGCCAATCAGGCCAACGTAGAGTTTGCCATAGAAGCCGAGTAGGAATTCTCGGTGAAAACGTAGAATGAAATCCCAAAATCCGCCTGCTGGCGCATGGGTTGGAATCTCTCCGGTGAATCGATCGAAGTTATGCTTGCTCGAACCGCGAAACAGCGGCGATCCGTCTTTACCGAGTCGCACAGTCAGGCGATCGGGATTGTCATCGTCGAAATTGATAGCGAGGGGAAGCCCAGCGGGTTCCTTGGCTTTTGCACGCGTGACGAGTTCGTCGAGAGAAATCTTGGGAGATTCCGCGCGCACGGATTCACTTGCCAGCACTTCGTCACTCGATTGCAATTCATCGCGCAAGGTCAGGAGCATTCCGGTCAGTATAAGGAGAACGAGATGAAGCGCTAAGAATAACCCGAGATATCTGTGCCAGCTATAGAAGCGTTGGAATAGTTTGCCGCGCGCACTCATAACTTAAAATACTTTCTATGGTCGTCGACCAATCCTTTAATGAGAATGATAATCATTATGGGGCTTCCTTTTGTCAAGCGGCTTTCTGGTGAATTTGTTGACCTTAATCAAATCGACGGATGCGAGAAATGTTGATATTGAAAATTATTATCAGTATATAAGCTTAGTTGAATGTCGCTCACATTGATCATTAGAAGGATTCCGATATGAAAAATGTTCAAGCTTTGCTCCTCGGCTGTCTGATCTCCACCGCTTCCTTTGCGCAAAATTCACACACGTCTGCTAAGTCTCAGACTGTCGTTTCTGCTCAAACTCTGACGATTGATGCTTCGGATAAAACAAACTTTGTCTATCTTGGTCTAGAGGACGGCAAACTTGTTCCTGTGGCAGAGACAGATACTTGGATCTTTGGCGTTCGCCGTTATATTTTTAAAACGCAGACAGGTAGCAATGGTGCGTTTACGGGCGGAGCTTATGTCGGCGCGCAGGGGGAAGATTTTAAAACTGTGACGAGCTGCGAAGGCAAGACGTTTGAGGCTGATCAGGTTATTTCGATGCTGGGTTATACGATCTCAGCAAATTCTTTAATCACTTCTGAGTGGTACGATTACGATGATACCGGGGCTGTTACACCGCTGGATAAGGTCTTTGCCATCTCGCGGGATAGTGACTGTTTTAAGTTTAAGATTTTGAGCTATGCGACTGGTGTTTATGAAATTCAGTACGAGCAGTTGAACTTGGTTCGGTGATTTCTAAACCACAACAAAATAAAAATGGCGCTTTCCAAAAAAGAAAGCGCCATTCCTTTTTTAAACTGCTCTTAAAACCCGTAACGCGCAACAGCACCAAGCTCTTCTTCGATGCGCAGTAGCTGATTGTACTTCGCGATGCGATCGGTGCGTGAGGTCGAACCCGTTTTAATCTGACCGCAACCAGTGGCTACAGCAAGGTCGGCAATCGTAGTGTCTTCCGTCTCACCCGAACGATGAGACATGACACTCTTAAAGCCGTTACGTGTAGCAAGCTGAACGGCGTTCAATGTTTCGGTCAGTGTTCCGATCTGGTTGAGTTTGATCAGAATCGCATTACTCGATTTCTCTTCAATTCCGCGTTGCAAACGACTGGTGTTCGTTACGTAAAGATCATCGCCAACGATCTGCACTTTGTTGCCGATTTCGGCTGTGAGAGCTTTCCAGCCTTCCCAGTCGTTCTCATCAAAGCCATCTTCGATAGAGAAAATTGGATAATCCTTCGTAAGGCCGGTCAGGAATTTAACCATACCGCTACGATCAAAACTCGTATTCTCACCGTGCAAAACATATTTATTATTCTCAAAGAATTCGGTCGCAGCGACGTCCAAGGCGATGCTGATATCAACGCCGGGTTTGAAACCAGCCTTTTGAATCGCTTCCATAATGATGTCGAGTGCGGCTTTATTGGAAGGAAGATCAGGCGCAAACCCACCTTCATCGCCGACGGCTGTATTGAGCTTTTTGCCTTTGAGGACCGACTTGAGCGCATGGAAAACTTCTGCACCGTAACGAAGACCTTCACGGAACGTAGGCGCTCCCGATGGCACTATCATAAACTCTTGAAAGTCGACGTTATTGTCGGCGTGAGCGCCGCCGTTGATAATATTCATCATCGGAATCGGCAGATGAAAGGCCTGCACGCCGCCGATGTATCGATATAATGGAAGTCCAACAGATTCAGCTGCGGCTTTAGCCGCCGCGAGCGAAACGCCGAGTATAGCGTTGGCGCCGAGATTCGACTTATTCGCAGTGCCGTCTAGCTCAATCATCAGATTGTCGATCTCAGCCTGATTGGTGACATCGAGACCAATTATTTTCGGAGCGATCTTGTCTTTGACATTGCCGATCGCTTTCAGCACGCCTTTTCCGCCGTAACGCTTCGGATCGCCATCACGAAGTTCGCAAGCTTCGTACTGACCTGTTGATGCCCCTGACGGAACGGCAGCGCGACCGAAGTATCCTGACTCTGTCATAATTTCAACTTCAACCGTGGGATTCCCACGTGAGTCCATAATTTCCCGCGCGTTCACGAACGATATAATACTCATGGGGTCCTTCCATTCATTGTAACTCAAATTGGACGGTATTCTGGCTCCTTGGGGCGGAAAAGGCAACGGCTCATCTGCGGGAAAATAGACAGCGATCTGCCGCATGTGTTATGGATTCCTTTTACGTTTGAAGTGTATTGGAACCGCAAATAGGAAACTCTGAAATGTTGAGCTTTAAATCCTGGAAAGATTTTCTTCCGAAAGCCCACACGTGGCTCGAAACCCTTAAGGTCGAGACGTCAAAAGGACTTGCGATTGAGTCCTGGAATCTCGTTTCGGTTAAGCTCAGCGGAGAAGACCTTAACCTCAATAGTTCACTGCTTGACGACGCGCTTAAGACCAAGCTTTTAAGTGAAGTCAAATCTCACGCGTGGTCGCCAGCGGAAAAATCCCTTCGTCTCGTCATCGACGGCAAAAAGTTTTTACTCGTCGCACAATCTTCGGTAAAGACCTCAGTTCCGCAGATCTCGCGCCAGCTCGGAATGGATGCCGCCGCCCAACTTGCCAAAGGCAAAGTGAAGGATCTGCATATTCCAGAATTTGCCGATCTAAACAGCCTCGATGTTCTCGAAGGCTTTCTCTTCGGCGCTGATGATGTCGCGGCTTTCAAAAGCAGTTCGACCTTTGAATTGCCGAAGAAAGTGACGATTGCGAGTGCTGATCCTGAGCTGCTTCGCCGTAAGGTTGAAATGGTCAAGGCATTGACCTTCACACGCTGGCTTCAGGAAGCGCCCTCGAACTTTTTGAACTCCGAGATGTTTGCCACGATCGCACAGGATGTGTTCGGCAAAGGCAAAGCTGAGATCGTGATCCTTGGTCGCAAAGAGATGGAAAAACTCGGAATGGGTTCGTTCCTAGCAGTGGCTCATGGAACCGATATCGATCCTAAGCTCGTTGCTATTAAGTTCGCAGGTGAGAATACCAAGAAGACCGTTGCGCTCGTGGGCAAAGGCGTGACCTTCGATGCGGGCGGTATCAACATCAAGCCATCGGCTGGTCTTGAAGAGATGAAGTACGATATGTCGGGCGCCGCCGCCGTCATGGGATCGGCTCTTTACTTCAACGCTGTCAAACCACCCGTAAACGTGATCTGCGCTTTGGGTGCTGTTGAGAACATGTTAGGACCAAAAGCCACTCGTCCGGGTGATGTTGTAAAGTCCTACAGCGGAAAAACGATAGAAATCTTGAACACCGACGCCGAAGGCCGCTTGGTCTTGGCTGATGTGATTAGTTATGTCGTCGATAAATACGACCCGGATCTTGTTCTCGATATCGCGACGCTTACGGGTGCAGTGATCTTCGGACTTGGTCATGCGGGTGCCGGTTATGTGGCGAAAGAGCAGAAAACCGCTGACTTTCTTAACCACGTCACGGCAAAGGTCGGCGAACCTATGTGGCAACTTCCTTTCTGGCCAGAGCTGGAATCGGAAATTACTTCGACGCTTGCCGATTTGAAAAACATTCCTAACGCTAGTGTAAAAGCCGGGCCTATTATGGGCGGCTACTTTCTTCGCGAATTTGTCAAAGATGCTCGCTGTCAGTGGGCGCATCTTGATATCGCGGGAACGGCTTGGGGCTGCGGCGCAACGGGTTATCCGGCTAAAGGCGGAAGCGCCTTCGGTGTTCGTTCGCTAGTCGGTGCCGTGGAAATGTTCGAAGCCTGAGTAAGTCTTCGTGGCAGAATAATTGACAGAAGCGCATGAAACAAAAGTATTTTGTTTCATGCGTTTTTATCTTCGAATTAAGAAACTGGCAAATCTAGATTTTCCGGCAGATGCGAAAGAATCAGCTCCACTTACGCGGCGAGTGCACGAGCTTTAAAAATTCTTCGCGAGTCTGCGGCTGATGAAAAGAACCCTGCATCGACGAAGTCGTCGTGTACGAAGCCTGCTTTTCCACGCCTCGCATCATCATACAAAGGTGAGCGGCCTCAACGACCACACCCACGCCTTCAGGCTTTAGTACGTCTTGAATCGTCTGCGCAATCTGATGAGTCATGCGCTCTTGAACCTGGAGTCTTCGAGCAAACGCTTCGACCAGACGCGGGATCTTTGAAAGCCCGACAACCTTTTTATTCGGGATGTAGCCGACATGAACACGCCCATGAAACGGCAAAAGGTGATGCTCGCAAAGACTATAGAATTCAACATCGCGAACGATGATCATGTCCTTGTATTCGACATCAAACAAAGCCTTGGTGAGAATCTCGGTCGTATCTTTCGTATAGCCACTCGTAAGATACTGCATACTCTTGCGATGGCGCTCAGGCGTTTTCAGCAAACCATCGCGGGTGGGGTCTTCGCCCAAATCTTTGAGCAGCGCGG
>JAZKGL010000318.1:0-1921 GCA_040385935.1 Bdellovibrionota bacterium
GTTGTTGAGATACGGCGCAACTGAACATATTTTCTGCGGAAAAATCGGAAAAAAAATGTGTAGTGTTCCTTTTTGTCTACGAGCCCAGACACTGCTGTATAGCGAGCTGCAGACAGAAAAAACCTGATAATAAATGTGCAGCGATATGTGCGGCTTACCTACCGAAGGGAGCTACGATGGACGTGGCCCGTTGTCCCCAAAAATACCATTTCACCTTCATCAAGTCCTATGCTCGACATGTGCCATGTCCAAGTGGACTACATGACCGCTGCGCTCAATCGCAAGAAGCTGCGCGAACGCGTGAATCGGCCATTCAAACACGCAATCCCTCAAGCTGATCGCAGACCTTGCGAGAGTTGCCTTCATCGGTCACGACAAATCGCTTACGATCTTTTGAGACAGAAATGGAATCCCAAACCAAGGACGCGTTATCCATGCAAACCCAGCTTCCGCAAGTATCCCAACGCTTGAACAACCGCCGATTTGCTGTTGCCGGCAACACCCACGGACTCTCCGGCACGGGCACCGTTTTCCATTACCAAGTTGAAGGCGATGCCATTTCGAGCACTTACCAAGGTGGCCGAATCCGCATGGGGCATCAAGTTGGCCGCGTGACTGGCGCCGATACCATCGAGCTTCTTTTTCATTGCATCACCATCGAGGGCGAGATTCTCTCCGGCTGGTCGCGTGGCACGGTGGCGGTTAATCAGGCAGGGCGTACAACTTTGGCGTTTGTATGGGGGTGGTCATTTGGTGCGGAGGGCGGTGGGGAGTCGAGTTATGTTGAGGTTGTGGTGTAGAAGGACCAAGAAGGCTGGTCCTTCGGCTACTCGCGAATCAACCGCTTAACCTTTTCATAAAGCGATTGAGTAAATTCCTCTCTGTCATTCGAATGATGGCAACGCCGGTGACAGTTCGGGCATATTGCTACAGCGTTGCTGATTTGATCCGAGCCCTTTTCGGCAAGTGGCTTAACGTGGTGAACTTCGAGAAACGGCAAATCAAGCTTCTGGAACGGTGCGGGTTCGCCACAGCCTTCGCAATGACCACCGGCTTCGTTTCGAACCCAGGCTCGAACTTCGGGATCTCGGACGTAAACCGCGCGTAAGCTAGACGTTCGCTTCGGTTTCTTAATACCCTCCGGCGGCTTTGTCATATTCTGTTTTTGAAGGGCGGCGGCGCGACGCTCTAGTATTTCTTCGTCAGCTGTCGGAGCGGTCGGGTCGCCAGGCTGAACACCTCTTTCACTGAGCACTGTTCGGATGGCCTGCTCAACGTTCGAGCCAACATTTCTGGCCGGCTTATAGCCTTTGATGAATGCCTGATCCATCTTCATCAAAACCGTCGAAATGTTCTGCATCCGAAATTCCACAGAGCCTTTGGTGCGCGTGGGTAAGGCCGTTTTGCGCAGAGTAAGATTCTCAGCAGTCTTTACGAATTTCTCATTGCTTAGCTCTAACGCAAGCATTCTTAGATAGGCATCTACCGCAGCCCTTATTTCAGAAATGCTCCATTCGCTGTCTTTTTTATTTACGCTCATAAAATCGCCGAAGGTTGAGAACCCTCGGACGATACTGAGCAGCCATTACGACTGTCTAGGAAAATTCCTACAGAAAAAACCGACGCTTCTTTGGGGCGTTCCTACGAAAACTTAACCAACCCAACGCTGCGAACGCTGAAGCAATTCCGAACCTTTCGCCGTCGTGGCATTGGCTAGTAAATTCATCCGACCATAAAAAAACCCCGATCAGATCGGGGCTCTCACTTTTTCGATTCAACGACTCAGATGGCAATCGTCAAATGCCAGGAAACTCTAGAAATCAATCCCAGCTCAACGCCCCACCCGTCTGATACTCAATAACCCTAGTCTCAAAGAAATTCTTCTCTTTCTTCAAGTCCATAATCTCGCTCATCCAAGGGA
>JAZKGL010000319.1:0-1508 GCA_040385935.1 Bdellovibrionota bacterium
CGACAGCTAATACTAGCAGTCGAAATGGCTTAATTCCACCAAATTTGAGTGTCTTATGGGAACGGAACGGGACGTTTGCCACCATCGCAACCGCTAAGCAAAACCCTGCGATGCCAAAGAACCAAAGGCGAAAGTCAGGATTCTTAAGGGTTTGTTCTATCCAGTAAAGGATTTGATATTCATTAGACTGGCCTTCAAAATCTTGCCAGAACGCAACAAAAGTAGCGATGACGCCAGCAGCCATGGGAATTGGCAGGCCTGTGAAATCTCCAGACGCTTTACCGATCGAACTTTGAACATTGAATCGGGCCAATCGTAGGGCACCGGCTGCGAGGAACATAAAACAGATTATCCAGCCTAGACGGCCAGCATCTTTAAGTCCGGCTTGATGCATCAAAAGGGCAGGGGCTAAACCGAAAGAGATAAGATCGCAGAGAGAATCGTACTGAACGCCAAATTCACTTTGGGTGTTCGTCATCCGCGCGACACGACCATCGAGAACATCAAAGATAGCAGCTAAAACAATGGCCATCGCCGCCCAAGCAAAATCACCTTGAAGACTCTTTACGATAGAAAAGAAACCGAAGAACAGATTCCCCGTCGTGATCAGGTTTGGCAGAATATAAATTGCGCCACCCAAACGTCTGCGTGTTTCTACACTTTTCATGAGTTTCCTAGTCCTGACTTAAGGCTTTAGCCAAATTGTCCAACTTCTCTTCCGGCGCCGACTTTCTCAGATAGACAGCCGCCAATTCACCTTCGCTCAGCTTGTCTGATTTTGCAATGAACTCCTCCACCATCCCGGTTATGACCGATTCATGGAGGAGAGGATTTTCATAGCGCGACCAGGGGATAGTCTGCTCGGTCAACCAGGCTTCAACTTTAGGCCAAACGCCTAGGATTTTGACCTCGCCCAAATCTTTATAATTCATCGGATGAAGGGAATCTGTGCTTTCTTGAAATCGCGAAACGACTGAAGGCAAAGCAAGGTCGATAACGCCAAGGTTCACATCGCCCTGCGATTCTCCGTGCTCAGAGAAGTAACCGGCGGTTTGTGTAGCAGGTAGAAACAAAGATTGCCTTAGGGGAAGCTGACGCTGCAGGCCCTTGACAGAACTCACACCGTAAACCTTCGTCTTAGTCCCGGCTCGATTCCAACCAGCTGCGAAACTTAATCCAATTTTGATGCCAGTGAAAGATCCGGGACCGTGACTGACAAGGAATCCATCGATATCTTTAAGCGCCAGACTCGTTTCCTTGAGCAGCTTTTGAAAAAGCTCAGGTAGTCGCGCCGCGGCCTCACCCGGTTGGGAAGAGCCATAGGATGCGAGGATACGATAAGAAGCGGCCTCGATTGATACGAGGCCGAGTGTCACACCTTGAAGGCTAGTGTCTAAAACGAAGAAATTCAACGCTGCTATCCTTAAGGCTTTAGAACATGCCGCCGACGCCACGCATCATCGAGGCCCAGAAACGACCGACGTCGTTGTAGGTGGCGATGACGATGA
>JAZKGL010000320.1:0-12001 GCA_040385935.1 Bdellovibrionota bacterium
TGTATCGTCAAAAGTTCGGGCGTGGTTTGGAAAAAGTGTTTGGCTGCGGCTTGGATTCCAAACACACCGTCACCGAACTCCACAAGGTTGATGTACCATTCGAGTATCTCATCCTTATCCAGCATCATTTCGAGGAGCATAGCGCCGATCGCCTCTCGAAACTTGCGGAACAAACTCTTTTGTGGATTCAGAAAGGCCATCTTCACAACTTGCTGCGTGATGGTCGACGCTCCGCGCGCATAACGCTTTTGCTCCATATTGAACTCAACACTCTTTTGAATCTCGCGCCAGTCAAGGCCACCATGTTCGTAGAAGCGAGCGTCTTCAGCAACCATGATCGCGTGAATGACATGCTTGGAGACGGTGCCGATCGGAGTCCAGTGAGGCGTCTCCGGACCGATCATGAAAATCTGTTCGCCCGTTTTTGGCCAGCGAACGATTTCGATGGGACCTTTGCGCAGCTCCCAGACAGGTGGTGTCAGAATAAGGATAAGCGCACATGTTAGGACGAGAAGAGCAAAGACGATCGTCCTTGCCAGCTTTTTCCAAGCTCCGTCCTTCAAGTTGAGCTTCGCCATTATCCCCTCAGATTAGTAGGAAAGCGAAAGGCCTTCGGACTGCATAGCCAAAAGAGTTTGGCAAACAGGATCTGTTAGGTCGATCCCACCCGCTGCCGCGTTGGGCTTGATTCTAACCTGCGCCTTCTCAAAAGCCAATTCCAGCGACAAAACCGTTGATCCCGGGTTTTGCGCGATCATCTCTTTAATCCGGCGCACCAACGCCAACTCTTGATCAAGCCTAGCCTTATCCGGTGTTGTCGTGCTTTTTAGCTGCAAGGTGGCCTTCTTAACCACCGCTTTTCTCGCTTGCTCTAGGGTCTGAATACCTTCCATACGAATCTTAGTGCCGCCATCGAAGTTTTTCGAAATGGAGAGTTCTATGACGACCATCGATCCGGCTGGGGGCAAGACGTCTGGCAATTGTCCTTCGAAACCCACCATTTCGAAACTTGCCGATTCATCTTCGACCATAAAATACGTCATGCGTTTGCCACTATCGAGCAAACGATCTCTGTGGCCAACAAGATAGGCCATGACGAAGACGCCTTTTCTTCCAATATTTTTCTCAAGATCACAAATCTTCACCTGGGCGAAGCGTTTGCCATCAAGTGGATAAATATCGGTGGGATGACCGGTGAGGAACACGCCTAAGAGCTTTCTTTCCTTCAGTAGCCAATCCATGCGAGACATAGGCAGAGTGAGTTTTTCCGCGTTTCTTTCCCAGTCGGCGACCTCGGTCGTGTCACCTTCTTCGGCGAAATCATCAAACAGCAGACGTTGACCCTGGCTCTTGGCGCTATGATGGCTCTCACTGAATTTAACCATCTCAGGCAGTATCTGCGTGAGCACGGGCCGACTCAGTTTAAAGCAGTCGAGCGCACCGGCCTGTATAAGCAGTTCGAGAGTCTTCTTGCCTACGCCGCGAAGATCGATGCGTTTAGAGAACTCTGTGAGGCTTTTGAAAACGCCATTTTTCTCGCGATCATTGACAATGGCTTCGATCGAGGCACCGCCGATGCCTTTGATTGCGGCGAGACCGTAACCAATCGCTTTTGCGCGCGGCACATCAAAGTGCAGAAAGCTTCGGTTAATATTCGGCGCGTAGAGCTTGAAACGAAGGCGACGACATTCTTCAACATAACGAACGAGCTTTTCTGTGTTGTCCAAGTCGCAGGTCATGATCGCGGCCATGAACTGTTCAGTGAAAAACGTTTTCAGGTAAGCGGTCTGGTAACTCACGAGTCCGTAAGCAGCCGAGTGAGACTTGTTAAAGCCATACGCTGCGAACTTCGCCATCAGCTCGAAGAGATCATCGGCGACTTTGTCATCGACCTGATTTTCCTTTGAACCCGAGATGAAACGAGACTTTTGTTTGGCCATCTCCTCAGGCTTCTTCTTACCCATTGCGCGGCGTAGAAGATCCGCCTCACCGAGCGAGTAGTTCGCAAGGCTTGCGGCAATTTTTTGCACCTGTTCCTGATAAAGAATGATGCCGTACGTATCGCTGAGGATCTCGGCCAGCGAAGGATGTTCGTACACAATATCTTGGCGACCATGCTTTCGCTCGATAAAGTCATCAACCATGCCTGATCCCAATGGGCCCGGACGGAAGAGAGCCACGACCGCGATAATGTCTTCGAAACGGCTGGGCTTAAGCTTTTTGAGCAGAGCCATCATCCCTGAACCCTCAAGCTGGAATATTCCAACCGAATGGGCGAGCTGCAAAAGGTCATAAACCTCTTTGCGCTCGAGGTCGATCATTGCGATATCAAATTTTTTGTCCTTGGTCGCTCGAATGAGCTTTACAGCGCGATCGATCACGGTCAGCGTCTTAAGTCCTAAAAAGTCGAACTTAACGAGACCAACCTTTTCCGCGTTCTTCATCTCGTACTGAGTGATGAGCTGGCCACTCTCGTCCTTGTAGGTAGGAACGAGGTTATGCATACCACCATCGGCGATCACAACACCCGCCGCATGCACGGAGGTGTGACGACTCATGCCCTCAATCTTGAGAGCGAGATCAAGCATTTTTTGAATATTATCGTCTTTTTTCGCTTCTTCGAGGATGCGCGGCTCTTTGTCGAGTGCATCCTGGAGTTTGATATCAAGCTCGTTGGGAATAAGCTTAGCGATGCGATCGACCTTACCATAGCCGATCTGCAAAACCCGACCGACATCACGAAGAGCCGCCTTAGCCTTCATTTTACCGAAGGTTGTAATCTGAGCGACGTTCTCAGGAGTGTATTTGTCGGTGACGTAGCGAATCACTAGGTCGCGCTTTTCCTGACAAAAGTCGACGTCAAAGTCAGGCATGGAAATACGTTCCGGGTTTAGGAAACGCTCGAAGATCAGGTTGAAACGCAAAGGATCGATGTCGGTGATCTTAAGCGCGTAAGCGACGACAGAACCTGCACCCGACCCACGGCCTGGGCCCACCGGGATATCATTGTCCTTGGCCCAGTTGATAAAGTCTTGAACGATTAGGAAGTAGCCTGGAAAACCCATCGAAATGATGACTTCCACCTCATATTCAAGGCGGCTCCAATACTCGGCTTCCTTTTCCTCATTGAGAGTCTTGCCGTAAAGCTTTCTTAAGTAAACCAATCGATCTTCTAGACCTTCCTTCGAAAGGCGGCGCAGAGCATCGGGTTCGCTTTCCCCTGATTTGAGAGTAAAACGAGGAAGAAAGTATTCTCCAAACTTAAATTCAAGCTGGCAAGCATCGGCGACCCGCTTTTGATTTGCCAGCGCTTCCGGATATTCAGCAAATCGCGCTTGAAATTCGTGGTCTTCGAAAACGTGGAATTCCGAGGTTTTGATGCGGCCTCGAATGTCGGTCATCTTCAAATCGTTTTTAATCGCCGTGAGGACCGCGTGGGCCTCTTGATCATCGGGGTTTAGGTAGTGACTGTCGGCGCTCGCGACCACGGGCAAACCATAGTGTTTGGCCGCTGCGAAAAGGATAGGTAACATGCGTTTTTGTGCGCCGAGATTATTGTCCATCATTTCGATGAAATAGTTCTCAGCACCAAACGTTGCCTTCATTTCGGCCACATGTTTGTTCAAAGACTCAACGACAAATCTCACATCTTCACTAGGACTTCGTAGGGCAGCTATTGGATCAGCGCTAAGGGTCGTAAGCAATTCCAGCAGCGCTGCAAATTCCCCGCGCAGACAGCTTGAGAGTGCGATTAGATCTTCGGCATTCTCCTTGAGAACCGTGTGCCGAACGGTGGGCACGGCTTGTCTAGGATCGCTGTAAGGCGCACTCACTATGCGGCAAAGGCTATGATATCCCTTAACCGACTTGGCCAATAACACGAGATGGTAAGCATCAGCTGGCCGAACTGAGGTGAAACCTTCTTCAACGAGGAGCTTTGGATGAGTCGCGCCTTCGTAATAAATCTCGGTGCCCACGATAGGTTTGATACCGTAGTCTTTGCACTTACCGTAGAACTCGATTGCCCCAAACATGTTGCCATGATCGGTTAAGGCAATAGCCGTATGATTCATTTTCTTGGCTTTTTTCACCAAGTCGGCAATACGAATCGCCCCGTCCATAAGCGAGTATTCGCTGTGTACGTGAAGATGAACAAAATTCGAGGCAACGGTCTGCTCGGGATTCGTTTCCAATCGGTCTCTTCCTATCGGCGCGGCTCTGCGAGAATAAAGTGAGGCTTAAGAGTCATGGGCACGGCCATTCGAGAACAAAAATAGCAGATCAAGCAGCGCTCGCAAAACGGATTCGGACCCTAGAACGAACCTTTCAAAATCGGGTATGATTTCAAGTGATTAATTTGATCAGTCGGCTATGATAGGAGGCCGATAAGTGTAAGTCAGAAAGTCGAGGAGCAGCGAATGAACTCAGCCCACATACAAATACAGGAAAATGAAGGCATACTCGAGATCGTGATATCGCGACCCGAGAGAAAAAATGCTTTTACGGCTGAGATGTATGCGGCTTTTGCCGGGACACTTCGCGCCGCAGCGGACGCTGATCGTATCAAAGTGGTTATCCTCTCGGGGCAGGGCGGAAATTATTCGACGGGCAATGATCTTAAGGACTTTCTTGAAGCGCCGCCGACTAGCGAAAAAGATCCAGTCTTTCAATTTCTTCGTGCAATCGCCGAGTTCCCTAAGCCTCTTATAGCTGCCGTTGAAGGGTTTGCGGTAGGCGTGGGTATGACTATGCTGCTGCATGCTGATCTGGTTTACGCGACGCCTTCGGCTAAGTTTCAACTCCCTTTCACCAATCTGGGTCTGGTGCCTGAAGCGGGTTCGAGTTATCTCTTGCCGCTTTTGGTGGGTCATCTGAAAGCTTCTGAGCTGTGTCTGCTCGGCGAAGCGATCGATGCGGAGACTGCATTAAAGCTTGGTGTCGTGAATGATCTGGTTTCGCCCGAGGAGTTGATGAATGTCGCTCGTGCTAAAGCGAAGATTATCGCTTTGAAACCAGGATTTGCTATTCAACAGACCAAGCTCTTGCTTAAGGGCGCGCATATGAGTCCTCTTCTCGTTCAGATGAAGAAAGAGGAAAACCTATTTCTCAAATTATTGAAATCGCCTGAGGCCATAGAATTTATCAAAGGGTTTTTTAGTCGGAAAAAGTAAGCTTTTTCCTCGCCTAATCGACCTTCCTGATGAATCCAGGTCCTGACTCTCGGCCCGCAAATGGATTCTTTATCATGTCTTTCTCGTTCAAAAAGTCTTTTGATTTTATCTTCTTTCGTGAGGCGGTCCCTGCGATTCGCCTCGCTCGCCTGCGTCCGCTGGAAAGCGAGGACCTGCCGTCTCAACCGGCTGAGCTTCAAACAGCGGCTATTCCACCGGCTTTGTTCACGACTTCTGTCGAGTCGGGGCCTGCGTTGCTCATGGGAATCGTGCGGGCTCTCAAAAAGCAGCTGAGTGTGTCGTTGCTACTCGCAATGATTTATGCTCTGTGCATCCTCTCAGGACCCTTATTGGTCTACTCACTCGTCGATTTTGTGCGTGATGCTGCATCAGGGAAAGCGCTGCTCAGTCAAGGTCTGTGGGCGGGTTTACTCTTGTGTCTGACGACGGCGGCCACAGGACTCCTTCAGCATCACTACTTTTTCAATTGCTTGAAACTCGTTCAGATCATCGTGTCGGCGATGAACATAAGAATCTATCGACAAGGTTTGCTACTTACACGCAAGGCGAAGATGAATCGGCAGACCGGTGACGTCGTGAATTTACTCGGGACCGACAGTGACATTCTCAGCTTTTTTCAATTTGAAATGGTTGAGTTCATCATTCGCGTTTTCATGATTATCTCAGCCTCGGCGATGTTGATTTATCTTTTAGGTTGGGCAGGTGTTATCGGTCTTGGTACGCTGATGCTTATTGCTCCCTTGGCTCATAGAATAGCCAAACGATATAGGATCTATGACGACGAGATCATGGCTCATCGTGATTCGCGTGTGTCGTTGATGTCATCGATACTCTCAGGCATACGTATCGTAAAATACTTTGCTTGGGAAAAGGAGATGCTGAGTGAAGTTGACCAAATTCGGGTCAAGGAAATTGCCGCTCGTCGCAAGCTCTTTAATATCATGGGCGGCTCCACGCTCATCTATTTCGGAGGGAGCCTTCTCATAGGTGTGGTGTCATTTGTTTCTGCGCTTTTGATGGGACAAACTCTTGATGCACCGACTTTATTTTCTGCTCTCGCTTTATTTGGGATATTAGATTCTTCGATCGGCATTTTGAGCGAAATCGTCTCTATCATCGTATCGGGACGTGTGAGTGCTGATCGCATTGCGGCGTTTCTGCGAGATCCTGTTTTTGCAGAAAAGATTATCACGGAATCAAAGGGCGCTACGGGATTTGTTGCGAAAGGTGCGAGCTTTCAGTTCGAAGATGGCGATGAGCCTGTGCTTAAAGATTTAAATCTTTCCATACGCGCGGGGGAATCTGTCGCGGTCATCGGATCCGTGGGATCAGGTAAGACGGCCCTACTTTTATCTCTACTGGGCGAAGTCCCGCAGGTGAACGGAGAGTTCTGTTGGACTGATGGATCAAATCAGCCAAGCTTTGGCTATGTTCCGCAAGAAGCCTTGATCATGAACGGCACTTTGCGCGAAAACATCGAACTAGGAATTAACGTCGATCCAAGTCGACTCGAAAGAGCGATTGCCGCCTCAGCCCTTGAACATGATATCCGGCTTCTCAGTGGAGGACTCGAAGCAGAGATTGGCGAACAAGGAATCAATCTTTCGGGTGGGCAAAAGCAACGCGTGAATCTTGCGCGAGCGGCATGCCGTGAAGCTGATATCCTGCTGCTTGATGACCCTGTCTCGGCAGTCGATTTTCATACCGAAAACGCGGTGATGGATAATTTGATTTTTGGTCTTTGGGAAAAGAAGACGCGAATTGTAGTCACGCATCGCCTGCATCACCTTGATCGATTTGATCGAGTTTTATTCCTGCATCGCGGAACGGTTGTAGGAGACGGTCATTATAAAGAGCTTTTAGAAACAAATGCCGCCTTTCGAATCTTTCTTCAAAGATCGGAGCGCAGCGATCATGAACTTGAGACGAAACCTGTCGCTACTGCTGAAGGTGGAAAGACAAAATTGGATGAAAGCGTTCGTTTGACCGATGATGAAACTCGTCAAGTCGGAAGCGTTCAATTCACTGTTTACAAAAATTACGCAAAGGCGTGGCTGGGAGAAAAACCTTATCGGATGGCGATCGTGCTACTCGTTATGAGTGCATTCGCCATCGGTATCCCTGTCCTTCAGCAGTGGTGGATCGCGTATTGGTCGGATCATAAGGCACATTTAGACCTTACGATGCTGCAGGCTGTTCTGATTTGGAGCGGACTTGGTTTGCTGGCCGTGATCTCCGCATTGTTCTTTCAAAGGATGTGGCTTTTACGGGCGCAGTCGGCAGGTCGGGTTATCCATGACAGTTCGATCAGCGCTCTTCTGAAATCCCCTTTGAATTACTTTGATCGGACGCCTATTGGCCGGATACTGAACCGCTTTTCTCGCGATATGGATTCGGTTGAGAGGGAAATCGCTCAAAATCTTGAACGAACGATAGGACCTATCCTACACACGTTGGCCGCGGTTTTGATCATTGTGGTGAATGTTCCTTTGCTCATTGTCGTGATCGCTCCGGCTCTGATTGCTTATTACGCCTTACAAAGACTCTATCGTTCGGCGAGCCGCGATGCGCAACGCCTTGCTTCGATTGCTCGTTCGCCACGGTTTGCATTCTTTAAAGAGAGTCTCCAAGCGTCGGCTTTGATCCGGGCTCACGGGCAGACGGAAGTTTTTGTCAAAAAATACGAAGTCTTGTTGTCCAATTATTTGAAGCGCTTTTATGGATCGATACTTTTCAATCGCTGGTTCTCATCGCGTATCCCTATGCTGGGTGGGGCTATCACTTTTGGTTTGATATCTGCCATACTTTGGCTCTCTCAGAGCGGAAAGATAACAGCTGGAATCGCTGGCCTAACTTTGGTCTACGCCTTGAGACTTTGCGATCATTTGAATAATGCTATTCGATCATTTACGGTAGTGGAATCGAACATGATTGGTGTGGAGCGTCTGAGCGAGCTTCGCCATTTGCCTGCTGAAGTCGAGCCAAGCGTGAATGTATTCGAGGATGAGCAGTGGCCTCGCGAGGGTGAGATTCGATTTGAAAATGTATCTGTCCGTTACGCGAGTCATTTGCCGCTGGTGCTTAAAGACTGTGACTTCACCCTTAAAGCCCGACAGAAGATTGGAATCATAGGACGAACCGGAGCGGGCAAGAGCACTTTATTTCAGGTGCTTTATCGGTTTATTCCGCCGACTTCGGGGCGCGTTTGGATCGATGGCGTCGATGCATCGACGATTCCATTGGAGAGACTCAGGCGATCGCTGGCTATTATTCCGCAAGATCCTGTTTTGTTTCAAGGGACTCTGCGTTCGAACATCGACCGCTTTCGCGTCTACTCAGATGATAGTCTATGGACTGCTCTTCGGCGGGCGCATCTGGAGGAGTGGGTTCGTTCACTCCCTGGTGGATTGGAGACGGAACTCAAGGAATCTGGATCGAACTTCAGTCAAGGTCAGAGGCAACAGGTTTGTCTAGCGCGCGCTTTACTGCTCAATACTAAGATCATCGTCCTTGATGAGGCGACAGCAAGTGTGGATGTTGTTACCGATGCTTTAATTCAACAAACGCTTAGAGATGAATGTAAGGATAAGACGGTATTGATTATTGCCCACCGCCTTGAAACCCTATCGCTTTGCGATCGGGTGATTGAAATGAGGGACGGGCAGCCTCACTTTATTCGATAGTGCTCTTCGCGCGGCTCTCTCGGGCCGCGCCTCCATACAGTCTATTTCTCGCCCGGCTTTCGCAGAAGTCTGCTCCAAACCCCCTCCAATCCAGCCCGATAACCTATCGTTTCGCATAGGGTTTTTAATACCTTTAAATATTTGCTCAAAAATGCGGAAACTATCACCGATAAGAAATTAACACACTACACGACTTTCAAACTGATACGCCTCATCCTGCAGCGCTGCGGAGTGTTTTCGTGTTCGTAACTTAAACTTTCTAGGGAACACCATGAAACAAAACTTGGCTTTGATGGCAGCAGGCGTACTATTCGTAGCTAGTTTCTCCTTAGGTTGTAATCCTACGCAAACCAGCGAAGTCAAAATTCGTAATGGAGAAGACGTAGGCGCGGGTGAAGCCGGTCCTTATCTTCGCTCGGTCGCCTCACTTGCAGGCGGTTGTACATCGACCATTATTGCTCCTGATCTACTCCTGACAGCTGCCCATTGCGAAAATGCTATCCAGGCAGGCGTCGCGATCTTCGGCAACTATTTTAAGAATGGTCAGCAGATTCGAATCGAAAGCTATAAGGTGCACGGAGCTTACGGCGGAAACGCAAATAATCAAAGAGTGGATGTGGCTGTCGTCAAATTGAGCCAAAATATTCCTGAGGGTTACTATGCTGTTCCCTTGTTTAACGGTCAGTTGAATCAGGGTGAAGGTGTTGTGCTCACGGGTTACGGAACCACAGGTTCGACGAAGGAAGCCGCTGATGGCAAGCTGCGTAAAACATCTGCGCAGTTTGTTGGCGAAGACAATGGCGCGCTCTTTGTTAAAGGCAACAATACAGGTGTGTGTTCGGGCGACTCGGGTGGACCTCTCTTTGTCTTCCGCGATAATAAAACGTTCGTGGCCGGCGCAGCTTCGACTTCGCAAACCAACGGCGATCAGTGTGTGGACGGCTCTCATTACTCCTCCACAACAGCGCTTCGCGACGTTATCCTCCAATTCGCCAGAGAACTCACGGGTCGCTCTGATCCGCTCGGTGACGGCGGTGGAAGTAATGGCGGCGGTGGTGGAGGCAATGATGCCGGCGGTGGATCAGGTTGGGGCTCGAAAGTGCAATTTAAATCGGTCTTGAACCAACAGTGTATTGATGTCGCTGGTCAAAGCCAGGCTGCAAATGCAGACATACTTTCTTGGGATTGTACCGGCCATAACAATCAAAAATTCCGTATGAAATATTTCAACAGCACAGACTTCGTGCTGATCAACCACCACTCAGGCCTGTGTATCGATGTAGGCGCCTGGTCGCAAGAAGAAGGCGCTCGCGTGAACACTTGGAATTGCGATCAGAATCAAGGGAACCAAGTCTTTTCTTTTACAGCAAACGAAAACGGTTCGGTCCAATTCCGCAATAAGCACAGCGGCAAATGTTTGACGATAGCGGGCGGCAATGCTGAAGCGGGAACACGCATAGTCATGTCGGGTTGTGAGAACCGAACTGAGCAGCAGTTCTGGATCGAAGAATAATTATCGCTTGACGAAAAAAAACGATGTCGCTCGCGCGACATCGTTTTTTTATTTATTCCCACTCTATCGTTGCAGGCGGCTTGGTCGTGACGTCATAGACAACGCGATTGATGCCATGGACCTTACGAACAATCTCATTACCTACATTGACAAGAAAGCTAATAGGCAAATCTCCTACGCCCGCAGTCATGCCATCACTGGCTGTCACGGCGCGAAGCGCACAGACTTCCTGATAGGTGCGGTTATCACCCATCACTCCAACCGATTTCACAGGAAGGAGCACTGCAAATGCTTGCCACACTTCCTTGTAGAGATCAGCTTCATGCAGATGACGAATAAAAATCGCGTCCGCTTCCTGGAGAATTTTTACTTTGTCAGGATCAATCGCTCCAAGGATTCGAACGGCAAGGCCCGGACCTGGGAAAGGGTGACGATCAACCAAATGTGCGGGTATATCCAGAGCGCGGCCGATTGCCCGCACTTCGTCTTTGAAAAGGTAACGGAACGGTTCTACCAGCTCCAGAGCTAGCTTCTCAGGCAATCCACCCACATTGTGATGGCTCTTGATAACCTTGGCGCCTGCACCGTGACCTGCTGATTCAATCACATCAGGATAGAGAGTGCCTTGGCCAAGGTGAGTGAATTCACTGTGGCCTTTAGCAAACGCTTCGAAAGCTTCGATAAACTTGCGGCCGATGATCTTGCGTTTTTGCTCGGGATCGGTAATTCCGGCGAGAGCTGCATAGAAATCATCTTTTTGATCGAGCGTAGTCAATGGAACGCCCATCGCTTTAAACTGCGCTTGAACCCAGACGGCTTCATCTTTGCGAAGGAGGCCGTGATCGACAAACACAGCATGCACTTTATCGGCGGTCAACGCACGGGTAAGAAGAACGGCTGCAACTGTCGAATCCACGCCGCCCGAAACGGCCATGAGAACGCGGCCCTTGCCAACGTTCTCACGAATCTTTTGAATTGACGACTCAAGCATTTGGCTTGAATCCCAGTTCTTTGGCGCCTTGCAGATATCAAAGACGAAGGCCTTTAGCAAAGCTTCCCCGTGCTCGGTGTGCTGAACCTCGGGGTGAAACTGAAGGCCGATCCAAGGCTTTTCTTTGTGGGCTATGACAGCTACAACCTTGTCATCAGTGGTTGCCAAAGTCACAAACGTATCGTGAGGGGCCTCGACGTCATCGCCGTGACTCATCCAAGCGATTTGATCTTTAGGTAAAGTGCTGAGCGACTTTGCATAAGCAGGAAGCTCGCGGAAATCAAAGGCAAGATGAGATTTGCCGTACTCGCGCTGCTGGCCGCTACGAAGCTTTCCGCCTGTCGTCTGCGCGAGAAGCTGCATGCCGTAACAAATTCCCAAAATGGGTTTGTGCGAGGCCGAGACCCATTCGGGCAAAGTCCGTGCACCCTCTTCACCGACTGTATCGGGTCCGCCTGAGAGGATAATTCCGTGGTAATGAAAACCATCGGTGGGAGCCTTTTGCCGCGATCCATCGATGATCTCCGCATAAACGCCGATTTCACGAAGACGACGCGCGATGAGTAGCGTGTACTGCGAACCATAATCGAGAATCAGAAAACCTTCATTTACCGGACGCTGC
>JAZKGL010000321.1:0-2660 GCA_040385935.1 Bdellovibrionota bacterium
TTTACGAGAACTGCATACGAAGGGCCATGCTCGTCGCATCGGATTTAAGCGGATGGGCAACGAAGAGCTGAGCATCGATCAGGCTTTGTTTGTCGCTTTGAGCCGCATTCAAATAGAGTTCGCTCTTCCATTCGGGAAGTAAGGAGGAGATTGGGATCAACGGGTGATTGACGGCTTTGACAAGGATAGAGGTCATCACGTCCTCGCCTAAGACTAGGCCCATATCAAAGGCTGGATTACGATTTAACCAGCCCTTCGCTTGCAGTGCCTTTAAGGTGTCGCCACCCATGATTTGCAAGGACCCGGGCATGAAGTTCATGCGAAAGCCGTTGAGAAAGGCTCTAAGGCCAAGATCATACCACCACACGGCCCCTGTCCTTTTTTGCCACTTATGACTGATTTTACCGCCTCGCTGCGCGCGGCGAAAACCTAGAGGAAGTAAGTCGGAGAGGAGTAAGAGGAAATCTCGTTTGCGAAACGCCGTCGAGATACCGACGAGACCTTTTTTCGGCAAAAGATTTTCATTGAATAAACGCGCGATATCTTTGCGTACAAAGAGAAGATCAGCATCAAGGCGGATAATATGATCGAAGGATGCATCAAGGTTTGCGATGAATTGAAAGGCTGAGAGAGTTTTCTCCATCAAGCGGTAATAGCCGAGCGGTTTTTCATAGCGAACGACAGAGATCGTCACCTTAGGCACATTCGCAAAACGAGCGGCGACCTCCGCACCCACACGGCTCTCGGATCCATCATCGACGATGTGGACATGGACCTCGTGCCCTTCGAGTATCTCTAGCATTTGACCCAGAGTGTGGGCTGCAAAGGCTCTCTCAGCTTCGTAGACACCAAAGAATACTGCAATGTTCATGGCTAAACCTTTACCCCAGCAAAATCAGCATAGGTCAGATTGCCTTATATCAAAGCTAAGGCCATAGGCAAAGGCCAAAACGTGTGGGTTTTGGCCTTCTTCGAAAATGGAGGTGGTAATGAACTTTAGTTGCGAAGAGTCTTTGAGAGATTCATATGAAATTTCGGAAGACTAACTGAAATGGTGTCGCCTTCTCGGCGAAACTGCAACTGAACGCCTTCGAGTTCAAAACTCGTAACGCCGGCATCGAGCAATGTCTTAGGACAGGCGGTAAATTCCAGACCCGTACTCATCTTAATCTGAAGGTGATCCAGCGATGGCCAAGCGATACCAATGATTGCGACCGAAGCTTTGATGATAGGTTCGGCAGCCGTATGAAAATGCATCTGAAACGGTTTTTGAACGCTCTCTATTTTGGTTTCTACCTCGACAGGCGGGACTTCATCTAAAGAGATCGCCGTATCTTCAACACCCGACCGTATTTTGGAAAGCACATCCATCGACTGCGTGGAGTGAATCGTATCGTTTAACCTATAGATAGCATCGCCGGGAAGGATCTCGGCCTTTTGCTCAAGGGCTTCTCCGATCTCTGGGACACGTCCCTCGACCAAACATTCAAAGCCCACCATAGTGCTTTCGCACTCAAACCAAACGGCCACGCGCTCGGCATTCGTGGGGCGATTCCAATCACCTTCAAAGTCTGGGGCAGAGATTTTAATCGTGACGTCGTGGGCCAACAGACGGTTCTTCAAACGGCCTAAAATCAGATTGCCCAGTTCCCCGAGCCAGTCGCGTATCGTGTCGTCGGAATGATTTTCTGCGCCGCGGGGTAGAGGGCAGGTGAGCTGGAGAAAGTCGTCGCTGCAGGAAAGAAAAGCCTGAGCCTTCATATCCTTGCCTTCAAAAGAAAGGCGTGCACTGAGTAAAGTCCGAAATTCCTCGGGTTCGCCGGCTGGCAATAAGGTCAGCTCGGGAAGGCTCTTCTTCAAAGCATCTTCCATAAATGTCTGAAATGTTTTGAGTACCTTATTCACCGATGACCTCTAGAGCTGTTAGGAGCATCATCGGTGTGAATGAGGAAGCGGTTGAGCTTAAATCTACTTTCGAAGATTTAAGCCAATCTCTTTAGCGAGTTGCGCTTTTACCAGGGGCAAATGCCTCGCAGTTGTAATCGGCGCGATCGGTATCGGTCTGAATCGTGCCAACCGCTCGGCTAGTGCCTTTTTCGAAGACGACCGCGTAAGCATCTGGAAATTCCTGGTGGAAGTAGAAATTGCCTTTGACGAGCGTGAGGTCGTAGTCTTTGTCGCCTAGCGTTACCGTGCTAAACAACAAATCGTGGTTTGGAATAAAACGCGGAAAGAAGGAGTCGTAAGCGAGTTTGCGTTCGGCAGCCAAGGCCGAATCGTCTTCTGGCGCTGCGGCTTCCACTTGGCTTGTCCAGTTTTCAATAAACACAGATTCTTCAGGACAAACAAAGGCAGCGACTTTGCCTTTGGCAAACGCTGGGGCACTGATGACCGAGGCTAATAAAACGATATTTGAAAATTTCATGAATAAACTCCCTTGGTGTGGTCTTTCACAAACAGGGAGATACTCCTGACTCGAGGCATTTGCAACGGGCTTTGCGCATAAAAAAACGCCTCGCAATGAGCGAGGCGTTGGTACCACATGATTATTCTAGGGTAAAAACCTAGGCTGTTTGCACAGTCCCGAGATTATTCGCCGTTTCAAGAACGCGGCTCGTGGATTTGGATTCGGTCACAAGTTCTTGAAGCTGAAAGCTTAC
>JAZKGL010000322.1:0-1164 GCA_040385935.1 Bdellovibrionota bacterium
TCTATCTTTTGAACCTTATCGACACCCCTGGCCACGTCGACTTTTCTTATGAAGTAGCCCGTAGTCTTCAGGCCTGCGAGGGCGCGCTTCTAGTGGTGGATGCGGCGCAAGGTGTAGAAGCTCAAACAGTTGCCAACGTCTATCTCGCGGTTGAAGCTAACCTTGAGATTATTCCTGTTCTTAATAAGATCGATCTTCCCAGCGCGGATATCGATGGCACGATGCTGCAAATCGAAGAAGAACTTGGCATCGACACGACCAACGTCGTCAAAGCCAGTGCGAAGGCGGGTATCGGCATCGAAGAGATTCTGGAAGCCATCGTCAAGCATATCCCGCCGCCTAAGGACGCTCAGGCGGAACCATTACGCGCACTGATTTTTGATAGTTGGTTTGATGCCTACCTCGGCGCTGTTTCACTCGTTCGTGTCATGACGGGCGAAGTGAAAAAAGGCATGCGCATGAAGATGATGTCGACCGGTAACGACTTTGAAGTCTTAAAGGTGGCTAAGCTCACGCCTAAACTCGTGGAAGTAAGTTCATTAACCTGCGGGATGGTAGGTGTTGTTTCGGGTTCGATCAAGACCGTTCGCGATACGAAGGTCGGCGATACAATTACGAGTGCATCGAAGCCCGCTCCTACGGCGCTCGCAGGATTTCAAGATGCCAAGCAGATGGTTTTCGGCGGCATTTTCCCGGTGGAATCAAGCGAATACACCAATCTCAAAGACAGTCTTGAAAAACTGTTGATGAATGATGCCTCGCTCACGATGGAACCTGAGTCTTCGCAGGCTCTTGGTTTTGGCTATCGCGTTGGTTTCCTCGGTCTTCTGCATATGGATATCATTCAAGAGCGGCTCGAGCGCGAATATAATCTCGATTTGATCTTCACCGCTCCGACGGTTGTTTATAACGTGAAGACATCGAGTGGCGACACGCTTCGTATCGAGAACCCTTCGAAGCTGCCAGATGCAAACGAAATCGAAGTCTTCGAAGAGCCGTATGTTCGTATCGTGGTTCACACCCCTGAGGAATACATCGGCGCAATCTTGAAAATCCTGCAGGACAAGCGTGGGATTCAGCAGGATATTGAGTATAACAACACGAAGAAGATCAAGATCATCTACGAACTTCCTATGAACGAAATGATCTTTGACTTTCATGATA
>JAZKGL010000323.1:0-3623 GCA_040385935.1 Bdellovibrionota bacterium
CGTGTACTGCGAACCATAATCGAGAATCAGAAAACCTTCATTTACCGGACGCTGCATTTGCATTCGTAAACAACCTCAATCTAGTTTGTAGTTCGGCGCTTCGTGCGTAATGTACACGTCATGGACGTGGCTTTCTTTGAGTCCCGAGGCCGTAATTTGCACAAATTCGGCTCGCTCGTACAGATCAGGGATCGTCGCGGCTCCGATGTATCCCATCGCAGAGCGAATGCCTCCGTTCAGTTGGAAGATATTGTCAGCGAGTGAGCCGCGATAAGGAATGCGGCCTTCGATGCCTTCCGGAACCAGCTTGCCCGGATCTTCAACATTGCCTTGGAAATAGCGGTCGCGACTGCCTTTGCGCATCGCGCCGAGACTGCCCATTCCGCGATACTGTTTGAAGCTTTTGCCTTGATAGAAAATCAAATCGCCCGGAGCTTCGTCAGTTCCCGCAAACAATGATCCGATCATGACCGTGTTGGCGCCAGCTGCGAGAGCCTTGACGATGTCACCGCTGAACTTCACGCCGCCATCGGCGATCACAGGAATTCCAAGTTTCTTAGCCGCAGCTGCACAGTTAAGGACCGCTGTAAATTGAGGAACACCGATACCGGCTACGATACGTGTCGTACAGATACTCCCGGGACCAATACCGACTTTTACAGCATCCGCACCGGCTTCGGCCAAAGCCTCGACGGCTCCTGCCGTTGCGATGTTGCCGGCGATAAGATCGAAGTCATACTTTTTGAAACTGCCTTTGATCTTTCTCACGGCGTTGATCACACCTTGCGAGTGACCGTGAGCCGTGTCAACGATAAGAACATCGACGCCAGCGCTTAATAGAGCTTCTGCGCGTTCGAGATAATCACCGCCTGCCCCGATCGCGGCACCGACCAATAGTCGGCCGGAAGAATCCTTCGAAGCATTCGGAAAGGTCTTGGCCTTGGAAATATCCTTAAACGTATACATGCCAAGCAAAGTCTTCCCGTCGGAATCTACGACCGGAAGCTTCTCAATGCGATGTTTATGAAGAAGAACTTCCGCCTCTTCGGCCGTGGTATCACGCGAACAGGTGACCACATTTTTGGTCATCACATCGGCGACGCGGCGACGTGGATCTTTTTCGAAACGCAGATCGCGACCTGTAATGATACCCACCAGGCGGCCGTTTTCCACGACGGGAAAACCCGAGAATTTTACGCGTTTCATGATATCTTGCACGTCGGCCACGGTTTGCTCAGGCGCCACCGTGATCGGGTCTTTGACAATACCCGACTCGCTTTTCTTGACCAGCCTGATCTCTTCGGCATGATCTTCGATCGTCAGATTCTTGTGAATGATGCCGATACCGCCCGAGCGAGCCATGATAATCGCGGACTTTGATTCCGTGACAGTGTCCATGGCGGCCGAGAGCAAGGGGATTTTAAGCTTGATGTTGCGCGAGAGGTAGGTCTCAAGATTGGCTTCGTGCGGAAGAATTTCGGAGTGCTGGGGTAGAATCAGGACGTCGTCGTAAGCTAGGCCGAGATTAAAAACCCGTGGTTTTATATCTGTCATATTGACTTTCCTCAGATTGTAAAATGCCTGTCGCCATCAAAGTGTCTCGAGTCTCTTTCATTACGTTGGGGCAGCTTTGGGACTAAAAGTTGGCGGGAGTTTAACAGATAGGGGTATGTGATGCCAGTTGAATCGAAGACATCTCGTCCGGAAAAAATTGTTTGTATCACGGGCGCTTCGTCGGGGTTCGGCCTGGCGGCCTGCGAAGTTTACTTAAAGAATGGCTGGACCGTTTACGCCGCTGTGCGTGGAGGCATGAAACGCGCCGACCTCTTCAAACATATTTGGTCGCATTTTCCCCAACGTCTCAAACTCGTTGAACTCGATTTAACCGATGGAAATACGATAGACGCGCTGGCTCATAGTCTGGCGGAAAAGCCTTTGCATGCTTTGATTAACAACGCGGGTTATGGACTCTTTGGAGCGGCCGAGGATATGACGGAGAGCGGTTTGCGCCGACAGATGGAGGTCAACTTTTTTGGGACCTTTCGCCTCACTCAGCTTCTTTTGCCAAAACTTCGATCATCTCAAGGCTCTATCGTCACAATAAGTTCGGTTGTGGGCCGACACGGGTTGCCCCTCACGAGCGCTTATGTCGCAAGCAAGTTTGCAGTTGAAGGCTGGATGGAGAGTCTATCGATGGAGCTGCAGCCGTTTGGAGTCAAGTGCTACCTCATCGAGCCCGGTACGTTCCCCACTCAATTCGGAACCGGAATCGATTGGGTTCAGTCGCCTCAAACATCTGTGTATAAAGAGGTAAGTGAGGGTTACGATCAACTCCGCATTCGAATCTTTGCCAGAGTCAAAAATCGATCGGTTTACTCAGTCGGCGAAAAGATGTTTGATCTCGTCAATCGAAGGCCTAGTGCCCTTAGGCATCCGATTGGGCCTGACTCGCGTGCAACGATGCTTGCCGCACGTATCCTTTCGCCGAATCTTTTGCATCTCATTGCCACTCGATTAACAAATTACGCGCAGCGGCGGTACGCACCCAAAGCCTAAGCTCGGCCTCATGTCTGCAGAGTCAAGATTTCGCATGAAACCTTGCTCTTGCCGACATTCTCAGCTAAAAAACCCCCTCAAGACAACGGTCCGATCCACTCACGATTAGGTTGAACCCCCGTGAATCAGAAGCAACTCGAAGCGGAAATAGCCAAACGTCGTACATTTGCGATTATCTCTCACCCGGATGCGGGTAAGACCACGATGACCGAGAAGCTTTTGCTCTACGGTGGGGCTATCAATTTGGCGGGGTCGGTAAAGGCCAAACGTTCGAAGAAATTTGCTACGTCCGACTGGATGGAGCTTGAGAAGCAGCGCGGGATCTCGGTGTCGAGTTCGGTGATGAAGTTCACCTACGAAGGCTGCGAGATGAACCTCATCGATACCCCGGGTCACCAGGACTTCTCCGAAGATACCTATCGGACCTTGACCGCGGTTGACAGCGCGTTGATGCTTATGGATGCCGCTAGCGGTGTCGAGGAACAGACGAAAAAACTCTTCGCGGTTTGTGCGGCGCGCAAAACGCCGATCATGGGATTTGTCAATAAAATGGACCGTGAAGGTCGCGACCCTTGGGAATTGATGGAAGAAGTGGAGACCGTTCTCGGTATCCGCGTTTCCCCAATCACTTGGCCCATCGGTATGGGCGATCGTTTCCGTGGTGTTTTTCACAGGCAGAATCGTGAACTGCTCTTGTATGAACGCGGCGCGGAACGTTCGCGTGCGGTTCCTGTAAAAGGCCTGTCGCTGAACTCTCCTGAAGTTCGAAAAGAACTTGGAGATGAACTTACCGATCAGCTTATTTTGGATGTCGAACTGCTCGATGGAGCCGGCGATGCCTATGATGTGGATAAATACCTCGCAGGCGAACTTGCCCCGATGTTCTTTGGTTCCGCGTTAAATAACTTTGGTATCGAGCCACTCCTTGCGGCTTTGATAGACATCGCTCCCGCTCCGCGTCCACGCGCGGCGGAAGAACGAGTGGTTGAACCCAACGAAATCAAATTTTCAGCTTTCGTCTTTAAGATTCAAGCGAACATGGACCCGCAGCATCGCGATCGCGTGGC
>JAZKGL010000324.1:0-7110 GCA_040385935.1 Bdellovibrionota bacterium
GTGTCGCCTTTGAGATCTTTGAGGTGATTAGGCATAGTGCCGTCTTCAGCCGGTAGGACAACAAGAGGCATAACCTCATCTGGGGTTAAGATCTCTTTTCGCTGAAGATTCGGGTCACGCACAGGCTAACTCCTTAAAATCGATCCCGAGTCCTACACGAAAACAGCCGCTCACTCAATGCCCAATACCCAAAAGGACTCGTTTGCGCTTAACTCCACGTTTCGCTAAAATCTGGCTCTCTCACTCCTAGGGGATTCAAAGCTATGTCTGAACAAAAAGAACAAGAAACCCAATATTCCGAAGTTGATACACCTGCTACGGCCTCACACGGAGGCATCGGTCATGTCCATGGTCCCGGGTGTTCACATAGCCACAGCCATGATCCCATAGTCCGCGACCACGAAAAAGTTGGCCGCAATGACCCCTGTCCTTGCGGCTCCAATCAGAAATTTAAAAAGTGTCACGGCAAGTAAGTCCCGAATCAATCAACAGCCAAGTTGGTTGAGATTTCGCCTTCGACTTGGGATTCGCAAGGCTCGAATCCCATTTCGAGTATGGATGTTTTGAGTCCATCATCGACAACGGTCACGACGCAGGTCTCAAAGTCTTGAACGTAGGTTGAACCCTTCAACGTAACCCGATGAGACTGGCCATTGTCCAAATTCTTGCAGTACACAACAGGCTTATCGTCAAGAGGCACCGCATCAGTGCAGTGTTTAGGTGAGACAGGTGTAGCGCTAGCACTCTGATTTTGCGAATCGAAAGCCGCCTGCGCAGGATAAGAATCCGAACTCGCGCCGCACGCAAAGAGCATCATTGTAAGACTTAAGCTTGCAAGCACTTTACATTTTTTTGCACGAATCATAGCTCTACCCTCATGTCCCGGCTGCGCGTGATAGCAGCACCTGCCGACATACCTTGCGAGATTCGAGCCAAAGTTGCTTTCATGAAATTTTTTATAAGAATAAGTTCAACTCTGATCATTGCATCAAGGTCAACAAAAGGCTTGCGAATCCACAACCCAAAACCCGCATTGGGACAGGCTTTCTAGTCCGTAATATTACTGGAGTCGGATTCCCTATTTCTGCCTTTTTCGCATAAATTCATCCCTTTGTATCAGTTAGTAATAACTGTCATTATCTTAGCAATCCAGCCACGCATACCGCGCGGACAACGGGCCTAGGGCTCTTGCGTGCACTTTTATGGACCGTTTATTTCGGGACGATTCTGCACATTGAGGTTGTAATCTATGACGATAAACAGGGATGATTTTTTGCCTGATGCAGGACGTAGTTCTGCACCGGACAAAAAACAAGCTCATTATCCAATCGAACGCGCGCCCTCGGATTATACCTCAGACCTATACGCTGTCTCCGATCTACTAGTATGTATGAACCGTCTGGTGACCGATCTTAGCGATTCTGACGACATAGAATTCATCATGCCTCGAGCGATCGAGTGTTTATCGTCATGCTTATTTTTTCATACTCTCACCGTGATCGAGGCATATAAGCATAACAAAAATCTTTGTATCTGGTTTGATTCCCATACGCCCCTAGCTGTGATTCGCGAGACGCTCTCCGACGCCCGCGACAACTACCGCATCTACGTCGATTCAAGCGGCGACTTTCGCAATGATCACTCGCAGCCGCATTTGATAGGTGGAACGTTTACCGGGATAGTTCCCCAGTTTGAGCCTGCCGTGCAAAATCGCATTCTACTGCCACTTGCCGTGGGCAACAGAGATGTCTTCGGCCTGATGCAAATCGATACGACCGAGGCCTCAGTGCAAGACGACGAAAGGCTTATGGCTATCCTCAACTTTTTTGCAAAACGCGTGGCGACGAGTATCGAACGGAGTTCGATCATCCATTATCAACGTAAGCTTTTGGCTCAGCAGTATTCGGCAAATGCCAAACTCACTGAGCTGGAGCAGCAAAGATTGGAGGCTATTGCCGCCAACGCAGCAAAGAGCAGTTTCCTGGCGAATATGAGTCATGAAATTCGCACACCGCTCGGCATTATACTGGGATTTTCCGAACTCCTCGGTACGGGAGAGATCGCTCCCGCAGAGCGCGATGTGTTTCAAAACACGATTCAAAAAAATGGTCAGCTGCTCGCAAAAATCGTCGATGATATTCTTGATTTGTCAAAAATCGAAGAAGGCAAAATCGAACTCGAATACAAAACCTTATCGCTGAATGAACTCCTCCACGATATGGAAACGACGTTCTTCACCCGCGCTCGTGAAAAAGGCCTCGCCTTCCACATCATCCGTGATCCGAATACGCCTGAATCCATAATCTCAGACCCGTTTCGCTTGAGACAAATCCTTATCAATCTGGTCAATAACGCTTTGAAGTTCACGGAAGAAGGGAGCGTGACGATTCGGGTTCAACAGGGAATACCCAGCCAGCCGATCTCGCACTCGACGGATCGTCTTCTTCAATTTGAGATTATCGATACCGGTGTTGGCATCAATCACGAAGAGGTTTGCCGACTCTTTCAACCGTTTAGCCAAGCCTCAAGCTCTACCGCACGAAAATACGGAGGCACTGGTCTCGGACTTGTCCTCGCGCGGCGATTGGCCAACGCACTGGGCGGTGATGTCGTGCTAAGAGAAAGTGAGCCGAATGCAGGTTCAACCTTTGTCTTGACGATTGAGCACTCATGCAAAACTTCGATCCATGCAGTCACATCTCATGAGGCTCCGCAAGAATCGACCATTTCCACGTGGACCGAATTGAAAGGTTCAAGAATACTTATCGCCGATGATGCGCTCGATAATCTCCTTCTGTTTTCGACAGTGCTCAGGGCGCACGGCGCGTTCGTCGATACGGCGGTCGATGGTTTCGAAGCGGTGGAAAAGGCTCTGCAAAACACCTACGATATCGTACTCCTTGATCTACAAATGCCGGTAAAAGATGGATTTGCAGCGGCCAATGAACTTCGCCGCCGAGGTTTTACCAAACCCATACTTGCACTCACAGCTATGGCAATGGCCGAGGAGCGGACCAAGGCTATCGAGGCGGGATGCGATGATCATCTGTCGAAACCTGTGAAAGCCGAACAACTCGTACAAAAAATCGTTGAGATGTCTGGCACCCATTTAGATACCAGACTTATGCAATGAAAGATTATTGGCCTCCCACTTACTTTTTCTCAGACGACTTATCCATTCAGACGAAAATTCATTTTCCCTAGATTCGTGTAACTTACGATTTTTGCTTCTTATACTCCCACTCCACGAAGGCTAAAGGATTGACGCAAAAAATCGTTTGTGAAATCGTGGTCCTACCCTCAGGCCTAGGCGTCTGAGGTTTACCAAACGAAAAAGGGATCTCAGTATGACTAAGTCTATTCAAGGGAAAAAGGTTGCGATTTTGAGTACCGATGGTTTTGAACAATCGGAGCTGCTAGAGCCAAGAAAAGCCTTGCTCGCCGCCGGTGCGGAAGTCAAAGTTGTAGGGCTGAAACCAGGCAAGATTAAGGGCTGGAAAGAAAAAAATTGGGGTGAGGAAGTCGACGTTGATCTCGTGGCTAGCCAAGCCAGAGCAGAAGATTTTGATGCCATCGTTCTACCGGGTGGCGTGATTAATCCCGACAAGCTTCGAAGCGATAAAGATGCTGTCGCCTTCCTTCAAGGTTTTGTCGATGCGGGCAAACCGATAGCTGCCATCTGTCACGGCCCACAAACTCTCATTGAAACCGGAGCCCTCAGAGGTCGCAAGATGACTTCCTACAAATCGCTCAAAACAGATTTGAAAAATGCCGGTGCTGAATGGGTCGATGAAGAAGTTGTGACCGACAGAGGCCTAGTGACTAGCCGCACGCCGGATGATTTGCCGGCGTTTAATAAGAAAATGATCGAGGAGATCGCAGAAGGTGTGCATAACCGCGCTCGTTCTTCGGCTCGTCCAGTCGCAGATGAAGGTGCACTTCACGCTTAATTTTTCAGTGCGGGGCTCTCGCCCCGTATGTGTTTCAGCTTGGTCGGGTTGATCTTAGCCAATTAGCCCGACACTTCCTGTTTTTTCGCGAAGGCTGCGAAGTGAAAATGAAAATCTCCCACTCGCAATGCCGAGTTCCAACTCTTGGATGTCCATTGGAATCGAGGGCAATATCAACAAGTTCTTGATCGCTCAAACCAACTTCTGAAAACCGATCAGCAAAACAAAGATCTTCAGAAATTCGTCGAAATGGCAAAGATGGGTCTGAACCGAAAAAAAATTCCAAGAAATTAAAGTTCAGTTCAGTAGCGTGGCATGGAAGTATCGATCAGTTGCGACCAGGCATCGGTCCCGCCTGTGAGGGATCGAACGCGAGGAAGTCCGGCTTCTTTTAGATAAAAAGCCGCCGAAAGCGAGCGAACTCCATGATGACAAATCGTGATCACTTCGAATTCTTTGAGACCCGGAAAGATCTGGGCGAGATCAAGTTTGGCCATGAGCTTAGAGCCTTCGATACGGCAAATATCGAACTCCCAAGGCTCGCGAACGTCGAGTAGAAAAACATTTTTCTTACCTGAGTCGAGTAGCGCTTTCAAATCGTGAACGGATATCTCTGAGGTTTCAGCCATAGTCTCGATTGCCTGTAATCGTTCTAAAACGCCTTTGATCGGTAAATGCGCGCAGTCCGCGAGGTGACTGACTGTCATATGCCCTACTTCTTCATGACTGCTGCTATAGACCGCAAAGGCCTCACGAACGATCATGGGCAGATGAGGGATTTTAAAATGATTGAGTTTGAGTTGGCTATCTTGATTGGGCATCAGCTTGGAACATAACCTCGCTTGTATTCTAGATAATATTTAACACTACGATCGATTTCGAATAGTTCCTGCTCGGTCAGAGGACGAGCCTCGCGAGCGGGATTTCCTTTGATAAGCATACCTGGATTAAACGTCTTGCCTGGCGTTACGAGCGAGCCTGCTGCAACGAGCGAGCGCTCGGGTATCACGACGTTGTCCATGATGATGGCGCCCATTCCGATCAAGCTTCGGCCTTCAAGCCGACAGCCGTGAAGAATCACTCCGTGACCGATCGTAACGTCATCGCCGATATAAGTCGGGAATCGGCTGTTCGTCACGTGAATCGTCGCGTTGTCTTGGATGTTTGTGCGATTGCCTATGCGAATAAAATTGCAGTCTCCACGGACCACAACGTTGAACCAAAGACTCGACTCTTCGCCAATTTCGACATCGCCGATGACATGACAGCCACTCGCGAGAAACACGCCTTCGGCAAGTTTCGGCCTGGTGCCTTTGTAAGGCAATAGTACGGAGCCTGGCATCTGGTACATCGGTGGGACCTCCAATCTTCCCTTCTAAACCCCTCGCGCCCCGAAAACAAGTCTTACTCGGTTGGAAGGATTAACTTTGACCTCGCGAACGAAGGTCCGCCAATTCTTCTCGAAAGATCTTAGGTGAATGACTGCATCATAAGCTTTTGCGCAAGTGCGGCGAGTTCATCGATCGGTCGCGGGACCGCACTGAGGCCCAAGACGAGCCCAGCCAGCGTATCGCCCGAGCCCGCTCGTCCGAGGCGATTATTCCCGCCGCTTAGAAAGGTTGCGCGTTCCGGATGAAGAACGATCGGTGTCGAAGATTTATAGATAACGCTGAAGGTTTTGAATATGTCTTGCAGGCGATAGATATCTTTCATCGATTTGATTTCACCGTGAATTGAAGACAGCTTTTTCCATTCGCCCGGATGTGGCGTGAGCAAAGTGTGATCGGGGTGAAATTCTAGACCTTCGGAAAGTTCGAGAAACTTATCCAGGGCGCCCGCATCGAAAATCAGACGAAGCCCCGCCTTTTTCTGCGCTGTGGAAAGCATTCGCAGAAGTTTTGCGTTCAAAGGATTTTGCATAGTCCCAGGCCCGATCAACACGGCCTTCACGCGGCGTGTTTCTAAGAAGGTCATCAGCTCTTGCGTATCGATCTTACCTTTAAGGGCAAACGATTCGTAAGTGTAGGCCGATGGTAAAGGAGGCATCAATTCATCTGACAGCGGAGCGACCGAAACCCATCCAGCCCCAGCGCGCCAAGCGCCTTTCGCCGAGTGAAGTATGGCTCCCACCTTGCCCGCGCTTCCCCCAATGACAAGCACATGGCCGCGATCGTATTTATGTGCCGATGTTGGCAGAAACGACCACAGTTTGTCGATCGAAGTCACGTCGCTATCATGCTTGAGTTTCACGGTTTGAGCTGCCATCACCGAGGTAACCGCAAGTGGCGAAAATCCGATATCGTTTACAACGTGAATCTTCCCACAGTACTCGCGCGAGGGATGAACCAGATGCAAAGGTTTGAGAGATTGAAAGGTGATCGTATCTGTGGTTTTCAAGAATGGAGGCGGTTGATCAAAACAATCGGCATCGAGCCCTGAAGGCAAATCGATAGCTAAAGTCGCCACAGCAGAAATAGCCGAAGCTCTCTGCAAAACATCGAAAACCAAACCTGGACGCAAAGGCCCCGACAAACCAATTCCCAAGAGACCATCAATAATGATCCAAGGTCCCTCGTCATCAATCAAAACTCTCGCAGAAAAAAGCGAACACCCTAAAGCTTCGAGCCTTAGCCTCTGGGCGAGCCTTTCTACCGACTCCTTACCCTCGGACACATCGATAACACGCGGGAAAAACCCAGCTTCATAAAGCCGTCGCGCAACGACCAGAGCATCGCCCCCATTGTTCCCCGCGCCAGCTAAAATCAGAAACCTGCAGTGCGGCTTCCAAAGAGAAAGGGCCAGACGATAAATCGCCTGACCCGCTTCTTCCATCAAATGTAATGCAGGAATAGAATAGACCTCAGAACTCAGTCTATCGATTTCCTTTGCATCCGAGGCCGTCCATACCATGACAGTCCTCACGCGGTGACAGTTCCACCCGCTTGCTGAATCACTTTTACAATCTTATCTGTGACTTCATTTTTAAGAGGCTTGTGAGTCATAGCGATCTTCTCTTTGCCTAAAGTCAGCTGGCTACCATTTGGCGTTTCTTTGCACGCGAAGTGCAGAGTGGATGTGCCGAACTTTGAGATCGTAACGACCATTTCGTCGCCTTGTTGATCGAAGCTCACCATTTTCCCGAGTTCGCGGCCGCCGAGGG
>JAZKGL010000325.1:0-6745 GCA_040385935.1 Bdellovibrionota bacterium
TTCCGAAGACTACCAATGCTTTTAGCAAAGTAGATACCATAAGCGTGCCTTTACCTTGTCGTCAGTCAGGTCTAAGATAGTGAGACTAATGTTTGTCTATATTAATTGTACTATAGTTTTTTCGCCGAGACTGCCCCCCTCAGGCTTTTTGCTTGAGGTCAAGTCAGAACTAACGCTTTGGGTGAGAAAAATGCGCCTACGAACTCTCTTTCTCCTATTCCCTTTGCTGTGGTTGTTCGTAACTGGATTCACTCAAATCAGTGGTCACCCGTGGACTTCAAACAGCGCGATCGTTCGTCACGTGGGTCAATCAATCGTCACTTTTTTAAAAGACCAAAACCGTTTGCCCGATACCCTAGCGGAGCTTCGCAGTTATTCCCAATCGATCGGTGATCAGCTGGACCTCTTTGACAATTACGGCAATCGCCTCTTTTACCAGCCTATGACCGAGACGTCCTTTTTTGTGAAATCATTTGGGCGCGATGGGGCTGAGAATACAGTCCTTATTTCAAAGGACGAAGCCTTCAACCATGGAATTGCATCTCCGCCGCGAGGGGTACGCCAAACCCTTTCTAAAGAGAGTCGTTTGCATTTCTTTCAAGGGCCGGTACTCGACGGACTTCAGGCTCCGCGAGGTGATCTTTATGCGAGTCTCCAATCGAGGTTTCGCGGTGGGGTTAAAAGGCTGTTGATCCAAAGCGTGATCGAAAAACAATTTTTCATGGTTTCGGCACATGATGCTGTGGAAGAATTTGTCTGGCTACCGAGCGGATCGGAAATTGTTTTTACCGCCGAGGGTTCCACGCGCTACGAAGATGGCCTTTATTATTGGAACCTGCAAACCAATCAGATTCGTAATCTCTTGCCTGATTTTCGAAAAAAGTTTTTCGACAGCGTGCCTGAAGAGACCAAACTTCTTTTAAGCCTTTCGCATGCCAGCTCAAAGCCTGATTTCTTTTATGCCTTTGTTATGGTTCTACCAGCCGACGGCACCGTTGACCCTCGCATGTTCTATCGCTATCACAACTTCTTCGCCTTCAATCCTAAGAATAAGTTTCAAGCCGAGAAAGTTGTCGCTGAGCGTGACTACAGCATCTTTGATTATGGAATGTCGCACTTCGCATTAATCGATCCGTCCGAAGCCAATCTTGCGACTTCTTCGCAAAAGGCCTGGCTCGACTTGTCGATCGAGGGGAACAAGCAGGATCTTTTGGAATCGTGGCAAAGTTACTGTTCAACGTATGCAACCAGTGCCTCACTCCCTTATGCGCTATGGTGGTTAGCCTCTATCTATAACGACACCTATCGGGATTTATTGGCTACCCATCCCGAGAGTGCCCGCACAGTACGAAACTTTGCGCTCGAAATCGTCGAGGCTCTCAGCTTACTCCCGAGTGGGCCACTTTATATCCGAGGATTTGCCGAACATCTCAAGAAAAACCTTCTCCTTTCAAAACCTGCGGCCTACAATGTAACGCCTGGCGCTGCCGATGCTGAGCCGGGTGCTGAACCGGTCAAATCCGATCCCTGACTTCTTATGGGATCGCACGAGGAGTCGCTTGTGACCACTACCGCAGCTTCCAATCCAACGATCAATTCCAACATATTTGCAATCGTCCTTGCGGGTGGCAGCGGAACGCGATTCTGGCCGAAGTCCAGGCACAATCGACCCAAACAGCTCTGTGCGATCGGTGATAACGAAAGCACGATGATAGAGCTGACTCTTCGTCGTTTGGACGGGTTAGTCCCGCCCGATCGACGAATCATCGTCACCCACGTTGATCAGCTGGCTTCGACCCGCGCTTTGACCCATGGTCTTTGCGATCACTACTTAGCTGAGCCTTCGGCGAGAAATACGGCGAATGCCTTAGCGCTCGCGTCACTTGAAGTTCAAGCACTCGCTCATGCACGCGGTATTGCAGATCCGATAATGATTTCTCTGCATGCAGATGCTCTCATCAAGCGTATCGACGTTTTTAAATCTACGATCGAAAAAATGGTGGCCTCGGCGTCTCAAGGTCATTTAACTCTCCTCGGAATTACACCTGAGTACCCTGAGACGGGTTACGGCTACATTGAAAAAGGGTCGGCGTTTTCTGATCTGAGTTCGACCTATAAAGTGGATAGTTTCCGTGAAAAGCCGGATGCGAAGACTGCCGAAGCCTATATTAAAACCAAACGCTTTTTATGGAACTCCGGAATCTTCGCTTGGCAAATCTCAACGATCCTAGGCGAACTCAAAACCTTTCTGCCTGACTCAGTCTCAATTCTTTCTGAAACTCTAGGCACCAAGAGTAGCTTTTCAGCTCTATCGCCCGAGGTTTTCAAAAATTCTTATAATGAATTGAAATCTGTAGCTATCGATCCGGCAGTCCTCGAGAAGAGCAAAAAGGTGACTGTAGTCGAAGCGGATATCGGCTGGAAGGATGTTGGGAGTTGGGATGCTTTAAAGGAATCGTTTGCGACGGATTCTAAGGGCAATAACTTCTATGGCAAGGTCGTCTCGATTGATACCGAAGGAACGACGGTCGATAGCGATGCCCTGGTGGTTGGCGTGATCGGTTTGAGAGATCTGGTTGTTGTGTCTTCGGGCGGCGCAATTTTAGTGTGTCCGCGCGATCGGGCGCAGGATGTAAAACATATCGTCGAAGAACTCAAAAAACAAGGTCGCGTGGACCTTGTTTGAATTGCAGAATTAGGCAAGGATAGCCGCGACCTCTTTAAAGGTCGGCCAGTGGCCTCGCACGATGCGTTCGCTAGGAAACAATTCAGGAAAGACTCTGAGAAACATACTGCCTACGATGTTCTCTGATGTGAATGGGAGTAGGCTCGTATCCACGGTCCCCTTGCTATCCTTGGTCGCCTGAGGCACAAGATTACCGCCGACAGTTCCAATGCGTCCGCCGCTGGGGACATTCGCATGGATAAACATTGTGCCCATACTTACGCCGTGATCACGGCCCGGGGATATAATACGAATCTTCTTGCCATCCAATCCGACAATGTCGTGATTTTCCGAAGTGATATTGTAAGGAGAGCGCGAAAACTCCTGACCTACGACTATCATCACATCATTTTGCAGATTCATCGAACGAATCCATTGCCAGAACTGTGCGATCATAGCCCAACGGTTCGCCGCACGGCGAGCCGTTGTCACATCAGCTCCACCGACGTGATTGTCATCATCAAGAGCTTCTATCGTCATAGCATGAGCGAGACCAGTCTTAGCGAGTATTCCGGCGAGAATGAGTTCTTCCTTAAAATTGTTATCAAACTGATTCATAATTTCCACTTTGTCCGCACAACCTGCAACCAGAGTCGTAATCTGGGGACGATCGAGTGCAGCGCGCAAACTATCCGTTTCCGCTTTCACCGTTCCTAGCGGAGCCAGACCAGCAATTAGGGTATCCAGCTGATGATTCGCCGTTTCTGCAAGATTTGCCTCATAGTTCACGGTCGTAGACGATGCGGCTTTGAAACGATTTTTGAGCGCGGCCCAGATCGGGTCTACATGAGTTTTCGGGATCGTCGTGTTATCGGTCGTAATCGTTTTCAATTCATCCAGACTCCGGGCTTTCACCAGCGTGACATCGGAGGTGCTTCGGGACTTCGTCCCTTCTGTGACTATCATAGGATTGCGACGTTCAGCCGTCTTCATATTCTCAGTGAGTCCCATGCCCCATTCAGGAGCCAGCGCGCCTTGCGTAGCGCCGCGTTTTTGCAGGACGCGAGCCACATTATGATCGAGCGACTGCGGGGTGCCGTTGACCAAACACATATCCTTTGCAAGAGGCGCGAGGAATTTAAGATAGTCGTGAAAAATCAGTCCTTGAGCTTCGACGTGACTATTAAGCAGGGGATTGGTCGAACCCGCTTCGGCGCCTTCCTGAAAGAATCCTTTGGGCCATTTTCCGGGTGCAACAGGTTGCACAAGACCGCTTGCGATGCCGCAGGCTGATCCAAAATGAATGTAGAGGAGGAAACGATTGCTTTTAGGAACTGGACTATCGTCAGCGGCAAACACCGAGCCCATGAGGGAGCTTGATGCTGCGGCGCCGGCCGTGTACTGCACAAGTTTGCGTCGATTGATCATCAAGACATTTTCCTTTTTTCTTAATATAAAAAGACCTGAGGATCCATAGACAAAGAGACACAAATTCCAACATAGGCATTAAAGTTAGCCTGCGGTTTATCCTTTGCATCTTTGATCGCCGATTCGAAAGCCTCGGTGTAAGCCTTAGCTCCCACTTCGATCGTGCTTGCCGGATTGGTGAGACCAAAGATTTTCCTCATGAAAGCATCGAGGCTTTCAGCACTCGGCTTTTCTGCCTTGATGAGGACATTTGTTTCGATGGTACCGGCTGCAAGTTGAGCCAGCTCTATTTTGACCAGACTGGAACATTCCCGTCCCAGCGCTGATCTTAAAGTTCGCAGATAATTGAGACTAAGATTTTCCGATTGATGAACGTTCAAAGTCCCAATGCCAAACTCAGGCGAATTCATTTCGAACGATCCCATCGAGGCTCGCTCGCTGGCATTGAAAATACTTTCGTCGCAGTCGCTACCCATTCGCGGTTTTTGGCCTTCGCAATGCATGTAGCCAAATGCTTTTGGAGCAAAGACGTGCCTGTAATAAACTTGCAGGCCACGCGCATCTAAAAATCGCATGGCACTCCCTGCCGGCAGCAAAAGATCAAGCGTGCTGCCTTCGCTAACACTTCGTTCTTCTTCTTTCGTTTTCGAATTATCCTGCTTTTCCCCGTTGGCTTCAGTTACCACAGCAGGGGCGCCGACATCGGTTTTCTTCGATTTCTTGGATGATCCGCTGCAGGCCGTAAGAAGCGCGAGACTGATGAGAAATATACGCATCACTTCAGTCCTTTCGGATTCAAAAATTCAGGGGATAGAATCATCGCCTTGATCACCTTCCGAAGATTCTTCTCTGTCGCCCCGAAAGCTGCTACAGCGGCTGGTGTCATGTTCACGGATTCTGAGTAGGTCATTTTTCGGCCATTGACGAATTCAAAGGCCCTTTGAACGCTGCAATCGTCGAAGTAATCCGATTCCGACAGAATTTTTCCAAAGGCAGCAGCGCCCTGTCCTGCAGAACCATTAAATCGCCCGGCGTCCGACACGTTTTTCCCATCGTTATCGTAGACGAAGTTATTCACCCCTGTCGTTGGCCAGCGATTAAAGAAGGCTGCCATAGGCTCGATCGATTTATGACAGTAGGAGCAGTAGGCGCGCTTCGTCAGATCCGGGTTGGAATCGGTAGGATCGGCCTGAGCCCCTTCGGGCACAACAAATTTTCGGCAAAGGAACGTCTCATAGGCGCGATTGATCATCGCGCGCCGGCCGTTGGTGGCAAGTTGATAACCGGGTGTCGTCAAGATCCCTGCATTTAACGTGTTACGTGTAATCCAGTAACGACTGCGATCGCTTATATTGGGGCTCGAAAAAATCTTGTGATTGGCGTCAGCAAAGCCTTTTCCCGGGAAATTTGCCCAAAGATCTTTCCCCCACGTACTCATGAAGTACCCTTGAGTTCCCGTCATAACCGTTTGCGGAGTCGTTAGGACCTCGGAGAAAGGGCGATCCTCGGCGACTGTCTGCGCGATGAGATAGCCTGGTTCGAGGGAGATATCTCGATTGATCTTGTTCATGAAGATATTTGTCTCCGACTCGGAGACAGTCGAACAACGTTCGAGTTTTGGGCCACAATGAGTAATAATCGCGGGCAAAGTTCTATATTCGAGAACGTTTTTATATTTGCCATTGACGGTTACTTGATCGGGGTCCCACCACGGCTTCACGGGAATCGTCTTGTCACCACAGCGAGCGAAGGTTTCGCCTGCGAGATCTTGCAATTTCTTCCAGCCCGCTTGCGTTCCTGGAAGAATTGGATCACCGTTCCAACCAATACCATCTTCCGCTGCTTTTTTGAAGCGTGGAAAAAAGTCGATTGAGCGGCGCCACGTGATCATTGGTGCATCGTCACAGTAATCGATCCACAGCTCTAAAGGTGCCGTGGCTCGGTAATCGTAGACTCCTTGAAGCCATTTAGCATCGCTTGCAGCCGCATTTTCGAATCCGATACCGAGCCAGGTCACACCTTCAAGGACGGAATAAATGCTTTTGCCTGTCGAAGCTGATCGCAATTGATTGCTGTTAAAAGGCGACTGTATGCCTAGAGTCTTGGTCCAATAACCCGCAAATCGATCGATAAATCCAGGGCTTTTGGAAAGTTGATCGACAATAGTTTCGAGTGAGATCTCGCCCTTTAGAAACTGATTTCTCATGTCATCAGTAAGTGGTTTGCCCGTGAGCGCAATCGCCGCTTTATCCGCTTGTTTGAGTTCGACAAAACCTGGCACCGCAAACGCGTTTGTCGCGAGCAGACAAAAGCTTAGGGCCAAGGCGCGGATGGGGTAACTCATGAATCTCCTAAATCGCTGTATCGATTAGAAGTATCGGAATTTCCCCGATGATCATTAGCCCCTTTGGACCGAAATATTTTTCGACTATTTTAGACGAGTCATATTCATTGCTTACAATTGTGTGGGTAGGCTGGTCTCAACCTATTTCCCACGTAAAGTATTTCACAAAGGAGACGAATTAAGCTTTCGATTCGACAAAGTATTTCCATAGGCCGGAGAGTCTCGCAAGATTTTGAGCTGCGCATCATCACGGGCTTTTGCGCGACTTCCATGATAGTCGTTTTTATCTGTGAGATATTCGCCTTTCG
>JAZKGL010000325.1:6845-9517 GCA_040385935.1 Bdellovibrionota bacterium
AAGATTTTCGGGTTTTAAGAAGGCTTCGTAGAGAGCGGCCCTGAGTATAGGTAGACCGATAAGCGACTCAAGAATCAAATCGCGTTGGCCTGAATCAAACTTTAACGTGGCTATGGCCTGCCCTGTGATCCCGCTCAATCTCGCGCCGAGTGGCAGATCAAGCGTGTTAAAAATTTGACCCGACCGTCTGAGCAAAACACGTTTGGCTTCGATTCCCAGACCCTCTTTCCAGTGTTGGTCCGTTGAGCTTATGCCCTCTTTCGAACCCGACTTTTGCGCGGTGACGGAAGGTGATGCCTCAAGATCAATCGCTTTTGGCAGGAGTGCTTCATAACCTTTCGTAGACTGTTCGATAGGTGTATTAGGTTTAAGTCTAGATTTAGATTCCGACTTCAATACCACACGTTTGGAGGACTCACCGCGAGTGTCGGCAGACACGCCACCACTTTGCTTCGGCTGGACTACTGACTTGGGTTTGGAAGTGAAGACTATATCTACGGGCTTGAGAGCAACGAGAGGTTTCACTGGCGAACGTGAAGGAATAAAGAGGTAGACAGACACATGGAGCAGTGCAGCGAAGACGAAAGAGGCAAGCTGAGAATATTTAGAAAAACGGCCCAGCTGCCTCTTCATAAATTACAAAATCTTGTAGCTATAAATAGTCTTAAGGCCAGTTGAGAAGAAAATCTCATCATCAAGTACGAAAGGCTGCTTGCTCACGCTTCCGCCCAAATCATCATGCCAGAGAAGGTTTCCACCGGATAATCCTACCGCCGAAATTCGCCCTTGGCTTCCGCCGACGAAAACCGCTTTCTCACCCACGGTGAGGGATTTGATCGATTGCCCGAGCTTCACCTTCCAAAGCTGACGACCATTACTCGCTTGGAAAGCCAAGAGTTCGCCATTCATACAGCCCACATAAAGAGTTCCGTCGCGATAGGCCGAAGTCGTGATGCTCGGCGTCGTCACTTCCCAAAGAGTGCCATTGGGTTTCGTCGCGATGTCGAGTGCGAAAACCAAACCATCGTAACGTGTCACATAGATTTGGTTGTTGCCGACTCCGACTTCGCCCACGATATCTTTGAAGCGAAAATCATCTTTACCCGGCTTTTGACGCCAGTTTTCTTTGCCCGTGGCAATGGAAATAGCTCGAACATCGCCTTCGACCGATCCAATATAAACTTCGTTCCCTACAACCTGAGGGGCTGCACCTGTACGAACCAGAAGGTTGGGAGAACTTGTTGCATCGTAGGCCCAAAGCGTTTGACCACTTTGAAAATCGATTGAGTAGAGTTTCTGATCGACTGTGTAAACGAGAAGTGAGGTCCCACTCAGAACCGTCTTAGTTGAGACGAACTGCGTGAGCTGGCTTTCCCAAACTGATTTGCCCGTATTGATATCAAGCTTTACCAGCCGTCCATCCCGTAGAGCAGCTATTGCGAAACTGCCGAAGACTTCCACAGGAGCGGTGAGATCAGCCTTCGCGTCGAACCACCAAAGATGCTGCTTTTTCTTCAAGTCGAAAGCCGTGATCCAATTCTGTTTGAATGTTCCGATGATGACCGAGGTGGAGAGTGTCCAGCCGCCTTCATCGATTTCGCCCAGAGGTTTAGAAGCATCGAGTTCTTCGTCGAACTTGATCATGCCAGTGCGGAAAGGACGACAATCCTCGCCATTTTCATCACAACCTGGAGCCCTCTCGCCGCCTGTAACGCAAGCGGTGAGGAGCGATCCAAAAATTGCGGAGAGTATGAGGGTACTTTTCACAGGTTGTCCTAACTCGTGGGAGCTTATGCTGGAATCAAAGACAGAAGTCCGCGTGCGCGCTCGGCTTCTGGAGCCGCGCCATGGTCGTTCACGATTTTCTCAAGCGTGGCTTTTGCGCCCGGAAAGTCTTTTTTAAGAAACTGCGCCTGCCCTTTGGTCAAAAGCGCGCGAGGCATAAGTTCAGGACCGACGGAGGCGACCAGATCATCTGCATTTTTGATCGCAGAATCAAAATCACCTTTGTCCTCATCAATCGAGATCAAGAGCAGCAAAGCCTGGACGTGAATTAAATTTTGTTTCTTAGATTCGGCGACGATAGGCTGAAGTTCTGCTTTGGCAGCATCCAAATCGCCTTTTTCTGCGATGAAGGCCGCGTGTTTAAGACCAGCGGCTAGGCCTTCAGGGGTCTTAGGGTTGGCCTTATAAAATTCCTGATACTTGACGGAAGACGCCGAATGGTCAGGTTTAAGCGCTTTAATCTGAGTGTTAATCGCCGCAACTTCCGGCGTCTCTACAGGCGGCTGACCCTCAGCCGGTGCAGGGAGTTTCGCGACGATGCCGTCCCGTTTCTTCTCGAGGGCTTCGCGAGCTTCCGTATATTTTTTCATCTCGCCTTCGAAGACGGTATCAACTTCCGCCACTGCATTCTGCAGTTTTTCCGTGCGTGATTGATTAAAATACTTCCAGCCGTAACCGCCGATCAATAGTGCGAGAATCGCGCCACCAATGATCCACAGGGGTTTCGGGTTACGCGCGACCTTATCCATGACGCTGTAAGCCTGAACCTGAAAAGCATCCGGCGCGTTGAGGTTATCGGTCTTATCGCTTGCCATAGTGTCCTCTTGTTTCGGTCAATTTTACGCATAAAAGCGCTATGTTGCAATCTGTGATAGTATAGATGTCGG
>JAZKGL010000326.1:0-3548 GCA_040385935.1 Bdellovibrionota bacterium
GCCGCACGCCTCTCGTTCGTCTTCACCGCGTTTCCGCCGGCCTGGAGTGTAATCTGTTCGCCAAATGCGAATTCTTAAATCCAGGCGGCTCGGTTAAAGATCGTATCGCCTATGAGATGGTCGTGGATGCTGAGAAGTCGGGTCGCATCAAACCAGGCGATACCCTGATCGAACCGACCAGCGGAAACACAGGGATCGGTCTCGCTCTCGCAGGCGCGGTCAAAGGCTATCGCGTGATCATCACGATGCCCGAGAAGATGAGCCGTGAAAAACAGGTTGTTCTTGAAGCCCTCGGCGCCGAAATCATACGCACACCGACCGAAGCTGCGTGGGATGCTCCCGATTCTCACATCAGCGTCGCCAAGCGTTTGCAAAAGGAACTGCCCAACGCCCATATTCTTGATCAATACGGCAACCCTTCGAACCCCAAAGCGCACGAAGACAAAACCGCGCAGGAGATGCTCGATGATCTCGGCGGGAAAATTGATATGGCTGTTATCGCAGCCGGTACAGGTGGAACTATCACCGGTATCGCGCGCAAACTAAAAGCGGTCAACCCTAACTGCATTATCGTCGGTGCTGACCCTGAGGGTTCTATCCTTGCCGGTGGAAGCGATGTCTTCAGTTATAAGGTTGAAGGCATAGGCTACGACTTTATCCCTGATGTTTTGGATCGCAAGTTGATTGACACTTGGGTGAAGACCAACGATAGACAAAGCTTTTTGCTCGCAAGACGATTGATTCGTGAAGAAGGTCTTTTGTGTGGTGGTTCGTCCGGTTCAGCGTTGATGGCTGCTCTCAAAGAAGCCAAGCGTTTGAAGAAGGGTCAGAACTGTGTTGTGATCTTCGCCGACGGCGTGCGCAACTACATGACCAAGTTTATCGATGATAAGTGGATGGTCGATAACGAATTCGTGGGACCTGATTCGATGAAGGGAACCGTAGAGACTCTCTTGGTGAACAAACCAAAGAGAAACCTCATCACGATCTCAAGCGAAGAGAGCGCGCAAAAGGCTATCGAACTTATGCGGAATCAAGGCATCTCACAGCTTCCTGTCTTGAATCAGGAAGGTCATCTGGTTGGACTGTTGACCGAGGATAATTTGATCCGAGGCCTGTCATCGACTCTCGACTCTTCCGCACCTATCCGTAGTCTTATGGAGCGTTCGGTTCCAACGGTTGAGTTCAACACTCCTGTGAGTTCTTTGCAAGGAACTATTCTAAAATCAGGCCTTGCTATCGTACTCGATGCGAAAAAGCAGCCTTCGCATATCCTCACGAAAATTGATCTCGTTGAGTTTATGTCGTCTAAAAAGTAACAGTATTTCCTGCCTTTTCTACGACTGCCCAATATAAGCCCTCGCCTCCGGTGAGGGCTTTTTTGCATGCATCCCTTCTACTACAGCCCCTGCGCCCATCTCTGTATCTATGTGAAAACAGTAAGATTATCTTTCCTCAAATCAGATTTTGTCCGCCTCAGGTTAATGGATTTCTCATCCAAATTTGTACAAATAATAGCAGACAAAGAGATAGGGCCCCGCTCGACTCATTCACCAAACGAGAAGGATAATTGTGTATGAACCGTAAAGTTTTCGAGACTATCATCTCAAGGATTCCGCATTTGACCGCTGATGGACTCATGGATATTAGCAAACCCGAGTTTGCGCTCAAACGTCGCGACTTCGTACGCTCAGCGAAACATTTAAATCAGGCGATTGCTGCGTCTCGCTACCTTCAAGGGATCGGCAAGTCATCTCGTTTCTCACGCTGGCAAAGATCAAGCTGTACGCACACTCATCTGAAGGACTTGCTTGAGTGGTCGGCAGGCGAGGAAATTTCGGAAGGGGCGTTTATAGCAGCCGCTCTTCATCAAGGATTTACGATGGGTGTTCAGGATGGAACTTTAGCCTATTTCAATTTCTTGGTTCCTCAGATGGAATACGAGCTGGAGCGATTCCGCGAAGTCAGCGCGCTACGTAAAGTTGTAGGCGCGTGAGGCTTTGAATTCAGCTGACTTTTTGTATAGCGTCCGTTTTGGTAGCATTTTGCTTGCGTGGTGAAAACGTGAAGGTCGCATAAGTGCGGCGCGTAAGGAATGAGGCGAAGAAACGATCTTTAAAGAGGGTGTTAAGTCCAACAAGTAATAGTATCGGCGGAACGACGAAGATTTGCCAAAAACTTGGAGCACGTAGCTGTGTCTTGGTATTAGCCGGAGTTGTCACATGAGTCTTGTCGTTCATACTTAAGGCCCTCGGGAAATCGTCTCGAGGGTTTTTCTCGGCTTAATCGGACAAGTTATTAATAGTTTTCTAGACTTATCCTTTCGTCTTAGGAGCTTAGCTGGGAGCAGCGATACATAGAATTCTCGATAATCCTACCATTGCGTATGAGAAAATCTCCGTCTTGTAGCCTCGCAAACTTTTTTTCAGACTCAAAAAGCTGTGGATAAGAGCCCATTTTTCACTCAGCTCATTTTTACGAAACACAAGCCGGACAAGTTTTTCAGGAGTCCATTCAGCTTTTCGTACATATGGCAAGAGTGCTCGGAGTTTATATTCAGTCAATAGAAATACGTCTGATAACTGGCTACCTAGTCAAGAGCAGATCATTCACTTCCTGAGTTTTAGAGGTCAGAGCATGAGAAGACAACTGAGCCAAGTTTTAGCTACTAGTGCAATCCTAGCATCCCTATCTGTCAGCTGCGGTCAAAGCGGCGATCAATCAAGTGAACAGAAGGTTTATGGCGGAACTAAGGTTCCGGCAGGCAATTGGCTCTCTACAGTTGGACTCAGCCAAGGTGGAAGCTTGTACTGTACCGGTACAGCTATTAGTCCTACGGTTGTAATCTCAGCCGCTCACTGTGCTCAGGGTATCTCAGCATCCAGCGTGACTGTCTATACAGGCGAAGGCAAAGACGGCGGATACGTTAAAGGCCAATACAAAGTTAAAAAAATCGTGAAGTCGCCTAAATACACAGGCAACAAAGGCAACGATATTTCCTATCTCGTTCTTTCGACTCCGCTTGATTTGCCAGCGAGCGCTTACGTTCCGGTTCTCACCGACAAAGATGAGATTGCCGAACTGAATAAAGTCGGTGCAAAGGCCCAGATCGTTGGTTACGGCCTTCGCAACGGTAACGCCTTCGGTGTGAAATATGAAGTGACAGCTTCGGTTGTGAAATCGATCTCAACTTTGCTCTCGTACGATTCACAAAATGAAATCGCGATTGGTGGCAGCGGCAAAGATTCCTGTAACGGCGATTCCGGTGGACCCGTTTATGGTCAGTTGAAAAGCGGCGACTGGCGCGTTTACGGTGTAACCTCACGCGGTGGATCATGTGGAACAGGTGGAATCTACGGTCTGATGTCTTCGAACATCTGCTGGGTTCAAAAAGATTCTGGCGTTGATCTCGATCTTCCAGCTGGAACCTGTGATGATGTGGTTGCGGATAACAATTAAGCTCTCGTCTGATTGAGTGGGTTTATGTCATTCGTTTAAGACTGGGGTGCTTTATATGGGGCGTTTTCCCTCGGGATAGCGCTTCGCTG
>JAZKGL010000327.1:0-2920 GCA_040385935.1 Bdellovibrionota bacterium
CTTATAACCGCTACTACACAAGGTCTATACGGCTTTTCCATCACGTTCCCATCGTCAAAACATTGACCGAGCATACCGGTCCCTACCTGCATGCTACGATATCAATAGTCAGCATAGCATGATCCACCTTATGAAGTCGTTTTAGACCCGTGTCTTTGCGCTCACTTCACGGTCGGACCTTGCGTTTATAGCATCAAGGAGCTGATCTATGTCTACTCGCTATTTTCTACTAGTTTCAAGTCTATTCACAGCGGCCCTTTGCGCCCCCTGCGCTCATGCGGGCGTTCAAATCAACCTCTCGGGATCGGCGCAGAAATCCACCAACAACTTTGAGAAAACAGCGGCCCACTCGGTCGCTGCCAATATCGGTGTTTCACTTGGATCCTACGTTTCCATAGGCCTTACCCATAGACGATCATTCTCCGACACGACGGGACAAAAGAAACGTATAAATGAAGCTCGCACGGCTTACGTCCTTGTTGATTTCGCGGATAAAACCGAAACCGTTACAAATTCCGTCGACCTCACACTGATTCCCTACGCAGGTATCGTCTCGCCCTTCATTTTCGGTGGTGTTGCGCGTCAGGACTATACAAACACCTTTGATTATCAATTCGAAAGAACCGTCTCAAAGCAGTCCCTCTACCCCGTCCCCAACTACGGCGGCGGCATTGCGATTCAGCTTGGCCAAGGATTTCAGCTGAAAATTACGCAGACCATCACACCGGGCAAGCAATCCTATGTGGAAGAAGGTGCGGAAAAGACTAAAACCGTTCAGAACACATACACCGAACTTGGCCTCGGATATAAGCTCTAGTCTGAATTAATCGTGAATTGATCCAAGAGCTTACGAGATTCTTCCTAAGTTTCTTACCACCCCGCCGATAGCCTTGTCAGGACGTTAAGGAGTTTTTGAAAGAATGCGGGTCACAACCCTATTAGCCGTTATCGCGGTAGCGCTGACGTTTGCGTATTTAGCCTGGCAGCTGGTCAATTCCAAGCTGGCTGGACACGCTCGTCGAAATAATCAAAAGCGCGCCTCCGATAAAGTAAAGCTCAAGGGTGCAGATAAAGCCGCTTATCGCCAAGCGCAAAAGCTCTACCAGGAAGGCAACTTTCGCGGCTCGTCCAAAATTCTAGAATCGATGGGCCTTGTGCGTGAAGCCATTACCATCCTCGAAAAGTCGGGTTACATTCGCGAAGCCGCCGACACTCTGATTCGCATCCAAAGACCCAACCGCGCAGGCTCTCTGCTGGCCCGAAACGGTATGTGGAAAGAGGCCATGGAATGCTTTAAAAGAGCCAATTTACCTCTCGAAGTCGGTCGCTGCGCTCGTGAACTTGGGGATCTCGCCACTGCTATTCCTTATTTTCTGGAAGCCAAAGCCAATTCCGAAGCCGCCGAATGTTACCTCGACCTAGGTAAACATCATGAGGCAGCCAAGATCTTTTTCCGCATCAAAGAATTTGATCGTGCTCTCGAGCAGTACGTGACGTTTGTGGACAATGCCCACGACATAGAAAAGGTTGCATTCAGCGACCCCGAACTCGATTTCATTCAAAGAAAATTGATCGAAGACAAAGTCGATACCCGCCTCGCCGATATCTTAATCGCTAAAAAACGTGCCCCCCAGCTCATTATCGAACTCATTCGCGCCAACAACCTTCGCGGCGCGACCGCTGCCTTCATGCGCAACACGATCGACATCGGTCCCGAGTTGATCGCATTCAATGACTTCAAACGAGAAGAAAACAGTTTGCTTGCGGCCCTCTTCTCCAACGTCGGTGCCTACGAATACAGCGGTATGGTGTACGAACGCATGGAAGAATTCGAGCGCGGCGGAGAGTCGTTTGAAAAGGGCGAATTCTACGATCGCGCGGCTTACTGTTACGATCGCGTGAAGAACAAACAAAAATCCACTGAGATGCGAATCCTTGCCGCCACGCACGGCGGCTCACCCTCCAAGGCCTCAGCACCGGCCAAGGCTCAGCCGCAAGCGGCAAATGAACGAGCGCCCTCGCAGCCTTCGATGCGGGTTGACCCTCCGCGCTCCTCAAATCCGTTCAGTATTCAAGATACGAGCACCGATGCGATCCGTGATGTAGCCGGCGCTCCTTCGCGCGTTTTAGCAGCGCAAGGAAAGCTTAAAGTCGTTCCCCAGGCATCAGCCGCATTTCTAGGGACCAATACAGCCACGACGCAAGAAGAGATGCCCCTAGAAGCTCGCTTGCCTTTGCCCGGCACACCGCCCCCAGGAACGCCCGATCCAAAGGTCGATTGGGATCCGTTTTTTCGCGCGGAATTCTTAGTCGATCTCAGCTTTGCTGAACAAAAGCTCCTGCAGGAAATCTGCATCGTGCGCGACTTCCCTTCGGGGTCTGTGGTCTTAGACTATAATCAGACGCCGGCCGGTATCTATTTCTTACTTCGCGGCAATATCACGGTCTATCGCGTCGACAAAGAAGGGGATGAAGTCCCAGCGGATGAGCTGCAAGCAGCTGACACGTTTGGAGAACTTTGGCTCTTAAAAGATCAACCGACCAAGGTGAAGTTCGCCGCGACCAGCCTATGTACCCTAGGCTGTATAAAGCGTGCAGAGTTTGAACAGTTGATGGATGCAAATGGTGCAATTGCACGCAAACTCTATAAACGTTACGCCCACAAGCTCTTCTCAAAGCTTCTAAACGAGCAGAATCGTTTGAAGAAAAAATCCGCTTCTTAATCCCCCGCCCCTGGCACGCCCCCTGCAATTACCCTAAACGTGACCGTTTCTTTCTCTTGTTGTTGCTGTTGACTCAAGCTGTTGTTGGAATTGGAGTGAAAGATGGAAAAGATTGCTGTTGTGTGTATGCGTCACCCGAAATATGACGGACAAAAGAACCCTGAGCTTCGTTGCAAAGCCTGCTGCTCGATTTTCGT
>JAZKGL010000328.1:0-12095 GCA_040385935.1 Bdellovibrionota bacterium
TGAGAAAACGTCATCGCACGAAGTACATTTTTGTTACGGGAGGAGTCGTTTCCTCACTAGGAAAAGGCATAGTTGCAGCGAGTCTCGGCTCACTTTTAGAGAGCCGTGGTTTAAGAGTGAGCATGACGAAGGTCGACCCCTATCTGAACGTCGACCCCGGAACGATGAGTCCGTTTCAACACGGAGAAGTCTTTGTCACCGATGACGGCGCAGAAACTGACCTCGACATTGGTCATTACGAACGCTTCACATCCGCGACCCTCACGCGTTTGAACAGTTTTTCAACAGGCCAGATTTACGACAAAGTCTTAAGCAAAGAACGCCGAGGCGACTACCTAGGCGGAACCGTGCAGGTCATTCCTCACGTCACCGATCAGATCAAAGAAAATATATACGCAGGATCTGAAGGCGCCGATGTCGCGATCGTTGAGGTTGGTGGCACGGTGGGTGACATCGAGAGTTTGCCCTTTCTCGAGGCGATTCGGCAGATTCGCTATGATCTGGGCGACGAAAACGTCATCTATATTCACCTGACTCTCGTGCCTTACATCAATGCGGCTCACGAGCTAAAAACCAAACCTACGCAGCACTCGGTAAAAGAGCTTCGTCAGATCGGTATTCAGCCGAATATTTTGATCTGCCGCGCCGATCGTCCGGTGCCCGCCGAGCTTCGCGAAAAAATTGGTCTCTTCTGTAACGTGAAACCCGAACGAGTGATCGACTGCCCGGACCTTGATACGATCTACAAGGTTCCGCTTTATCTCCACGCGCAAGGCCTCGATCAAACGATTGTCGATGCCTTGAATATTTGGACACGAAACCCAGAGCTTAGTGAATGGCATAGAATTCAGGAAACGTTGGATCGTCCAACAGGCCATGTGAAAATCGGTGTCGTGGGTAAGTACATCGATGTGATCGATTCCTATAAGTCGATCAATGAATCGCTTATCCATGCCGGTATTTCTAATCAGGTCAAAGTCGAGACGATTTACTTTGATGCCGCTACTTTGAATCACGATAATGTTGCCCAGCACCTCAAAGGCCTTGACGGTGTGATCGTGCCCGGCGGGTTCGGTAATCGAGGGATCGAAGGCAAGATCGCGGCGATTCGTTACCTGCGCGAAAACAAGGTTCCATTCCTTGGAATCTGTCTCGGCATGCAGCTTGCGGCCATCGAATTTGCCCGCCACAAGCTTGGACTGAGCATCGCTGACAGCCAAGAATTTAATGCGCAAAGTCCTGATCAGATTATTCATCTCATGGAAGATCAGAAGAAGCTCAAAGACCTCGGCGGCACGATGCGCCTCGGCGCTTATCCGTGTCAGCTCCAGGTTGGGAGCAAGGCTCAAGAAGCCTATGGCGAGGAAGCGATCTCGGAGCGTCACCGCCACCGCTACGAATTTAATAATGCTTATCGTCAACGTTTTGAAGAAGCCGGAATGCGCTTCTCGGGGCTTTCCCCGGATGGTTCACTCGTTGAAGTGATCGAATTGAAAGATCACCCTTGGTTTGTTGGAAGTCAGTTCCATCCTGAGCTGAAAAGTAAACCGATGCAGCCGCATCCACTCTTTCGCGACTTTGTCGGCAAAGCGGTGGAAGGACGAAACGCATGAAGGGCGCGCCTTTGGACTCCAATACCGTGATCGCCTGGGGGCGTGATGTGCTCGAGGCGGAAGCTCAGTCGCTGAGCGCATCGGCCAAAGCCCTCGGTCAATCCTTTGTCGATGCGGTGCAATTAATTCTGGTTTCGCGCGGCAAACTTGTGATCACCGGCCTAGGGAAATCAGGGCACATTGGCAAAAAGCTTGCGGCGACCTTTGCCTCGACGGGTACTCCTTCGTCCTTTCTGCATCCTTCGGAGGCGCTTCATGGCGATCTTGGAATGATTCAAGAGCAGGATGTTGTTTTAGCCCTCGCGTTCGGAGGTGAGACACGAGAGACGCTGGAAGTCGTGAAATTTGCGAACCGTCGTTCGATTCCTGTGATCGCATTAACCGGTCGCAGCGATTCCTCGCTCGCTCAGCTTTCTCAAGTCGTTCTCGATGGCCGAGTTGAACGTGAAGCCTGTCCTTTGAATCTTGCGCCAACCACCTCCACTTCGGTCGCTATGGGACTCGGCGATGCCCTCGCCGTCGCGATCATGCGAGCGAAGGGATTTGAGAAACAAGATTTCGCTGCTTTTCATCCGGACGGAAGTCTTGGTCGGCAACTTTCCCTCGTTAGCCAGCATATGAAAACCGATCTTTTAGCCATCGCAGCGAGCGATGATTTTCATCGCGTGCTCGAAGTGATCACCGCGCACAACTATGGTATCGCCGGAGTGCTGGACGAAAAGAAGCAGCTCATCGGCGCGATCACCGATGGTGATTTAAGACGAGCACTGAAAAACGCACGCGAGAAAGTTTTTTCTTTGCACGCGAAAGACATCATGACAGGTAATCCAAAAACGATATCTGCCGATCGTTTGGCTTTAGATGCAGTCAAGATGATGGAGCAGGCGCGTATAACATCACTTTTTGTAAATAATGACTTGGGCGAAGTCGTCGGACTTATCCGAATGCATGATCTCCTTGCAGCTAAGGTCGTTTAAATTCGTTTCGCTTCAATCTAAGAGAGAGAGCCCATTCCTTGGGCCTTTCCTCATGAATTCATGGAAAATCTTACGCAATCACGTAGCTTGCCTGTATAGGCTATGCTTCAGTCCCTCGCTATCCTTGTGGTAGACTTGGGAGGTAAACCCGTATGGGTTTGTGGTCGGAGTAAGGTTTATGGGCAAGCATCTCATCGTTTTAGCTTTTGCATCGGCGTTTATAGGCGCAGTGATTGTATTTTTGCAGCGCGGCGAGCGTCAGGCTAAGAAGCCCGTGACGGTCGAAAGCAATGAGAAGCATTCGCGCGTGACGATCGAAGAATTTGTCCTTTACGAATATCGAGATCACCATGCGACCGGCACTTTCCAAGGCAAACTTGCGCAATTCGAAGATCCCGATACGCTCGAGATATTCGGGAGTATTCGAGGCAATCGTATCAATGAGGGCAAGAAAGAATTTGTTGCAGCCGAATCGGCGGCTCTTCGTTTCTCCTCGAAAGGTCTGACCGATTTAGTCAAAGACTCCAAACTTGAAACCGTCACGATGGAGAATCAGGTGCGGTTTGGAACGGGTGACATCACGATGTTCACCGACTATGCGAAATTCGATAATGCATCGGGCAAACTTGTTTCTGATCGCCCTGTTCGGATGAAAAATCCTCAGGCAGACATGTTAGGTAAAAAAGGTTTTGAGTACGATTCGAAAACCCAAGATGTAAAAGTATTTGGGCCACTGGAGGGCACACTGGTTGATGCTGAGCAGTAAAACAAAACCCTTAAGCCTTGTGTTATCCCTTGCCACCCTCGGGTTGGTGTTTGGGTTAGGACTTCCTGCGCGACGATTGAAAGCGGATATCATCACCGATATCGAAGAGCTGGAAAAAGAAAAGGATCCCAACAAAAAGCCGGCTGAGAAAGAGAAGAAGAAAAAGGAGACGAAAGACTCGTCTAAGGATGAGGTTTTACCCGGACAACCTTCGGTGAAGAAACCGCAAAAACCTGAATCGACAAAAACTCCAACAGAAAATCCAGACCCCGAGATACAGGCTGTGATTCCCGAACCGATCGAAGAACCTTTGACTCCCGAACCTAAAGTTCTGCCGATGAAATCTTCAAAAGGCAAAACCAAGGATCAAAGAAACAAAGCGCCTGTTCACGTTGCGAGCGAAGGAACGACGACTTACTCGCAAGACAGGATGACCGTCACACTGCAAAAAAGCGTGATGATCACTCAAGATGATCTTCGCCTGCAATCCGACGATGCTAAGGTCACGTTTTTACCCAAGGGCGCTGCTAACTCAGGAGTGAAGACTGCGGTTTTGGACGGCAAGGTCGCAATCTCGCGTTATTCAACCGATCCAACCGAGCGTATGACGGCCAAGAGTGATAAGGCGACCTTTGATAACGTTCAGCAGCTTGTCACTCTCGATGGGAACGCGCGACTTTGGCAAAACGGCAATCTCGTTAAAGGCGAACGCATAGTTTATGACCTTACTACCGGCATGATTAAAATCGACAAAGCTCAGGGCGTTGTGCAGCCGGATCGGATGAAGAAATGACCTTTGACTCGCCTGAACCAGGCGCAGATGATCCGCGTCCCGTATTAGAGGCGCGCAATATACGAAAGTTTTTCAAAGCGAGAGAAGTTGTTAAAGGCGCATCCTTTCAGGTTCGCCAGGGTGAAGTTGTGGGTTTGCTCGGACCTAATGGTGCGGGTAAGACGACAAGTTTTTATATGATCGTGGGTCTCCTTTTTCCCAATGAGGGAGAGATTCGCCTCGACAACGAGAACATCACCGATCTACCGATGCATCAGCGCGCCAAGCGCGGGATCAGTTATCTGCCGCAGAATATGTCGATCTTTCGGCGGATGACGGTCGAGGATAATTTGAAGGCGGTGATGGAGGTGGCAAAGACGCCCTCTCATGAGCGTAAAGAATTCTTGGACTATCTTTTGACCAAGTTTCAGATTACGCATATTGCAAAGTCTATGGGCGCTGCGCTCTCGGGTGGTGAGCGAAGAAGGGTCGAAATCGCTCGGTCTTTGATAATAAAGCCAAAATTTTTGCTGTTAGATGAACCCTTTGCGGGGATTGACCCCGTGACGGTTCAAGAAATTCAAAAAATCATCGAAAAGCTTAGAGACGAAGATGGCCTAGGCGTTTTGATAACCGATCACAATGTTCGAGAGACGCTCGGAAGCTGCGATAGGGCGTATATTCTTACCGGCGGGCAGATTATTGCTCACGGGCCGCCAGATGCAATTGCGAACGATCCTAAGGTTCGCCACGTATACCTTGGCGAGAACTTCCGTCTTTAATCGTTGAAAGTATTTTTAAGGTTCATGTTCCTGCTCTTAGTTATGATTGGTGGATGGTATGGCTTTCGATCTCAAACAGTCGCTAAAACTTAGCCAACAGCTGCTGATGACGCCGCAGCTGCAGCAGGCGATTAAGCTTCTTCAGCTCTCTCGACTCGAGCTTGAAGAATTCGTTACGCAGCAGCTGACCGAAAACCCTGTCCTCGAAGAAGGTGTATCCGAATCCTCCGAAGAACGTCTTCAGGTCGAACGTGAACGCGAGCGTACAGAAACCGAAGCCGTTAGCGAGAGCATGGGCGAGGCCGCTGGTATCGTCGATTCGATAAGCGGCGAAAAGCCTGCAGATATGGACTGGGAAGCCTTCTCGCGCATGCAGGAATCGGCCGGTCCTACAAGTTCCGGCAGTCGAAATAATGAAGATGGCGAGTTTCCGAGTCACGAAAATCTCGCTCGAAATGGATCTCTCCAAGATTTCTTGTTTGCCCAGATTGGCGAAATGGATCTGTCCGATGACGAGAAAGATTTAGCTGGTCGCATTATCGGGAATATCGATGATCGCGGATATTTGCACATTACCATCGAAGAGATTGCGGCCGAGTGTAATCAATCGGCCGATAACATCGAAGATATGCTGGATGTCGTTCAGCATCTAGAGCCTGCCGGTGTGGGCTGTCGTGATCTCAAAGAGTGTCTGCATATTCAGCTTCGAGCCGGCCGTCTGAAAAACGGAGTCGTCGAAAAAATCGTTGAGCATCACCTCGCCGAACTTGAGACAAGAAATTTTAATGCTATTGCCAAAGCAATGAAGCTACCGCTTGAGACGATCATCGAGAACGTTCAGATCATCGCCGAGCTAGAGCCGGTGCCTGGGCGGCAGTTCGGAAACCTCGATGCGCAGTACGTAGTCCCTGATGTATACGTGTTTAAGGTATCAGGTGAGTGGGTTGTCACTCTGAATGATGAAGGCCTGCCGAATCTCAAGGTTTCGCGTATGTATGAGAAGATGGCTACGGGCATGGCTGGCGCGAGCAAAGATTATTTATCAGAGAAGCTCAAGAGCGCTCAGTGGCTTATCAAATCCATTCAGCAGCGGCAGAAGACAATCTTGCGCGTGACGGAAAAATTGGTTGAGCGGCAAAAGGAATTCTTTGAGCACGGTTATGAGTATTTAAAGCCGATGGTCCTTCGAGATATTGCCGATGATATCGGGATGCATGAGTCGACGATCAGTCGTGTGACAAGCAATAAGTATGTTCACACGCCTCAGGGTATTTTCGAGTTGAAGTATTTCTTCAACAGTTCGGTTTCGATGGCCGGTGGGGATAGTCTTGCGAGTGTATCGGTTAAAAAGATCATTGCTGAGATGATTAGCAAAGAGGACGTCAAGCATCCGCTTGCGGATCAAAAGATAGTCGAAATGCTCGAGGAGCGTGGGATTCAGCTAGCGCGTCGGACAGTGGCAAAGTATCGCGAGCAGCTTAATATTTTGCCGAGCAGTAAACGCAAAAAATTCTTCTAAGTGAGCATGGGAGTGCAAGGCGTGGGCAAGACGAGTCGTCCTGGTGTGAAAGCAGAAGCCGATCGTCCCTTACTCGTCATCGTCACCGGTCTATCCGGTGCTGGCAAGTCCACGGTTATCAATGCGCTCGAAGATCTTTCCTTTCATTGTATGGAAAATGTGCCTTTTGCGCTGATCGAGCCGGTGCTCGATCATCTGCGCAATACAAGGCCTGAGCAAAAGCGTTATGCTATTGGCATCGATGCGCGTGATCAGGTTTTCGTTGCCGAATTTGCGAATTTGCTCCCACGGCTTAAGCAGTCCTTTACGGTCGATGTTCTATTTCTGACGAGTAGCGATGATGTCTTAGCAGACCGCTTTTCAACGACACGTCGTAAGCATCCTCTCCTCGTCAAAGGCGAATTGATTGATGCGATAAGAAAAGAGATCGCGTTGATGCAGCCGATCGAAAGACTTGCCGATGTCTCCTTTGATACAAGCTTGTGGTCGCCGCATTTTTTAGCGAGAAAAGCCGAGGAGCGTTACACCTCAGATAATTTGGCAAGGCAGCTCCACGTGACCGTGGTGAGCTTTGGTTTTAAGCACGGTCCTTTGAAAACCGCCGACACGACATTCGACGTTCGTTTTCTAAGAAATCCCCACTTCGAGCCGACTCTAAAAGCCAAAACCGGCCAGGACCCAGCGGTGGCCGCCTATGTTTTCGACGACCCGCGCACTAACATTTTTCTTGGCAAAATAATCGATCTCCACACATTTTTGCTGCCCAACTATCATGCTGAAGGTAAGCATTACTTTCGTATAGGAATCGGCTGTACCGGCGGCAAACATCGCAGCGTCGCGCTCTCCGAACGTCTCGCGCTTGAGTTGGCGTCCATGACGATTCCGAATATTACTATTTCGGTTTCGCATCGCGATATTCATGTCGGGCTTGATGGTTAAAATTTGAAATCCCTCAATTCAAAAAAAGCGTGCACCGATGAGGAAACACGCTTTTTCTATCTCAACTAAAGAACGATCAAGACTCGTAAGTCGAAATATCAGGACAGGTACACACGAGGTTTCTATCCCCAAACGCACTATCAATCCGTCCAACGAAAGGCCAGAACTTACTCTCTTTCACCCACTCCTTAGGAAACGCTGCCTGCTCGCGTGAGTAAGGCCTATCCCAGGCTCCCATCATCACGGGTGCTGTATGCGGCGCATTCTTAAGTGCGTTATTCTCGCGATTAACTTTACCCTGCTCAATCTCTGCAATCTCGCTTCGTATGCTGATCATCGTATCGCAGAAGCGATCGATCTCGCGCTTACACTCCGATTCCGTCGGCTCTATCATCATTGTATTCGGCACGGGCCAGGAAACGGTCGGCGCGTGATAACCGTAGTCCATCAAACGCTTCGCGATATCATCCACACTGACATCAGCCGACTTTTTAACCTTGTTCAAATCGATAATACACTCATGCGCAACCAATCCCGACTCACCGCGATAAACCACAGGAAAGTGCGGATCAAGGCGTTTCGCAATATAGTTGGCATTCAAGATCGCAATCTGAGTCGCGCGTTTCAAATCTTCGCCGCCCATCATACGAATATACATCCACGAGATAGGAAGGATGCTCGCACTCCCCCAAGGCGCAGCCGAGATCGGCCCCACACCTTCGGTGCCGCCCATCTTCACCACAGGATGGTTCGGAAGGAACTTTGCGAGGTGGCTCTTCACACCGATCGGACCAACACCTGGACCCCCGCCGCCGTGCGGGATACAGAAGGTTTTGTGAAGGTTCATGTGACAAACATCAGGACCAAACTTACCCGGAGACGACAGACCAACCTGAGCATTCAGGTTGGCACCATCCATATAAACCTGTCCGCCATTCTCATGAATGATGTCACAGATTTTCACCACATCTTCTTCAAACACACCGTGAGTCGAAGGATAAGTAATCATCAATGCAGCCAGACGATCCTTATGCTGAATCGCTTTCGCCTTCAGATCCTCGACATCAATATTTCCGTTCTTATCACAGCGTGTGACGACAACTTCCATACCGGCCATGACTGCCGAAGCGGGGTTGGTTCCATGCGCCGAACTCGGAATCAAACACACCGTTCGATGCCCTTCGCCGCGCGAGATGTGATACTTACGAAGAACGAGCAGACCTGCGTATTCGCCTTGCGCACCCGAGTTAGGTTGCAAAGAAATCGCGTCAAAGCCCGTACAAGCCGCCAGATAATTCTCCAGCGTATGAAACAGCTCCAGATATCCAGCCGCTTGCTCTAACGGAACAAAAGGATGAAGCGAATTCACTTCCGGCCAAGTGATCGGATAAAGCTCCGAGGCGGCATTCAATTTCATCGTACATGATCCCAGAGGAATCATAGAGCGAGTCAAAGAAAGATCGCGTCCTTCAAGCTTACGAATATAACGCATCATCTCAGTTTCTGAGTGATACGCATTAAACACAGGATGCTGTAGATAGGTCGATTTCCGAACCAAAGACTTTGGCAAAACATCGGACACATCTTTAGAAAGATCCTGAAGTTTAGGCACCGGTTTGCCGAGCGCAAAGATCGTCAGAATACGCTCGATATCCGAGAGCTGAGTCTTCTCGTCAAAGGAAATCCCGATCTGACCACTCACAGTTTTTCTGAAGTTGATTTGCTCCCCTTCAGCCGCGGCTTCGATTTGATTGATCAGATTATCGTTTTCTAAAACAGTAATCGTGTCGAAGTAACTTTCGCTCAAGAGCTTATAACCAAGCTTTTTGAGGCCAGTGGCCAAAATCCCGGTCATAGCATGCGTACGCTCGGCGATCACTTTCAGCCCTTTAGGACCGTGATAAACCGCATACATGGAAGCCATGATTGCAAGAAGAACCTGAGCCGTACAAATATTCGACGTCGCCTTGTCACGACGGATATGTTGCTCGCGAGTTTGCAAAGATAAACGATAAGCCTGCGCGCCCTGAGCGTCCTTAGAAACACCGACAAGTCGTCCTGGAATCCTGCGCTTATACTCATCCTTCGTTGAGAAGAAGCCCGCATGCGGTCCACCGTATCCCAGCGGAACGCCAAAGCGCTGTGATGTTCCCACCGCGATATCAGCGCCCAGTTCACCCGGAGATTTCAACACACAAAGAGCCAATAGATCGGTCGCTAAAGTTACGATCAAACCTTCGCTCTTAGCCTTGGCAATCAGCTTTTCATAATCTTCAACAGTTCCGTTGGTATTTGGATATTGAAGAAGGACACCGTAGGAATCTTTGGAGATCGTCATCTCTGCCGGCGCCACGATCTTAGTCGGAATACCGAGAGCTTCGGCACGGGTCCGAACCACTTCAATCGTCTGCGGATGACAATCGGCGGCGATCAAATACGTCTGACCCTGCTCAGAGTCACAGATATCGCGACTCATCGTCATGGCTTCGGCGGCTGCCGTGCCTTCATCCAAAAGCGAAGCGTTCGCAATCGGCAATCCGGTAAGATCAGTCACCAAAGTCTGAAAGTTGATAAGAGCCTCTAAACGGCCCTGAGCGATCTCGGGCTGATAAGGCGTGTACTGCGTATACCAAGCCGGGTTCTCGAGGATATTACGCTGGATTACGCTCGGCGTAATCGTATCGTAATAACCAAGGCCGATGAAACTTTTGTAGACCTTATTCTTTTTCATAATGCGCGAAAGCTCAGCGAGAGCTTCATGCTCAGTGAGCGCCAGTGGAAGATCCAAAGCCACCTTAGTCTGAATAGCTTTCGGAATAGCTGTTTTAGTTAGAGCATCGAGAGACGCGTAACCAAGTTCGGAAAGCATAGCTTTGACTTCGGCCTCTGAAGGTCCGATGTGCCGCTCTGCAAAATTTTGAATAGTGTTCGCTTTATCCCAAACCATAGACATGGATGCTGCCCGCCTTTCGAATATGTTTCGACTTCAGCAATCTAGCTAAACAGAGGGGAAAAAGCAAAATCCATAAGCGTTTTCTTTGGCTGGCAGGGAATCTAAATCGGCGGGCGTGAAAAAAGTCCCGCGAACCTTAGATTCGGCGGGACTTTGAGAGGATAAGCTTACTCTTCTTCAGCGATCAATTTTTGATAATCATCGCCGCTCAGGAGTTCGCCATCATTGTTTGTGAAAGACAATTTGATAAGCCAGCCCGCGCTATAAGGATCATCGGTCAAACCTTCAAGTTTCTTAGCGATACCGCTATTCACTTCGGTCACTTTACCCGAGATTGGCATATAGAGGTCAGACACTGTTTTAGTGGATTCGATGCTGCCAAAAGTTGAACCCGCTTTGAACGTTTCGCCCACTTTAGGGAGATCAAGGTGAACGACATCGCCGAGCTGCTCAAGAGCGTAAGCTGTGATGCCAACTGTAGCGCCGCCATTTTCGAGGCGAACCCATTCATGCTCGCGGGTGTACTTTAGATCCTTTGGAAACGACATAAAAACCTCGAAGTATTATAGGGAACCGGCGTTAATTTTTAACCTTTGCCGAATATAGGGGTCTTTTCACGAGCCTTGCAAGTTTTCTTTTGCCACGGATATCGATCTCAACCGCATCGCCGATCTGTCCTGCATCCTTTGCTATGAGCGCCATCCCGCCTGCGCCTTGCAGTGTGGGAAGCACCGATCCGCTGGTTACAGTTCCGACTTTGCGATCGCCGACATAAACATCCATGCCATGGCGAGCAATGCCCTCGTCTTCCAATTTGAAAGCGACCATTTTACGGGCTTCCAATGTCCCCGCTTTTTGCGCTTCCATCTTGGCTTTGCCAAGGAAATCACCTTTGTCAAAACGAACCGCCCAACCGATGCCCGCTTCGATAGGACTCACTGTCTCGTCCATATCGTTGCCGTAAAGCAAATAACAGGCTTCCAGGCGAAGCGTGTCACGCGCGCCAAGTCCGATCGGTTTAGCGATCGAGTTTTCAAGAAGCGCTGCAAATATGGGAGTCGCGATATCGTTGGGCACATAAATCTCGTAGCCTTTTTCGCCGGTATAACCGGTACGCGCTACATAGCCCTTTTTCCCTTGGAAGCTTGCTTCGGTAATATTCGTGTAAGGAAGTTCCGCAACTTTTTTCTGGTCGGCTACTGAAAGGACAACTTTGAGTACGTCCTCGCTTTTTGGTCCTTGAATCGCAAGTTGTGACCAACTGGGCGATTCGTTGGTAACCGTGACCTTATGTGCGCCTTGATGTTTTTTCAGCCATTCAAAATCTTTTTCGATATTGGATGCGTTCACACATAGAAAGTATCGGTTATCACCGATGCGGTAGATGATCAAATCATCGATGAATCCCGCATCTTCTGTCGGCAGGGCACTGTATTGTCCGTGACCGATTTCAAGTTTGGATACGTCGTTGATCGTAATGCCTTGCAGATATTTCAGAGCATCCTGACCTTCAACTAGGATCTCACCCATGTGGCTCACATCGAAGATTCCGCATTCTTCACGCACCCATTTGTGTTCGGCGAGAACACTTTCGTACTGCACAGGCATATCCCAGCCACCAAAGGGCACCATCTTCGCTTTGAGTTGCTTATGAAAGGCATGAAGGGGCGTTTTCTTAATGTCTTGAGCTGTCATTGGGCGCCTCGAAGGTGGTTATGAGGCCGAAGACTACAAAATCCGCCTTTTTTTGTCTATTTGCGTCGCATATGCGTAT